>NZ_CP034683.1:2062500-2362500 GCF_003990335.1 Rheinheimera mangrovi | reverse complement strand
AAACACAAACTTCAGCATGTCTTCAGCCAGCTGCGCTACGTCTTTTAACTCAGCGTAAGCTACTTCTGGTTCAATCATCCAGAACTCAGCTAAGTGACGGGTAGTGTTTGAGTTTTCAGCACGGAACGTTGGGCCAAAGGTATAGACCTTAGACAAAGCACAGGCATAAGTTTCAACGTTCAACTGGCCTGATACCGTCAGAAAAGTTTCTTTACCGAAAAAATCCTGTTTGTAATCAATAGCACCTTTGTCGTCACGTGGCAGGTTTTCCAGATCCAGTGTACTGACACGGAACATTTCACCAGCGCCTTCGGCGTCTGCACCCGTAATGATAGGGGTGCTGATCCAATAGAAACCACGTTCATGGAAGAAACGGTGAATAGCCTGAGCTAAACAGTGACGCACTCGGGTGATAGCACCAACCATGTTAGTACGGGCACGTAAATGCGCTTGCTCACGCAAGTATTCCATGCTGTGGCGTTTTGGTGCCATAGGGTAGGTGTCTGGGTTTTCAACCCAGCCAACGACTTCAACAGAAGACGCCTGGATTTCAAAAGCCTGGCCCTGGCCTTCTGATTTGGCAATAGTGCCAGTCACAATGACAGAGCACGCTGTCGTCAGACGTTTAATTTCGTTTTCGTAATTATTCAGATCAGCCGGAGCAACGGCCTGAACTGCATCAAAGCAGCTGCCGTCGTGCACGGCTAAAAATGAAATCCCGGCTTTGGAATCACGCTTAGTGCGGATCCACCCTTTTACTGTGACTGTATCGCCAACCTGATACTGGCCAGACAGCACATCTTTGATTACTGCATGCGTCATGCAACCTGCTCCAACTTACTTAAGAAACTGTAAAAACCCAAAAGCAGACATCATACTGAGGCAAAGACTGAACACAAGTAAAAATTGTGAGGAATTCTAAAATGAACGCTTCAGAGCCCGATCTTAAGCCAAAAGAGCGCCGTAAAGGCGCAGATTGGCTGATGTTGCTGTTGGCCATGCTGAATTTGGCCGCCTGGTTTTTACTGATCATGGGTCTGGCACTGGCGCATTTGGCTAAACCTGAGTTTAACAGTGGGTTGGTGAAGTACTGGGGCATTCCAATTGAACAGGAATGGGATAAAGAGCTGGTGGTGAAATTGGAAGTATTAGTACGCTGGTGTCTGGTCTTTACTGCAGCTACTTTAGTACTGCATCAGTTTCGCAACAGACGCAGCGACGATGGCTGGCGCTTAAACTTGTTTTTTCTGCTGTTTTTAAGCGCCGTGGTGTTATTTATATTTTCAACTATTGATTGACGGCTCAGGCTCCGGGTAATGCCTGGATATCCTTCTGCTGCGCCTGATGGCTCAAAAGGCAAAGTGCAGAGGTCAATTTAGAAAGCTGTGTTTTACTAATAATATAAGGCGGCATTAAATACAGCAGTTTGCCAAAAGGCCGGATCCAGACTCCCAGTTCAACAAAAGCTTTTTGCATGGCTGCGACATCGATATTCTGTTTCATCTCCACCACCCCAATAGCACCCAGTACCCGCACATCGGCTACATAAGGTGAATTTCGGCAGGGTTCAAGCTCCAGTTTTAATTGCTGCTCTATAGCTGCAACTTGTGCTGGCCAATAGTTCTTTTGTACCAATTGCAGGCTTTTCAAAGCGACAGCACAGGCCAGAGGATTCGCCATATAAGTAGGGCCGTGCATTAACGCAGGCACAACGCCCTGAGCTATACCATCCGCGACTTTATCGTTACACAGGGTCGCTGCGAGCGTCAGATACCCGCCAGTCAAAGCTTTACCCAAACAGATAATATCGGGGCTGATGCCAGCATGCTGGCAAGCAAACAATTTTCCGGTCCGACCAAATCCTGTAGCTATTTCATCGGCAATCAACAGCACCTGATACTGATCACAGAGCTTACGCGCCAGTTTTAAATAATCCGGATGATAAAAACGCATCCCGCCGGCGCCTTGCAATATGGGTTCCAGAATAAAAGCCGCCAAGTGCTGATGATGCTGCTCAAATAATGCCGTCAAAGCCAGCTCATCTGCTGCTAAAAATTCACCGTCAAACTGGCTTTGTGGAGCGGGGGCAAATAGCTGCGGGATGATTTGATCTTTAAACATCGAATGCATACCATCCACAGGATCGCATACCGACATAGCGGCGAAGGTATCACCGTGATAGCCTTTTTGAATGGTCAGTAACCGGCTTTTTTCCGGACGATTTAAACCTAACCAGTATTGCAGCGCCATTTTGATTGCTACTTCGACAGAAATAGAGCCACTGTCAGCAAAAAACACTTTGCTTAAACCCTCTGGCACCATCTGCAGCAATAACACCGCCAAGTCCACCGCAGGCTGGTGGGTAATACCGCCAAACATCACATGGCTCATTTTCTGGCTTTGCGCCACCAGAGCTTGGTTTAATTCCGGATGATTGTAGCCATGGATAGCAGCCCACCAGGACGAAGTGCCATCGACCAAGGTTCTGCCATCTTCCAGCATTAGTTCACAACCTTGGGCGCTGACCACAGGGTACACAGGCAAAGGTTTACTTAACGAGGTGTATGGATGCCAGATATGCTGACGGTCAAACTCAAGATTGATGATCATAAATTAGCCTGTAGTAAACTTTGTGAACTGGTTGGCGTTGACATGGCGCTAAGGGCCGATAGACTAACGGAAAATTTAAAAGACCACAATTTGTCTGTGGCTTGTCTTCGGGGAATTTTATGTCTGCAGTTTTACCACTTCGTCACAACTGGACTCTGGCTGAAGTAAACGCCTTATTCGCTTTACCTTTTAATGACTTAGTCTTTCAGGCCCAGACGGTGCACCGTCAGTTTTTTAAACCCAATGAAGTGCAGATCAGTACTTTATTGTCGATTAAAACCGGCGCTTGTGCTGAAGACTGTAAATATTGCCCGCAAAGCGGCCATTACAATACAGGCCTTGAGCGTGAACGTTTGCTGGAAGTGGAAAAAGTACTCACTCAAGCCAAAGCTGCCAAAGACAAAGGCGCCAGCCGTTTTTGCATGGGCGCGGCCTGGAGCAATCCAAAACAACGCGATATGCCTTTTCTGATGGAAATGGTCAAAGGTGTCAAAGAAATGGGCTTAGAAACCTGTATGACGCTGGGGAAGCTCGATGCAGGTCAGGCGCAGGAGTTAAAACAGGCTGGTTTAGATTACTACAACCATAACCTGGATACCTCGCCTGAATTTTATGGTGAAATTATTACCACCCGTACTTATCAGGACAGATTAGATACGCTGCAGCATGTGCGTGATGCCGGTATGAAAGTCTGTTGTGGTGGCATAGTGGGCATGGGCGAGTCGGCAAACGACAGATCCGCACTTTTAATGCAGCTGGCGAATTTGCCAGAGCACCCACAAAGTGTGCCTATTAATATGCTGGTGAAAGTGCAGGGCACACCTATGGAAAACGTCGATGACTTAGATGGCTTTGAGTTTATCCGCACCATAGCGGTGGCGCGTATCATGATGCCGCAAAGCCATGTGCGTTTATCTGCTGGCCGTTCTCGCATGAATGAGCAAATGCAGGCGCTGTGTTTCCTATCTGGTGCGAACTCAATCTTTTACGGCGATAAATTACTGACTACAGAAAACCCGGAAGCTGATGCCGATATGTTGTTATTCGCTAAGCTCGGTATCAATCCAGAGCAGCGCCACGATGTATCAGACGAAGCCCATGAAGCGGCTTTAGCCGATGCCATTAAAGAGCAAAATACCCCTTCATTGTTCCATAGCGCGGTTTAAGTTTAGTGATGGACAGGTTACAGCGCTTTGCGCAGCAGATCGCCGATCGCAAAGCAGCTGGCTTGTATCGACAGCATCCGGCTATTGATTCCTATCAGGGCCGTTTGCTGCAAAATAAGCAGGGCGCGTATCTAAATTTTTCCGGTAATGACTATCTGGGTTTAGCTACTGAGCCAAAGCTTATAAATGCTTTGGCAGAAGGGGCTGAACGATTTGGCGTCGGCAGCTCAGGTTCACCTTTGGTGACCGGGTTTCATTATGCGCACCGCGCTTTGTCTGATGCACTTTGTGACTGGCTGGGTGTGGACGATGTATTGCTGTTTTCCTCGGGTTTTGCCGCCAATCAGGTGATGCTGCAGCATTTAGCCGATAAAACTGACCATCTGCTGTTGGATAAACTCTGTCATGCCTCTTTGATTGATGCTGCACTCACTAGCGATGCCTCTTACAAAAGATTTCCACATCAGGATTTAGCTGCGCTTGAGATGTTATTACAACGTTCCCCCTCAGCTTTAGTGGTGACTGAAGGCGTATTTAGTATGGATGGTGATAGTCCGGATCTCAGCGCTGTATCTGCGCTTTGCACAATAAATAAAGCGGATTTGCTGCTGGACGATGCTCATGCTTTGGGTGTGCTTGGCAAAGAGGGCAAAGGTAGCTGGGATGCGCAGGGGCTTCAACCCAATGATATGCTCTGCCTGATGGCGAACTTTGGTAAAGCCTTAGCAGGTCAGGGCGCGTTTTTGGCAGGTTCAGCCACAGTCATTGATTATTTACGCCAATTTGCACGGCATTATATTTACAGCACAGCGTTATCGCCTGCTTTGTGCTGGGCGATGAAAACTTCTGTGGAGTTAAGCCGCAGCCAAGAGTGGCGCAGAGATAAACTGAATGACAACATTCAGCTATTTAAAACTCTGGCCGCTGGCGCTGGTTTGACTTTATTGCCATCGAGCACTGCCATACAACCGCTGATTATTGGCGATTCAGACAAAGCCATGTTAATTAGTGCTTCCCTGAAAAAACAAGGTATTTGGCTCAGCGCAATACGGCCACCGACAGTGCCACAGGGCAGCGCAAGGTTACGTATTACTTTATCTGCTATGCATCAGAGTGACGATATTCACTTTTTAGTACAAAAGCTGGAGCAATTGATATGAATGCTTTGGCATTGACGGACGACATTGCCCGCCATTTTGGCCGTGCGCGTGAGAGTTATGAACAGGCGGCACGGCTGCAACGCCTGGTTGCGGCTAAAGCCCTGAGTTTATTAACACCAACGGCTGGATTGTTACTGGATTTAGGTTCTGGCCCAGGTTGGTTTCATCCCAAGCTAAAACAGCACTGCGCTGATTTAATAGCACTGGATTTAAGTTTTGACATGCTGCAAAAAACTTGCGCAGCACAACAGGCCACTTTGATGTTTCAGGCGGATGCTCAGTCTTTACCTGTCGCGAGTGAAAGCATAGACAGAGTATTTTCCAGCCTGATGCTTCAGTGGTGCGAGCAGCCTCAACTAGTACTGCAGGAAATCCTCCGTGTGTTAAAGCCTGGTGGTTCAGCCGTGATCAGTACCTTGCTCGATGGCACCTTGCAGGAATTTAAACAGGCCTGGTCGTTGGTCGACGGTCATCAGCATATCAATCAGTTTTTACCTTTGGATTTTTATCAGCAGTTACAACAGCAGTATCCAGAGCTTGGCATGCAACTGCAGACTGAACTGGTGCAATTGGAGTATCCGGATGTGCTGGCTTTGGCGCGGGAACTGAAAGATTTAGGTGCCAATACAGTGACCCAAGGCCGCAATAAAGCCTTAACCGGCAAACAAAGCTGGCAAAAAGTGCAGCAGGCTTATCCATCCCGTTGCATTGATGGTCAAATCAGCGCCAGTTATCAGGTGTTGTACCTGACCCTGACCAAGCAACACATTGAGTCATAACAGAAGAATAAACTCATGCAGACGATTTTTATCACAGGCACAGATACAGATGCAGGAAAAACTTATGTTGCGGTGGCTTTGCTACAAGGCCTAAAAGCTCTGGGTTATCGTACTGTGGCGCAAAAGCCGGTCGCAGCCGGAGTCGATGATACAGGTTTTAATACCGATGCTTTGCAACTGCAGCAGCATGTGACAGAGCCGCTTAGCTATGATCTGGTCAATCCCTATTGCCTGAACGATGCAGTAGCGCCGCATTTGGCGGCTGAAAAGGCCGGGCTTTGTATAGAGCCTGCCGTTCTGAGCAATGAGTTACAAAAACTCCAAAATGCGGATGCTGATATAGCTTTAGTGGAAGGTGCTGGTGGTTGGTTATTACCCTTGGATGACAAATCAACTATGGCAGATTGGGTGATAGATCAGCAATTGCCAGTGCTATTGGTGGTCGGGATGAAACTTGGCTGCTTAAACCATGCCTTATTGACGGAGCGCGAAATTGAACGCTCTGGCCTGAAACTGCTGGGCTGGGTGGCTAATTGTATTGATCCGGATATGGCGTATCAGCAAGAAAATATTCGCTATTTGCAACAAAAGTTAGCAGCACCTTGCCTTGGTGTTTTGCCTTATCAGTCTGAACCACAGATCAATACCTCTCTTGCTTCAGCTTTAGTCAAACAGATGTGACACATCGCACCGAAAGCGCCATTCATCTTTATTTACAATTGCTTGTCGCACTTTGATTGAAAAACGGCTTCTAAGCCATATAGTAAGTGAGCGTGTTAACGTTTCGAGATTGAATTTTGTTCGCTCTGGCGCCGCTTTGATCGCGAAACGAGGAGCGAAGTTTAGTGGTTCTAAATAAGTGACGAGTGACAATGAGCAAGGCGCCGCCAGACGAACCCGAAGGGTAGCGCCTGGCCGGCCTTTCTGCTGCGTTAGAACCTGCTTATGTAGAGTAACTACACTGCGCAGTTTCTGCCTTGCATAAAAACCGGCCAGACTGCTGCAAAAGCAACCCTGAAACGTCAACACGCTCACGCAGTAGCTTAATAAACGAGGTATCTATGAAGCGAATTATACTGTTCCTTGCCACAAACCTGGCGGTGATGTTGGTGTTAAGTATTGTACTTAGCATCGTCTTTAAAGTGCTGGGCATTGATAGCCGTAGCATAGGCGGCTTGTTGGTGTTTGCAGCAGTATTTGGTTTTGGTGGTTCTTTCATTTCACTTTTTATGTCGAAATGGATGGCCAAACGCTCGACCGGTGCTGTAGTGATCACTCAGCCACGTAACGCCACTGAACAATGGTTGTTTGATACAGTGCGTCGTCAGGCTCAGCAGGCCGGTATTGGTATGCCTGAAGTCGCTATTTACGATTCTCCTGAAATGAATGCTTTTGCTACAGGTGCAAGCCGCAACAATGCATTAGTGGCGGTCAGCACAGGTTTGATGCGCAATATGCGTGAAGAGGAAGTGGAAGCCGTATTAGCGCATGAAGTATCTCACGTAGCCAATGGCGATATGGTAACGCTGACGCTTATTCAAGGTGTGGTGAATACCTTTGTTATTTTCTTTGCCCGTTTAATAGCTGGTGCTATCAGCGGTAACCGCAATGAAGAAGGCGGTGGTGGCAATGGTTTCGCCTATATGATGACAGTGTTTGTGTTGGAAATGGCCTTTGGCGTACTGGCTAGCATTATAGTCATGTGGTTCTCCCGTAAACGTGAATTCAGTGCTGATGCGGGTGCTGCGAAATTGGTCGGTGCCAATAAAATGATTGCTGCGCTGGAGCGTCTGCGTAACAACCACGAAAGTCAGTTGGAAGGTTCAATGATGGCCTTTGGTATTGCCAGTAAGCCAGCGACTTCTGAGCTGTTTTTAAGTCACCCTCCGCTGGAAAAACGTATTGCTGCTTTGCGTGGTGGGTTTTAAGTACAATCACTAAAGCGAGACAAAAAATTAAAAAGGAACCTTAGTTATATAAGGTTCCTTTTTGTTTTAGAGAAAGGTTGATGCAACAACTGTTAACACATCACCACCTGATTTCTGCCTGCCGCTTTGGCCTGATACAAAGCTTCATCTGCGGCCTGAATTAAGTTAAAGGCTGTAGTGCCTTGCTCAGGATAACAAGCGACACCAGCAGACAAAGTAATGTTTACCGCCTGATGTTTAGCAAATACCTGAGCTTGCTCCACATGCACCCGCCAGTTTTCTGCCAAGTGTCTTGCTTGTGTCGCATTGGTATTCGGTAAGATCACCAAAAATTCTTCACCGCCATAGCGGAATAAAATATCTGTTCTGCGGCTTTGCCGAAGCAGATGCTTGGCTACCATTTCTATCACCTTATCGCCCGTCTGATGACCAAACTGATCATTGAGCTGTTTGAAGTGATCCAGATCCAGCATAACAACAGCCAAAGGTTTTTGATTTCGTCTGGCTAACGCCAGTTCACGTTCCATAAATTCATTCAAAAACCGACGGTTGTATAAATTGGTTAGTGGGTCACGGATAGATTGCTCGCGGATCCGGTTTTTCAGCTGTTCAATATCAGTCAGACGTTGCTGCAGCTCTTTATTTTGCTTCTTCAGCGCGAGCAAAGCGTTTTCCTGTTCACTGATATCCTGCATCATTAGCAAACAAAGGTGAGGCTCTGAGTCTTTAACGGCGCTTTGTAACTTGAAGTGCCTGCAGCTGCCATCTTCTGCCAGCAGACACCAGACAGGTGCAGCAGAATGCTGATCCAATTGCTGTAACAGCCAGGTGAAGTCAGCAGGTAATTGACTGAATAGGGCCGGACCATGGCTGTGATGGAGTCCAAACAAGATCTCAAAGGCTGTATTACAACGCAGTACTGCAGGCTGATGTGTGGCACGGATTTGCAGCAAAGCAACAGGATCGGACAAGGACTGGAACAAGTCCGTCCAGCCCGCTGTTGTAGTTGATTGTGAGTATCCTTTAACCACGATCTGTAAAGCTCTCCATAATTTGCCTGACTATAGGAAATATATGCTTAAAAATACAGCAGAGCTGGTGAAATATCTGCAGTTTTTACTAATGCTGTACTGAAAATAGAGTTGCAAGGCACTTTTTCTGGAAAATTTGTCAAATAAGGTCTAGTTTCAAGCGAAACAATGACAAAGGAAAAGACGAGATGCCTGTAAATTCACAACTGAATGACGAAATTCGTATTTTGACTTTATTTAACCTGGATACATCGCTGGAGGGAATTAAAGCACATAAATCAGCCGATCCTGATGCAAAAGAAGCGATTGAGCGTTTGTATAAAAAGGGTTTACTCACGCAGGCGGATGGGGGATATCTGACCGATCTTGGCCGTAATTGCGCTGAACATTTACAGAACGCCTTACGTATATTGAGTTCTTAAACTCTGGGATTGTTGTCAGAGTTTATTTTTAGATAACTGATAGAGCAGTTTGCGACATTGCTGCAACTGCTCCTGCTGCTCTGCAAATTCAAAACGTTGATAAGCGAGCAGCAGCTGATCCAGTGTCGCACGCTGTTGCGGATGCGCCAGCATCAAATCGCTTAAATATGATTCCATGGTTTGATTATCAGTTTTTAGACCGTAAGGCTTTAGCACCTTGAACATCAAACGTCGCAGCGCATGATTTTGATTTTCTGCCTTATGCTGCACCAGCAGATATAGAACCAAGGCCAGAAGTAAGGATGCAAGCAGAGTTGCGCCAATCCATAGCCAGGGCAGGGATTGTAAGTGTTGCCAAATAAACCTCTGTTCGTTTTGATCAAAGCTCAATACCCAGACAGACCAATAATAATCCAGCCACTCCAGTTGCTGCAGCCATTCCCCCAGCATGCCTTGTTGAAAAAACTGGTCTAAAAATTGTCGCTCTGATAAAGATAGTGCATCAGCCAAACCCTGAGTTAAGCGCAGCGGAGCCACTATGGCTGTTGCATCAAAACGTCGCCAACGACCTTGGTCCAGATATTCCACCCAGGCATGGGCATCCTTTTGCAGCACCTGTAAATAGTTACCAGGTACCTGCCAACTGCCTCCCTGATACCCACCGACCACTCGCGCAGGAATTCCTGCAGCGCGAAACAGATAAGCGGCAGCAGAGGCATAGTGACCACAAAAGCCGATTTGGTGTTCAAACAAGAACTGGTCAATCTGAGCCTCTTTATTTAGTACTGGCGGGCGCAGGCTATAGCTGAACTGATTATTCTGAAAATGCTGGTACAGTGCCTGGGCATAATCGGATGCAGTCCTATGCTGTTGTTTTAGTTGCAGTGCAAGCGCGCTCGCTTGAGGGTTGCTGTGAGGTAACCGCAGATTACGAGTTGCTTCTTCGTTGTTTTGTTGTGCGACGGCTTCACCATCTGAGCTTAGGCCATAAGAAAAACGCCGGCTGATTTGCTGATAACTTTCAATCAAACCAGCCGCTCCAGGCCTGATCTGACCTTGGATCTGATGCACCTGACCTAAACTAAATAAACTACGTTGAAAATGAGGTTCAACCACCAACTGGTAGTGATAGCGGGCCTGTTGTGCTGATAAGGGTGCTGAGGCAGGCAAAACATCAGGTAGCCAATGCTGTCCGTTAAAGCGCTCAAAAACTTTGGCTCGCCAGTACAATTCCTGCTGAGGTGGTTTCTCACTGTTAAATTCGACTCTGAATGCCAGGCTGTCGTTTTGTACCAGCCGCTCCAGCCCTCCCAAAGACAATTCATCGGCTAAACCTGTTTGTGCCTGATGCTGGCGATCAGTTTGCCATAATGGCGGTAGCCGCGGAAAAAGCACAAAAAGCGCGATACACAGAGGCATCACCCATAACAGCAGGCGAAATTCAGACCAGTGCAACTGCCGACGTTGTACAGGAGCAAACAGCAGGTAATGCAGATACAAATTACTAAAAAACAACAAAAACACAGCGCCAGCAAACCAAAGGCTTTGATTAAGCATAAAGCCGGTGCTGATCAGAAAATACTGTACCCACACCAGCTTTTTGGCATGACGCAGCTCTGATGCTATCGAGAATAGCCGCAGTGCAGCGGAGAAAAACAGCAATTGCAGCATAGAGTCCTGCATATCCTGCTGCCATAACTGAGAAAGCAGCAACAAACATAACAGTACAGCAAGTGCATTCACTGTCATCATCCGGACTGGCTTGTGTGCCCGTACGCTGGTGTATTTAAACAGCAGGATGCAAAGTAACACCAGACTTGACCACCAGCTTAAGCCATCCTGTAACAGCGCCAGTAACAACAGTTGTAGTAAGAGGGCGATGTACACAAAACCTGGGTTCAGCATAGAGCCAGCGCCTGTAAGCAGCGGTGCAAATGCGCTTGGCCATGGCTAGCGGTAATTTCAGTGCCTGGCGTGCTCAGGCTGTAACTTTGGCCTTGCTGTTCAAACTGCAGCAGTAGGGCACAAAATTCTGATAATTGCCGCTCTAACGCCAACCCTGTCGCATCAACCATCAGGTGTCTGGGGTGCTGAGCTGTCGTTGAAGGAGAATACTGCCGGATCACGGGTTGCCATGGATTTTTAGCCAAGCGTTTCCAGTCGATAGCCGATGCCGGAGCTCCCGCATAATAAGGGGCCAATTGGTCCGGATGATCAGGGGGTTGTAAGGTTGCTGTCGATACAGAAGAGGGCAGTTCAGCTGGTTCTGGGTAAACCCAATAGGGCTGCTGCAACTGAATATGTGTCCAGCAGCGGATAAGGCCAAAGGGGTAAGAAGAACCTACTGTAAAACGCTGCAGCTGATAATAGCCTCGGCGGTGCGGATAAAGATCTAGCTGTAGCTCTTTTGGTAAAGTTTCAAAAAAAAGTGGTGTAAAATTTTGACCTGAAACAGCGCACATTTTTTTATGCTGATAGTTATCCAATTGCAAGGTGAGTTGGACAGCGGATCCGGCGTAGCCAATTGGAACAGAACCTGCGCTGATCTTCAGTTGATACAGATTAAAAAAGGCGGCGAGAATACAAAAGCAAAACAAGGATAACAGCAAGTAGGCACAGAGTAGGATCAGGTTGTTTTGATAGTTAGTGCCAAATAGATACAGCAAAACGATAAGCAGAACAAACCAGCCTCCATAAGCGGTAGGAAATACAAACAGCAGGTGTTGCCTCAGTCGCACTTCTGCAGATGCAGGCTGGCGTTTATCCAGCCAGCGGTAAAATCTTTGCCTGAGTCTGGAGTTTAGTTGTTGCCTGAATGTCAGTGTCATAGCGGGCAAGGTACCTGACGTAATAACTGCAGGCTCAGGCTTCTATTGTCTCCGGAGTTGCCTGGATTGAGTCGGTGCTCTGCCACAGACGGAAACACCTGTTGTACATCCTCTGCTGTGGCAAAATGACGGCCTGATAACAAAGCAAAAGCTTTGCTGGCTCGAAGCAAGGCTTTTGCTGCACGTGGTGAAAGCGGCAAGCAATCCTGCTGCTGACGGCTTTGTGTAACCAATGCCAGCAGGTAATCCAGCAGGGCATCACTGACTTTCACCTGTACAACCTGCTGCTGCAGTGTGATCAGCTGCAACTCATCTAAACAAGGGGTCAGTCCTTCTAGTCTGGATTGCCCCTGATCCTGCTGCAAAATAAATTTTTCGGTCTGCAGATCAGGAAAGCCCAACGCAAGACGCATCAGGAAACGGTCAAGCTGAGACTCCGGCAAGGCATTGGTGCCGGCATGAAACAGCGGGTTTTGTGTAGCGATGACAAAAAAAGGTTTAGGCAGTGCATAAGACAAGCCGTCGATAGAGACCTGTTTTTCTTCCATGGCCTCAAGTAAGGCGCTTTGAGTACGGGGGCTGGCTCTGTTGATTTCATCGGCTAATAAAATCTGACTGAAAATGGCCCCAGGTCTGAATTGAAATTCCTGGGTGTCTTTTAAAAACACCGACTGCCCCAGCAAATCAGCAGGCAACATATCGTTAGTAAACTGCACTCTTTTGTAATGAACACCAAGGCTGAGCGCCAGCGCATGGGCTAGGGTGGTTTTGCCTAAGCCAGGCAAATCTTCAATCAGTAAATGGCCTTCAGACAATAAACAACACAAGGCCAGTCGCACGGCGTGTGGTTTGCCTAAAATCACTTGATTCAGCTTTTGTTCTAACTGCTGTAAAGCCTGAATTTCCGCCATAAAAGCTCCGGTTAAAATGCCGTTTTCAGCCTGGAAACCCTGCTAAAAAAGGCTTGATATTTTCAGATGTTTAGACATCTGGGTGTTTTTATCGATAAATTTCGTACTATTTATTGATTTCGGCGCAATATACTCATTTAAGCATTGAATTTAGCCGCCAATAAATTTACTTTGTCTGCGGATAAATAACCTAGTGACCTTAACTATCAATTCAAACCTATAGGACTACTTAAAGTGACGACCTGGACGCCTCAAAGTTGGCGAGCTTTTCCAATCCAACAACAACCTCATTACGATGATCAGGCTTTACTCAGCACTGTTGAGCAGCAATTGCACAAATATCCGCCTTTGGTGTTTGCGCAAGAGACTCGTGATCTCTTTAGTCAGCTTGGACAAGTGGCTGAAGGCAAAGCATTTTTACTGCAAGGCGGAGATTGTGCGGAGAGCTTTAGTGACTTTAATGCACCAAAAATTCGTGACACTTTTAAAGTATTGCTGCAAATGGCTGTGGTACTCACCTTTGCCGGCGGTTGTCCTGTAGTCAAAGTAGCACGTATGGCTGGCCAATACGCCAAGCCTCGCTCCAGCGATTTAGAAACCATAGCTGGTGTATCTCACCCTAGCTACCGTGGTGACATAGTCAACAGCTTTGAATTCACAGCAGAAGCCCGTAAGCCAGACCCAAACCGTTTGATGACGGCTTACCATCATTCAGCAGCCACGTTAAATTTGTTACGTGCTTTTGCACAAGGTGGATTAGCGGACCTGCATCAGGTTAGCCGCTGGAATCTGGGCTTTGTTGACGCCAATCCATTAAAAGGCCGCTACCAGGATGTGGCTCAGCGTATTCAGGAAGCACTGCGTTTTATGGAAATTTGCGGTATTACGGCTGAGAACTCGCCGTCAATTCGCGAAACATCTTTATATACCTCGCATGAAGCGCTGTTGCTGAACTACGAAGAAGCCTTAACCCGCCGTGATTCGTTAACAGGTGAATGGTATGACTGTTCAGCCCATATGGTCTGGATAGGCGAGCGTACCCGACAGTTGGATCATGCTCATCTTGAGTTTTTCCGTGGCATCAAAAACCCAGTGGGTGTGAAAGTGGGCCCGGGTATGGATGAAGTGGATTTATTGCGCCTTATCGACGCGTTGAATCCGGAGAATATTCCTGGGCGCCTGACGTTAATCACCCGAATGGGCGCTGATAAATTAGCTGAAAAGTTACCTGCTTTAGTCCGTCGGGTAGAGCGCGAAGGCCGTAAAGTGGTCTGGAGTTCAGACCCTATGCATGGCAACACAGTCAAAGCCAGCAATGACTACAAAACCCGTGACTTTGAAGCGATTTTGCGTGAAATCCGCTATTTCTTTGCGGTGCATCAGGCAGAGGGCACTCATGCCGGTGGTATCCACCTGGAAATGACAGGCGATAACGTCACTGAATGTACAGGTGGCGCTTATGGTTTGTCTGAAAACGATTTAAGCAAGCGTTACACCACTCAGTGTGACCCTCGGTTAAATTCAGATCAGGTGCTGGAACTGGCCTTCCTGATCGCAGATACCCTTCGTGCGGTTCGCAAATAAAAATCCAGCAGCTGAACTCTTGCCTGATCATTCAGCCAGGAGTTCAGCACCTCTGTGTATTGCCATAGTTGGAGCCGGTGCTATCGGCTGTTATTTGGGCACTATGCTCTGCCAGTCCCCAGACTTTGACGTAATGTTTATCGGGCGCGAGAGAATGGCGCTTGAGTCAGCAGCTTATGGTTTAACAGCACAGGACTTGGATGGTGCTTGTTATCAGGTGACATCACCCGTTGTTTACACTGAATTTGAAGCTCTGCGCAGTGCACAGCTGGTGCTGGTGACAGTGAAAGCTTTGGATCTGGAACTCGTACTCACCCAGATTTCCCATCATTTGTCGCCAGACTCTCTTGTGGTTGCTATGCAAAATGGCGTGGCTATAGCCCCCTTATACCAGCAGTTTTTAACCCAGACAGTACTCAGAGCCATAGTACCTTTTAATGTAGTAAAAATAAGCCCCGGGTTTTATGCCCGAACCACTGGCGCAGAGATGATCTGGCAACAGACTGAAGATGTGCGAATTCTGGCAGTGCTGAAGCAGTTGCAACGCCAGGGGATTCAATCAAAACAGCTGGTCAATATCAAAGCGGCTGAGTTTGGTAAATTGTTGCTGAATCTGAATAATGCCATTAATGCATTGTCAGATATCCCGCTACAACAGCAACTGTTGCAACGGTCTTATCGTGTATTACTGGCAGCTGCTATGCTGGAACTGCTGGATCTATGTCAACGCCTGCAGATAGAAACCTATTCCTACACCTCTGTTCCAAACCGCTTCATTCCATTCTTACTGAAAATGCCTGATTGGTTATTCAAACGACTGGCTAAAAAAATGCTGGCGATATCACCAGATGCACGTTCGTCGATGTGGGATGATATTCAGGCTGAAAAAGCGACCGAAATCGCCTTTTTAAATGGCGCTGTCGTGACTTTGGCCGAACAACTTGAGCTGGATGCTCCGGTGAACAGAATATTAGTTCAGCTAGTGAAACGCAAAGAGCAGGGCGAACCTATCCGGCTTTGTCCCTTGCATGCAGAACAACTACTGCAAGAGACTCGTGGTACTCAACGCCGTTAGTACTTTTGTCGTTTTAAGCCGGTTTGGGACAAAATTTTCGCTGATATTTCTTCTATTGATAAATGAGTTGAGTTTAAAAACGGAATTTTTTCCTTTTGATACAAGGCTTCTACTTCATCTAATTCCAGTTTGCATTGGCGCAATGACGCATATTTGCTGCCGGGCCGGCGCTGTTCACGGATTTTACTTAGACGCTCTGGTGTAATAGTCAGACCAAAGAGTTTGTTTTTTTGCTTTTTCAGCTCATCCGGCAGTCGCAACGTATCCATATCTTCCTGTACAAAGGGGTAGTTGGCCGCTTTGATGCCGTACTGTAAGGCCAGATACAAACTGGTAGGCGTTTTTCCGGAACGACTGACGCCCACCAGAATAATGTCGGCTTTGGCATACTCCTTTAAATTCATACCATCATCGTTGGCCAATGCATAGTTCACTGCATCAATACGGAAATCATAGGTTTTTTCATGAATGCTGTGAGTGCGGTGAGTTTTGGGCATCGCTGCTATGCCTAATTCTTTTTGCATAGGCTCAATAAAGGCATTTAAAAAGTCATAACAGACGCCATCACTGCTGTTTATGATATTTCGCAACTCTTCATCGACAAAAGTTTGGAAAATTAACGGCCGGATACCGGTAGTTTTATAACGATCGTTTATCCGTTGTTTAACTTGTAATGCGATCTGTGCGGTTTCAACAAAAGGAATAGTGATATGGTCAAACTCTGCCGGAAACAGTGACAGCAAAGCATGTCCGAACACTTCGGAGGTAATACCTGTGCCATCAGAGATATAAAAGGCTGTTCTCAAAATTTTCTCCTTTTGTCGTTATAAAATTACATTGGAAATTAAGGTTTTATTTCGTCTAACTAGCAGTGTAGAATTGCTTCGCTTTGTGGTTATCCATGTAAGCTTACATAACCTGCAACAAAAATTGGAGACTTATTGTGCAAGAATTCGTTGTTTGGTACCAGGACCTGGGCATGCACGACGTTCCTCGCGTCGGTGGGAAAAATGCTTCATTGGGTGAAATGATCAGCAACCTGGCAAATGCAGGGGTGCAAGTCCCTGGTGGTTTTGCCACAACTGCTTATGCCTTTAATCAATTTCTTGAACAGAGTGGTCTTAACGAGCGTATTTATCAACTGCTGGATGGCTTAAACGTTGATGATGTAACTGCTCTGGCTAAAGCTGGTGCTCAAATTCGCCAATGGGTGATTGATACTCCTTTTCAGCCTGAATTTGAACAAGCTATCCAAACCTCTTATCAACAATTGCAACAAGGCTGTGCTGAAGATGTCTCCTTTGCCGTGCGTTCATCTGCCACAGCAGAAGATATGCCAGACGCTTCTTTTGCAGGCCAACAGGAAACCTTTTTAAACGTTCGTGGTTATGCGCATGTGATTGAAGCCATTAAACATGTTTTTGCGTCACTATTTAACGACCGTGCTATTTCCTACCGTGTGCATCAGGGCTACGACCATCGTGGTGTAGCTTTGTCTGCTGGTGTACAGCGTATGGTGCGGTCAGACTTATCCGCATCGGGCGTGATGTTTAGTATTGACACTGAATCCGGTTTTGAAGATGTAGTTTTTGTTACCTCGTCTTACGGTTTAGGTGAAATGGTGGTGCAGGGCGCGGTAAACCCTGACGAGTTTTATGTACATAAGCCGACGGTGATGGCCGGTCGTCCTGCGGTGGTGCGGCGTAATTTGGGCAGCAAACTGTTACAGATGGTGTACTCAAAAGATCTGAGCCACGGTAAACAGGTCGTTATTGAAGACGTACCCGTCGCGAATCGCCAACAGTTTTCTTTAACAGACGCTGAAGTGCAGGAGCTGGCAAAACAGGCCATTATCATCGAAAAACACTATGGCCGCGCTATGGATATCGAATGGGCCAAAGATGGTCAGGACGGTAAGTTATATATAGTTCAGGCTCGTCCTGAAACAGTGCGTAGCCGCGAAGACAGTAATGAAATGGAGCGCTTCCAGCTGCAAGGCACAGCGCCAATCGTGGCTGAAGGTCGCGCCATTGGCCATAAAATTGGTTCAGGCAAAGCGAAAGTGCTGGCCAGCATAGCGGATATGGACCAAATCCAACCGGGTGATGTGTTAGTCACCGACATGACAGACCCAGACTGGGAACCTATCATGAAACGCGCTTCTGCTATTGTCACCAACCGTGGAGGCCGTACTTGCCACGCAGCGATTATCGCGCGTGAATTGGGTATTCCGGCAGTGGTGGGTTGTGGTGATGCCACTAAAAAAATTAAAAATGGTCAGGATGTGACAGTGTCCTGTGCAGAAGGCGACACAGGTTTTGTCTACGAAGGTATTTTAGGTTTTGACGTGATGACCTCTCGTGTTGACCAGATGCCTGCGCTTAAGATGAAAATCATGATGAACGTGGGTAACCCTGAACGTGCATTTTCTTTTGCTAAGTTACCCCACGCTGGTATTGGTTTGGCTCGTCTGGAATTTATCATCAACCGTATGATTGGTGTGCATCCAAAGGCCTTGCTGAACTTTGATGCTCAAACCGACGAGCTTAAAGCGACCATCAGTCAGATGATGGCCGGTTACAGTTCGCCAGTTGAGTTCTATGTTGGTAAGCTGGTGGAAGGTATTTCAACGCTGGCAGCAGCCTTCTCGCCAGAGCGGGTGATAGTGAGGATGTCCGACTTCAAGTCGAATGAATACGCTAATCTGGTGGGTGGTCGTCAGTATGAACCACACGAAGAAAACCCTATGATTGGTTTCCGTGGTGCATCACGTTATATCTCTGAAGATTTCCGTGAATGTTTTGCTATGGAATGTGAAGCCTTAAAGCGGGTTCGTAATGAGATGGGCTTTACTAATGTTGAAGTGATGATCCCATTCGTCCGTACATTGGAAGAAGCGAAAGCTGTGATTGAACTGCTGGAAGCACATGGTCTGAAACGCGGTGATAATGGCTTAAAAGTTATTATGATGTGCGAGCTGCCATCGAACTGCTTATTGGCAGAGGAGTTCCTAGAGTACTTTGATGGTTTCTCCATAGGCTCAAACGACTTAACCCAGCTGACTTTAGGTCTGGATCGCGACAGTGGCTTAATTGCTCATCTGTTTGATGAACGTAACCCGGCAATTAAAAAGCTGTTGTCTATGGCGATTCAAACCGCGAAAGCCAAAGGCAAATACGTGGGTATTTGTGGTCAGGGCCCTTCAGATCACGAAGATTTCGCGGCATGGCTGATGGATCAAGGCATCGATTCAGTGTCATTAAACCCTGATACAGTATTGGAAACCTGGCTCTATCTGGCAGAAAAATACGGTCAGTAAGTTAAACTGATGGAACCAAAAGCCAGCTTTAATGCTGGCTTTTTTATTTTTGAATATGAGCTATTTAATTGATTTTAAAGCGAAGTACTTGGCTTCTTGGCTGCAATACCTTATAAATTAGCTAAGTATAAAAATTAGCCGCTTAAGGCTTACTCACAACGGAGGTCAGCATGAGCGATCCGGTGCTCAAATCCAAAGCCCTTGGTTTGATGTATGGCTTATTGGCAGGAGAGGTTTTAGGCTCCGCCGTTGAAGGTCTTGAGCAAAATGAACGTGAAGAGCGGCTAGGCCTTGATCTGAGTGAAATTTTATTGCAAAACCCCTGGCAGACCTTGTCAGGTCAACCGACCGACAGCGGTGAGCTTGCTGTGTTGCTCTGTCGATTGTTAGCGCATTATGGTGAGTACCAGGAAGACGGGGCCTGGCAAGCTTATGAATACTGGCTCAGAACTGAACCCTTTTCTGTACCAGATGAATTAAAGCGCGCTTTGTTGAGTGAACCGGACGAAGAGTCTTGTGCTACTACTGCTTTAGCTCGCGTAGGTGCTGTGGCTTTGATGGTGCCTTATCAGTCTTTACCCCAGTTAGCGGCCTGGGCTATGGCTGATACCGCGTTAACTCATCCCAATATGTTGTGCCAGCAAGTCAGTGGTTTGTATGTGATGGCACTTGGTCATGTGCTGGAAAACGATTGTAGTGCTGATGAGTTATACCAATTGATCAAAGACTGGGCGTCACAGCTGAAAGTGGACAAACGCATTATACGTACTATTGATCAGGCGCTGTTTATGCCTCCGACTGATGCCGAAATGTGTGATACAACTGTTTTGGTGTGTTTTCAAAACGCTATCTGGCAGCTGTTGTATGCCCAGGATTATCTGGATGGCATGCTGGATACTCTGAAAAGAGGCGGAGATACCGCCAACAATGCGGCAGTAGCCGGCGCTTTACTCGGCGCTTGTTATGGTGTGGCTGAAGTGCCTGAATTGCTTCGAAATGCCATTACTCATTGCAGGCCGCTCAAAGGCCAGTTTGGTGTGCGCCAACCAAGGCCTGAGTGCTGCTGGGCCAATGAAGTGGAGTATTTAACAGAACAGATTTTAACAGGCACAAAAAAACCGGCATAGCAGCCGGTTTATGTACAGGACGTACGGTATGCCGAAAATGCAGGAGCGTATTTTAGGCGATGTACAGGACGTACGGTATGCCGAAAATGCAGGAACATATTTTCGGCGATGTAGCACGTTCAACCAAGTCAGTGACTTATTTGCTGTTACGGGTTTCTTCGCAGGACTTTTTATCCACGCACTCACCATACAGATACAAGCTGTGGTGAGTTAATTTAATGCCATTTTTCTCAGAAATTTCCAGTTGCTTACGTTCGATATCATCATCTTCAAACTCAATGACTTTACCGCAGTTTAAGCACACCAGATGATCGTGGTGATCCATACGGCTTAATTCAAACACCGATTTGCCACCTTCAAAATGGTGGCGGGACACTATACCTGCATCATCAAATTGGTTTAATACACGGTATACAGTCGCCAGACCAATATCTTCGCCTAATTCGAGCAAAATCTTATACACGTCTTCAGCGCTGATATGCTGATGATTAGGATCTTGCAAAATATCGAGGATTTTCACTCGTGGCAGGGTAACTTTGAGGCCTGCTTTACGTAATTCGGTATTATGATCTGACATGGACTGTTCTACTCTTTCTTGAATTTCAAATGATTATAAGGCCATTACCGACAGAAGCAACCTATAAATCTGCCCGTTGATAGCAGCAAAGCGCAGACAAAGCTCAAACAAGACGTTAGAATCTTGCTCAACAGGTCTTACCAGAGGTTTCTTATGCGTTGGGCGTTTAATCCGGCCGTGATGCGGCATTTATTAAATTTGTGGCCACCATTTTTTTTCACAGGCATTAAGGTGGTGGAGTTGTCGCTGGACTATAGATGGTGCAAGGTAGAGCTGAAAAACCGGCCCTGGACGCGCAATATCAATAGCAGCCAGTTTGGGGGTTCTATGTTTGCGATGACTGATCCTATTTATCCTTTAATGTTGATGGGGGCTTTGGGCAAAGAATATATGGTGTGGGATAAGCAGGCCGATATTAACTACATCACACCAGGCCGCGGTAAGTTAACTGCTGAATTTTTGCTGACGGATAGCGAACTTGAGCACATCAAACATCAAACCGAAGCAGGGGATAAGTTTTTCCCTGATTTTGTCGTGCATGTTAAAGACAGTAAAGGTGAGTTGGTGTGCGAGGTTAAACGTAAAGTATATATTCGGAAAAAGCCTAAATATCGCGTTCCATCTCAATAAAACAAAAAGGTCAGAGTTGAAACTCTGACCCTTAGAGATTACAGATTCTCGAGCTCTTTTAAGCTCAGTTCATCATAAATCTGCTTACACCATTGTTTGACACGTTGTTCCGTCAGTTCTGGCTGACGGTCTTCGTCTATGCCTAAACCGACAAAATGATCGTTGTCTGCCAGTGCTTTGGAAGCGACAAAGTTGTAGCCTTTGGTTGGCCAGTGACCAACAATGATGGCGCCTTTAGGTTCGATAATATCGCGTAGGGTGCCCATAGCATCCAGAAAATATTCGGCGTAATCTTCCTGATCACCACAGCCAAAAATCGCTACTAACTTGTTGTTAAAGTCGATATTTTCCAGCTCTGGGAAGAAGTCGTCCCAATCACATTGGGCTTCACCGTAATACCAGGTTGGAATGCCTAACAGCAACAAATCATAACCGGCAATTTGTTCTTTTGTGCTTTTGGCAATATCCATCACATCAAACAAATGCTTGCCCAGCTCTTTTTGAATCATTTTTGCGATATGTTCAGTGTTACCTGTATCGCTACCAAAAAATATACCTACAGTTGCCATAACTTTCGCCTTCTACCTGGTCAACGCTTGTTCTAAAACCCATTCTATATAGGCGCTACGTGTCATATTCTGTTGCTCTGCAGACAAACTCAGCTGTTCATACAACTGTTCAGACACTTTGCACTCTATACGCTTTAAACCTTTACTTCGATCGCGTTTGATTTGATTGCGCTTGTTCAGCTTGAGCTGTTCTTCCCGTGGCAAAGGGTTGGTCCTTGGCCGGCCGGGACGTTTTTCATGCGCAAACAAATCTATTGTTGTGCGATCTGTGGCTATTTTAGCCATGTCGCGCACCTCATTTATTCGACAAAAAACTCAAAAATCACTTTAGCTAAAAAAGCTGCTGGTGATAAAAACAGCACTAACCACACAAAAATTTTGCCAAAACGAGGGGCGTTACTTTTTTTCAGTACATCCCAAATGGCCATCACAATAAACAGATACAGGGCACCTACACCCAGAAAAAGACCCAGAGTCTCAAACTGCTCAATATTCATAATGACTCATCAGCCCTTAAAAATTGCGCGCACTATAGCACAATTTTATTGGGAATTAATTGCGTTAACTCAATAAAAAGTCTGTGACAATTTTTGCAAAAGCTACAGGTTTTTCGGCGTGCAACCAATGTCCTGTGCCCATAATGACTTTTGCTTTACTCTGTGGAAACAATTGCTGGATCAGGCTTTGATGCTCTGGCAACAGATAATCCGATTCTGCGCCTTTAATAAAAAGCGTTGGGCCTGTGTAGGGGCCTTTGCTTGGTGGAGCCTCTAACAACTGCTGATAATTAGCGATCAGAGCTTTAATATTAAAGCGCCAGCGGAATCGTTCATCTTCTTTATATAAGCTTTTGAGCAAAAACTGCCGTACTCCGGTTTCGGCTATAGACAAAGCTAACTGCTGATCTGCTTGTTGCCTGCTTTGTAAATTGCTCAGATCGATACTGTCCAGCGCGGACAATATTTCAAGGTGGCGTGGCCTGTTTTGCACTGGCGATATATCGGCCAAAATCAATTTATTCACACGCTGAGGATAGCGTAATGCAAATTCCATCGAAATTTTGCCCCCCATCGAATGCCCTAATAATGCCACCTTATCCAAACCTAAATGATCGAGAGTATCTTTGATATCCTCTGCCATCAACGCATAGGACATGGTATCTTGCCAATCAGAGCGACCATGATTACGCATGTCCAGATTGACCACTTGCCAATGTCCTGCCAAAGCACGGGCAATCACGCCGAGGTTCTCGTAACTACCAAAAAGGCCGTGGATCAATACAATAGCTTGACCTTGGCCTGTGATCTCGGTATGTAATATCATTATTTTTTCCGATTTAACGACCTTATTTATGACATTGTTGCATGGTAGCAAAACTGCTGGCTGGCGTCAGCGACTACCTCTTTGTATAGCCAAAGTAATTGGTGTTGCAGGGAGGCGACAAGTGATTGAGAGCCCAGGAGCATAGTTCACCTATGTGACTGGGGGAAAGCGCGCAGTCAACAAAGCTGCAGCTTCAAGTACGAAGGGTATATAATGGCTTCACTTTTAAAATGCGGACTAACTTCATGAAAACCATCGAAATAGATGACGATCTTTATCAATTTATCGCCAGTCAGACTCAACAGATTGGTGAAAGCGCCTCTGATATTCTGCGCCGTTTACTGATTGTTAGCCTGACAGAAGCGCAAGCTCCGGTTGTACCAGTTGCACAAAAAACGACTGAAGTACAGGTAAAAGAGGAGACTAAGCCAGAAGTAAAACCGGCTGCACAGGCGGTAGTCGAAAAAGCAGTTGCTTCAGCTGTTCCTGTAGGTAAATCGAGTTCTGTTTTTGATTTTATTAGCCCACAGGATCTGTCTGCTGAACAAAGTGTTGTTGGCCGGTTTTTGTTTATTTTATCGGCATTATCCCGCGCCCACCGTGGTGATTTTGCTCAGGTACTGGAAATTAAAGGCCGTAACAGATTATATTTTGGTCAGTCCGAGGCTTCATTATTAGAGGCGGGCAGCAGTACCAATCCAAAACCTATTCCAAATACGGATTTTTGGGTGATCACAAATTCGAACACCACACGCAAAAAAATGATGCTGACCGAAGTGGCCACTAAACTTGGCTACGACGCAGCAGAGGTAGAACGGATCCGCGATTTGTTATAAGGAGAGTTTATGTCGTTACATCCGCTGGCTGGGCAAACAGCACCAGCTGCCGTGTTACCTAATATAGCGCAATTGATGGCCGCTTATTACAGTCTGACCCCTGATGTGGCCATCGCCAGTCAGCAGGTTAGTTTTGGTACTTCGGGCCACAGGGGAGGCGCTCTACTCAAGTCTTTCAACGAGCAGCATATTTTAGCCATAGTGCAGGCCGTTGCTGAGTATCGCAAACAACAGGGCTTTAGCGGACCGTTATTTCTGGGCAAAGACACGCATGGCTTATCAGAGGCTGCATTTGTCACTGCATTACAGGTGCTGATTGCCAATGGCGTAACAACCCATATTCAGCAAGACGGCGGTTTTACGCCTACACCTGTGATTTCCCATGCAATTTTGGCTTATAACAAAGGCCGTACCAGCGATTTGGCTGATGGTTTAATCATTACACCTTCGCATAATCCGCCGGAAGATGGTGGCATTAAATACAATCCACCTCATGGCGGTCCTGCGGACACTGACGCCACAGATTGGATCCAAAAGCGTGCCAATGATTTGCTGGCTACTCAGTTAAATGGTGTGAAGCAGATCGGTTATGAAGCAGCGCTGCAGTCGCCTTTGTGTGTCAAAATGGATTATGTCCAGCCTTATGTGGATGATCTGGCTAACGTGATCGATATGGCTGCTATTGCCAAAGCTGGTGTGAAAATAGGTGTCGACCCTCTAGGTGGTTCAGGCATAGCGTTTTGGCCTGTGATTGCCAAAACCTATGGTTTGAATATTAGAGTAGTCAATGAACGGGTTGACCCGGCTTTTAGCTTTATGCCTTTGGATAAAGATGGAAAAATCCGCATGGATTGCTCCTCCGCTTATGCGATGGCAAATTTAATCCAACTCAAAGATCAGTTTGATGTAGCTATTGGCAACGATCCGGATTTTGACCGTCATGGCATAGTGACCCGCAGTGGCGGCCTGATGAATCCAAATCATTATCTGGCTGTGGCGATCAACTATTTATTAAGCAATCGACCTTTATGGTCAACCAGCCTGGCTATAGGCAAAACGCTGGTGTCTTCTGCTCTGATCGACAGAGTCACCGAAGGCCGTGGTCGTAAAGTCTATGAAGTACCAGTAGGCTTTAAATGGTTTGTCGATGGCTTGTATAACGGCACTGTATCTTTTGGTGGTGAAGAAAGTGCGGGGGCTAGTTTCCTGCGCTTTGATGGCACAGTGTGGTCAACAGATAAAGACGGTTTTATTCTGGGATTATTGGCGGCAGAAATGCTGGCAAAAACCGGAGTCGATCCTTATCAGCAGTACCAGGCACTGACCAAAGAGTTTGGTTCGCCTTTGTATCGTCGTCTGGATGCAGCAGCTTCTGCTGAGCAAAAAGCAGCACTGAAAAATCTGGATGTCAGCAGTGTAAAACAGACAGAACTGGCAGGCGATACCATATTTGCAGTGCTTACAAAAGCATCAGGTAATGGTGCCAGTATTGGTGGTGTGAAGGTCGTTACGAAAAATGGCTGGTTCGCCGCACGGCCCTCCGGTACAGAAAATAGCTACAAAATTTATTTAGAAAGTTTTGTGGATCAAACGCATTTAATGCAGCTTGAATCTGACGCCAAAGCCTTTGTGGATAAGGTGTTCGACGCAATTTAAGCACCTGAAACAGCCTGTTAGCGTGTTGTAATAAAATTACGGTGACAGGCTTTATTTTTGCTAATTCTTGACTATTGTCCGCCATTTTTGTAATTTTTCTACAAACACAGTTATAAAAAAAAGCGGCTCACCGCTCATCAAACCGGGATTTGGCAATGAAAAAAACGACTTCAAAGGCAACAGCTTCAGTGGCTATTGCGGACCTTCCAAGCACGGAAGAACTAAAAAATAATATTATTAAACACTTGCACGGTAGCCTTGGCACAGATGTAAATAAGGCCAGCCCACAAGCCTGGTGGCGAGCTACCTGTGCTGCAGTCAACGAATACGTATACGATGGTCTGCGTAACACTCAGCGTACTCACTACCAACAAAACACCCGCGCTGTGCATTATTTCAGTCTTGAATATTTAATGGGCCGTTTGTTCAGCAACAATCTGCACAACTTAGGCGTCTATGACGCAGCTAAAACTGCGTTGGCTGAGCTTGGCTTGAATATCGCTGATCTGGAAGATCAGGAAGAAGACATGGCGTTGGGTAACGGTGGTTTAGGTCGTTTAGCAGCTTGTTTTATTGACTCTATGGCGACTTTAAATTACCCGGCCATAGGTTATGGTATTCATTACGAAAACGGTTTGTTCAAACAAGAGTTTTCAGATGGTCGTCAAATTGAACGTCCGGACAGCTGGCGTGAATATGGTAACCCGTGGGAGATTTGCCGTCCTGAGTCTATTCAGGAAATCTCAGTCTACGGTTACGTCGAAACAACTTACGACCTGCAAGGCAAAATGAAAAAGGTCTGGCACCCTGGCCGTATTATCAAAGGTGTGCCTTGGGATATTCCTGTGGTTGGTTATCAGGGCAGCTCAGTCAACGTTTTACGCCTGTGGGAAAGCCGAGCCAGTGACTTCTTCAACTGGGACGTATTTAACTCAGGCGGCTACATCGACGCGGCACGTCAGAACATCGAAGCTGAAACCATCTCCAAAGTACTGTATCCAAATGATGAAACGGACGCAGGTAAAGAGTTACGCTTAATTCAGCAGTATTTCTTCTGCTCATGTTCATTGAAAGACATTATCCGTCGTTACAAACGGGCTAATGGTGATGACTGGAGTAAGTTCCCGGACCAGGTGGCGATCCAACTGAATGATACTCACCCTGCTGTAGCTATTCCTGAACTGATGCGTATTCTGGTGGACCGGGCTGAAATGAGCTGGGACGAGGCCTGGAATATTTGTCAGAACGTATTTGCTTACACCAACCATACCTTGTTACCAGAGGCTCTGGAAAAATGGTCAGTACGCTTATTTGAAAAAGTATTACCGCGCCATTTAGAAATCATTTACGAAATTAACCGTCGTTTCCTGGTTGAACAAGTAGATGTGTTATGGCCAGGTGATAACGAGAAAAAGCGCAAGTTATCTATCATCGAAGAAGGCCATGAACCTATGGTTCGGATGGGTCACTTGTCTGTGGTCGGCTCGTTCCGTGTTAATGGTGTGGCCGAAATTCACTCTGAGTTGGTGAAATCAGATTTATTCCCGGAAATGGTTGCATTATGGCCGGATAAATTTACCAACGTAACCAACGGTGTGACCCCACGTCGCTGGTTAAAAGCCTGTAACCCACGTTTAGCCAAGTTACTTGACCAAACTATTGGCGATGAATGGCCACGTGACTTAAAACAGCTGAATAAGTTTGCTGCTTTTGCTGATGATCCTGCCATTCAGGATGCTTTTATGGCCATCAAACAGCAAAATAAAGCTGATTTAGCGACAGTAGTGAAGAAACTGACCAATATCAGTATTGACCCTCATGCTATTTTTGATATTCAAATCAAACGTTTGCATGAATACAAACGTCAGCATCTGAACTTGCTGCATATTCTTGCTTTGTACCGTCGTATTCTGCAAAACCCGGATTACGATATGGTGCCACGCGTATTCCTGTTTGGTGCGAAAGCAGCTCCGGGTTACAAGCTGGCCAAAGAAATTATTTACGCTATCAATAAAGTGGCTGAGAAGATCAACAACGACAAAAGGGTGAAAAACCGTCTGAAAGTGGTCTTTATGCCTAACTACCGTGTCACATTAGCGGAGAAAATGATCCCGGCTGCTGACGTTTCAGAGCAAATCTCTACCGCAGGTAAAGAAGCTTCTGGTACAGGTAATATGAAACTGGCGTTAAACGGTGCTATCACAGTAGGTACGCTGGATGGTGCAAACATTGAAATCGCTGAGGAAGTAGGGCCGGATAATATTTCTATCTTCGGTTTAACAGTGGATGAAGTAAAAGCACTGCAAGCCAAAGGCTACCATAGCTGGGATTACTATTATCAGGATGCTGAAATCAAAGCCATTCTGGACTGGCTGGAAACGGATTACTTCACGCCAGGTAAACCAGGTGAATTGTCTGCCATTAAACGCAGCCTGCTTGAAGGCGGCGATCCGTATTTAGTACTGGCTGATTTCCAGTCATACGTGAAGGCACAAGAGAAGGTGGACGGTTGGTACCGTGATCAGGCTGGTTGGGCGAAAAAAGCCATTCTTAATACTGCACTGATGGGTAAATTTACCTCAGACCGTTCTATTGAAGACTATGTAGAAAAAGTCTGGAAACTGGATCCTTGTAAGATCAGTCAGCAATAAAAACTGTTCGCAGTGAATAAAAGCCCGGTTTTGCCGGGCTTTTTTACGAAAAAGCAAAGCTGTTATTCAAATAAACCAAGCACACGCAGAGTTTCATTAATAAAAATAGCAGCCTGATCGGCTTGACTGATGGTTGCTGCGCACTCGCCAGTCGTACTGTCGCTATACCAACCAAACTGTGGATGGTTTCCTCCGGTGATTTCAAGGTAAGTCGTAGTAGCTGAAGGCAAGTTATCTGTCGAATTATTAATGTCTTCTAAAGTCGTCTGGCAATCATTGGTACCGTAAATACTGCTGACTATTGTGTTGCTCGTAGCTATGGATGTGCTGTCTTGTGGATAGGATGCCAGCAATACCAGGCCATCTTCAGGGTTATCTACTATGTATTCAACCGCCGCTACACCACCTACCGAGTGTCCGCCTACAACAAAGGCGGAACAGTGGGCAGTGGCATGAGCATCCTTTTTAGCATCATCAGCTGCATTGATTTCCAATAGCGCGAATCCCAGTGGCACTTTCAAAATAAAGCTGATATAGCCGGCTTCAGCTAAGGCTCTGGTATAAGGAGCATAGGCATAGGGACTGATAAAACCACCAGGGTAAAAGGCAAAGCAAACGGATTTACGCGCCGTACTCTCTACGGGTAAAAAGCGAATGTAGTCCCACTTATCATCGACCTGGACTGCGCTGTCGGTCTCCATTGCAGTCCAGGCTTCATTCAACACAGTTCCTTGACCTCCTGCGAACACACCACAGGACGCCACCAGCAAGGTTACAGCACTTAACAACGTTGTTATTTTCATTTTTACCTCCAATGTTAGTGAATTGCACATGCACAAGATGTACAAATAATAAGCTACAACAGGCATAATGACATAACAACATATCATTACTGATTGAAGTAAAATTTGTTATAGTTAGTTACAAATCAAGGCGTAGTATCTGTTCCTGCGGTGTTGTAATTCGAAATTGTTGCCCCAATTACATAATCAAGCCTGATTGAGGCGTTTTAGAAGAGAATGAACAGATGAATTTTCAACAGCAAACCCAGCAATGGCAGGCCTTATTCCGTCAGAGACAGCAGGGTAGTTTACTCAGCCGTATGCTGATGTGGCTGGTTGCTGGCATTATGTTGGTGTTTGCAATGGGTGTATTGCTTTTTGTATTGATGCTGAGCTGGTTACTTATTCCGGTGTTTTTATACAAAAGACATCAGCTACGCAAACAAGGTAAGTCGTTTTTCCAACAAGCACAGCAACACCAACCAAGCCGTTCGTCAGAAGGTACTGGCCGGGTGATTGAAGGCGAAGTTTTGGAACGTAAAAACGACAACTAAGCGACTCATCCGCAAATACAAACAAAGCAGGGCATTGGAAAGGCTGTAATTTTTTTCGAGCGCCCTGACCATCCATCCTGCTCTTTGGTATACTCGGCCCAGTTCTAAATCTGGTGCGTCTTATGATCCCGAAGTTAACTGCGACAGAAACACTTAATCCATCGGTACAATCTTATATCACAGCGTTAACAGCTGCTGGATTTGCTGGCGATATTGAAGTTAGTTACGCCAGCCGCTTAGCCGTTGCCACAGACAACAGCGTCTATCAACAGCTGCCTGCTGCTGTGTTATTGCCTAAATCAGCTGCTGATGTGCAGCTGATTTGTTCTTTGGCTCAGACAGTCAGTTTTAGCGGTATCAAATTCACGCCTCGAGGCGGCGGTACCGGCACCAATGGTCAGGCCTTAACCTCTGCAGTGGTGGTCGATTTATCCCGCCATATGCGTGAAATCATAGAGATTAATGTCAAAGAACGTTGGGTGCGGGTGCAGGCAGGTGTGATTAAAGATCAGCTGAATGCCTTTTTAAGACCCTATGGCTTTTTCTTCTCACCGGATTTATCCACCTCAAACCGCGCGACTATAGGCGGCATGATCAACACAGATGCTTCAGGTCAGGGCTCTTTGATGTACGGGAAAACCAGTGATCATGTGTTATCCCTCGATACTGTGCTGATCGATGGCACGCCGCTGCATACTCATGCCATGCCGATAGTTCAGGCAGAACAGTTGGCACAACGGCAGGACAGCGTTGGAAGGGTCTATCGTCAGGTGATCTCCAGTTGCCGCGATTTCCGTGCTGATATTTTAGAAACCTTTCCGCGTTTAAATCGTTTTTTAACGGGCTATGACTTAGAGCATGTGTTTAATGATGATCTAAGCCAGTTTGATCTATCCCGGGTTATTACAGGCTCTGAAGGCTCTTTGGGTTTTGTGGTTGAGGCCAAACTCAATATCACGCCCATAGCCAAATACAAATGTCTGGTCAATGTAAAGTACGACAGCTTTGAAAGTGCGCTGCGTAATGCGCCATTTTTAGTAGCAGCTCAGGCGACTTCAGTGGAAACTGTCGACAGCAAAGTGCTGGATTTAGCACGTAACGATATTATTTGGCATCAGGTCAAAGACTTTATTGAAGATGTGCCAGGTAAGACCATGCTTGGCCTGAACATGGTTGAATACAATGCTGAAGACGAAGCCGATATGGCGCAAAAGGTTCAGCAGTTAGAAGCACGGCTGCAGCAGTCGCTTGCAAAAGGCGAGTCGGGCATCATTGGTTATCAGCTCACCTTTGACAACAACGCTATTAACCATATTTATGCGATGCGCAAAAAGTCAGTTGGCCTTTTAGGCAACGCCAAAGGCAGCAAAAAACCAATTCCTTTTACGGAAGATACTGCGGTTCCTCCGGAAAATCTGGCTGATTTTATTATGGAGTTCCGTGCCCTACTGGACAGCCATGGTCTGACCTACGGCATGTTTGGTCATGTTGATGCTGGTGTGCTGCATGTTCGTCCAGCTTTGGATATGTGTGACCCGGAGCAGGAAAAGCAGTTACGCGTTATATCAGACCAGGTGGTCAAACTAACCGCTAAATACGGCGGTCTGATGTGGGGCGAGCATGGCAAAGGCTATAGAAGTGAATATGGTCCTGAGTTTTTTGGCGAAGCGCTGTTTACTGAGCTGCGTAAAATCAAAACCGCGTTTGACCCCTTTAACCGTGTCAACCCTGGCAAAATCTGTACGCCTATCGACAGCAGCGAACAATTGGTTAGTGTGGATGATGTCAAACGTGGGTTTTATGACAGGCAAATTCCTGTTGTCGTAAAAGAGAGTTTTGACAGCAGTTTAAATTGTAACGGCAATGGCCTTTGTTTTAACTACGAAGAAAATTCACCTATGTGCCCGTCCAGTAAAGTCACCAAAGACAGACGGCACAGCCCCAAAGGCAGAGCGGGATTAATGCGTGAATGGCTGCGCCTGATGAGCAATCAGGGCGTGGATGTATTAGCGCAGGAGCAAGAGCTTCTGAATAAATCTCAGACGCTGTCTGGTGTAGTTGCCAAAATCAAAAACAGCTGGCAGAAAAAGCAGGGCCAGTATGATTTCTCCCATGAAGTGATGGAGGCAATGGAAGGCTGTCTGGCCTGTAAAGCCTGTGCTGGCCAGTGCCCAATTAAAGTGGATGTGCCATCCTTCCGTGCCCGTTTTATTCAGCTGTATCACAGCCGTTATTTACGTCCGGCCAAAGATTATCTGGTCGGAAATATTGAGCGTTCGGCACCACTTTTGGCCAGCATGCCAAAACTGGTCAATTTTTTCCTGCGGCAAGGCTGGATGGCAAGCCTGCTGAAAAAGACAGTGGGTTATGTCGATACACCACAATTATCGGTTCCGACCTTAAAGCAAAGAGTAGAGGGCAACTACAGCTTTGATTTAACGGTGCTGCAAGCTCTGCCAGACGCTGAAAAGCAAAAGTTGGTGCTGTTGGTGCAGGACCCTTTTACCAGCTTCTACGAAGCTGATTTAGTGGCTGACGCGCTGAAGCTGATAGAGAAACTGGGGTTTAGGCCTGTGTTGTTGCCATTTTTACCCAACGGTAAACCGCAGCACGTTAAAGGCTTCTTACGCGATTTTGCGAAAACAGCAAAAACAGCTTCTGATTTTTTAAATCAGGTGGCAGCCTTAGGTGCACCGCTGTTAGGCCTGGATGCATCCTTAGTGCTGGTGTATCGCGACGAGTATGTCAAAACCTTAGGCAATCAACGCGGTGATTATCAGGTGGCTTTATTCCACGAATGGTTAGTGAAACAAGACTTACCTGCTATTCAGAGCCAGCAGAGCTTTAGTTTACTGGCACATTGCACCGAAAAAACGGCGCTGCCAGCGACTGAAAATCAGTGGAAGCAGATTTATGCCAAAGCTGGGTTAGAACTCAAAGCTCTGTCTGTCGGCTGCTGCGGTATGGCCGGTACTTATGGCCATGAAGCGCAAAATTTGGCTAACAGCAAAGCACTGTACGAGATGAGCTGGCAACAACCTGTGCAAAACACCGGTGCCGATCAAGTGTTGGTGACAGGTTTTTCTTGTCGTAGTCAGGTGAAACGTTTGGAAGGCGTCAAGCCTAAACATCCATTGCAACAGCTACTGCAATTGCTTTAGAGCATCTTTTTAAAATTCAGGGACAGGGAGGACATCACCTGTCCCTGTCTATTTTCATCTAAATCTCTTTCTATAAAAACGAGCTGAATGTCATTTTTCGCCCCTCCAGTAATATAACCCAATAAAAACTATCAAGTTCAGCTTAGGTTTATGCCATTGAGCTATGCTAGCCATTAGCTTTTTAATAACTTCACCCAAAGGAAGATGGATATGAATTGGTTTAAATGGCTGCTCGCGGTCGTGGCAGGTTTTATCGCAGTAGCTGCCTTTTATCTACTGGTCGTGTTTGATTTAAATGACTTTAAAGCGGAAATCACCAAAAAAGTTGAACAGCAAACCGGACGAGAACTGCAGATAGCAGGGGATATTAGCTGGACCATTTACCCTAGTCTTGGGCTGTCACTGACCGATGTAAAATTATCCAATCCAAAGGGTTTTGCACCAGAGCAAATGCTGGAAGTATCTGATTTAACCGCTGCAGTAGCTTTGATGCCACTGTTTAATAAGGATTTGCAAATTCAGCAGCTGCATTTAGATGGTGTCACTGCCAATCTTGTCAGCCGAAAAGACGGCAGTTCCAGTATGGATGGCCTGACTGCAGATAAAAGCACTGCTCCCACAGAAACTGGACCTGCAACCAGCCAACAACTGCAAGTGCAGGATCTATCCATAAGCAATCTGCAATTAAATCTGTTGAGTGAAGACAGTCCAGAGCAGCGATTAAGCTTGAAATCACTGAAATTAACTGATTTTAAAGCCAACGAATGGGCGCCATTGGACTTTGAACTGGTCGTGTTGTCTGGCCAAACCCAGCTGGATGTCAAAGGTTCTGCGCAATTGCAATTGAGTGAAAACAATCAGTTAGTGCAGCTGAAAGACTTTGTCCTAGAGACTGATTTTACCGGAGGCCCTGTCAAACAGCTTTCTCTAAAGACAGAGTTAAAACTGGCTCTGGATAAAAAACAGCTGGAGTGGCAGTGGAAAAAGTTACAACTGGATCAGATCAAAGGTTCAGGCCAACTGTCAGTGAATTTCGTTAAACAAGCGGTGATTAAACTGGATCTGCAGCTGGATGAAGTGGACACCGCTTCTTACATCTCTGACAACAGCGAGGAGCAGGCAAGTACGACAGCTCAGCAAAACAACGCCGAACCTGATTTATCAGCGCTGCGCCAATTTGATCTGGATTTAAAACTGGCAGTGAAGACATTAAAAGCTGCGGGCCTGCATACAGAAAACCTGCAATTGGAATTGATCAATAAAGCGGGGCTGGTTCAAATTCAAAACGCCAGCGCAGATTTATACCAAGGCAAAGTTCTGGCCAAAGCTACACTGGATGCCCGCAAAACACCTGCCAGCTATAGCTTCAATAAACAACTGTCCGGCCTGGCGCTGCGGCCTATGCTGATGGATGGCGCTGCTATTGATTTATTAAGTGGCACAGCAAAATTGACCATCGAAGGCAAAGGTCATAGTTTATTACCGGAGCAGATCAAGAAAAACCTGCTGGCTACAGGCAGTTTTGACGTCACGGATGGTTCTTTATATGGCGTGAATATCGCGCAAATGATTAGAAACGCCAAAGCTACATTGAAAAACGAAGCACAAACTACAGACAATGCAGAGCAAAAAACCGATTTCTCCAGCTTAACCGGCAGTTTTAACCTGACTGATGGGGTGTTGTCGAACCCTGATTTAAAAATGGCAGCCCCTTTGTTACGACTTGCAGGCAAAGGTTCAGCTAACTTACTGAATGAAGAATTGGATTATCAGCTAAGTATCGCATTGGTAAATACGTCAAAAGGCCAGGGTGGTAAAGAGAAGGATGATCTGGCAGGTGTTGAAATCCCTCTTAAAATCAGCGGTACTATGCAAAATCCTAAGTATTCACTGGATACCAAAGCTTTATTGGAAGGCCAGCTGAAAGATAAAGTCGAAACCCAAAAAGAGAAGCTGAAAAACAAACTGTTGGAAAAACTTGGCGGGCTTTAACTGCCTCTCATGGTTTAAAGCATAAAAAAACGGAGCTTATTAAGGCTCCGTTTTTTTACATCTAATTCAATTTTAGAATGCAGAAGTATCCTGGAATAAACCTACTTTCAGCTCTTTGGCTGTGTAGATCTCACGACCATCCACACTGACAGAGCCTTCAGCAATACCCATAAACAACTTACGTTTAATCACACGGGTCATGTCGATGCGATAGGTAACTTTCTTTGCTGTTGGCAAAATTTGGCCAGTGAATTTAACTTCGCCCACACCTAAAGCACGACCTTTACCTGGGCCACCAGCCCAGCCAAGGAAAAAACCTACCAATTGCCACATAGCATCCAAACCTAAGCAACCTGGCATCACCGGGTCGCCTTTGAAGTGACAATCAAAAAACCACAGTTCAGGGTTGATATCAAATTCAGCGATAATTTCCCCTTTGCCGTATTTACCACCTTCTTCCGAAATATGGACGACACGGTCGATCATTAGCATATTGTCGACAGGCAACTGACTGTTACCTTCGCCAAATAATTCCCCACGGCCACAGGCCACTAAATCTTGTTTTGTAAAGCTATTCTTAGTCATGTATGTTAGATCCATCATCAAGGCTGGGCCACTTTAGCGAACACTTGTAAGCTAAACAAGTCCGATTAGTCAAGCTGACCTTCCGAAATCAAATTAACAGCAAAAGATAGAAGCATTATGACGGCACAAGAAAAAAAACCACTTTCTAATGCACAGAAGCAGCAACGCTATAGAGAGCGGCAAAAAGGCTCCGGAAAAAAGGAGCTGCGTGGTTACTTAACGCCAGAAGCTCTGGCCTGCTATCAAGAAATTCAACAAAAAACTGAATGGAATGACAGCGTGTTGCTCAGTAATGCAATACGTTTGATGTACGCAGCCCACAAGCTTGGACAAATTGGTTTACTGAATGGCTGGCTGACGGAACATAAAAAATAAGGCCAACTTAACGCGCGTTGCGTATTGCTTTATAATGCGGCTACTTTTTGCTGTTTCAGCGCCATCCGGAATTTTTTTATGATTTTATTTGTCCGCGACTTAACTGTCATCGATTTTTCTTACCTTTGCCAGCAACGTGGTTTGCTTGGGGAAAGTTATATTGTTGATGTGGAGTTGCATGGGGATTTGGATCAAACCTCCATGGTGTTTGATTTTGGCCTGGTAAAAAAAGTAATTAAAAAAGCCATAGATCAGTTGGTTGATCATAAGTTGGCTATTCCGGCTTTAAGCCCTGCAACACAGCTGCTCAGCAGTGAAGTAGAGCAAGTGTTATTTAGCTCAGCCAAAGGGCTGTTGCAAATTGCATCCCCCGCAGAAGCCTTTGCCGTTATTCAGGCTGAAAAAATTGATATGGCCTCAATCACTGAATTTTTGACCGAACAAATTAAACCACTGTTGCCTGACAACGTGGCCAAACTGGTATTTCAGCTGCGTACTGAACAGGTTAGTGGTTTTTCTTACCACTACACTCATGGTCTGAAAAAACATGACGGCAATTGCCAGCGTATCGCCCATGGTCATCGTTCTACCATTCAGATTTTTGATAACGGTATGTTATCGCCTAAATTAGGCAAATACTGGAGTGAACGTTGGGAAGATATTTATTTGGCAACGGCTGAAGATCAGATTGAAGCATCCGCCTTACGTCATCTGAAGGCTGAAGCAGGGGCGCTCAATTTTGCCTATAGCTCAGCTCAGGGCTATTTTGAAATCTCTTTGCCAGCAACAACCTGCGAAGTGGTGCCTTGTGATACCACAGTAGAGTGTTTAGCAGATTATATTGCAGCTAGCGTGAAAGAATCACATCAGCTTAGCGCAGTGAAAGTGGTTGCTTTTGAAGGGGTAGGTAAAGGCGCTATTGCTTTTGCCTAATATCTTTTTGTTAAGTCAGGAGGTCAGACTTTTTACTATGACCTCCTATCGTTACTGGACCAGATCCGATAAAGGTAGCTGCGTTTTAGCCAATGCCCGCTGATACAACCAGGCAAAGCTAGCGGCATTGTCGCGTGGGAATTCGAGTTGCACCGGTGGCTTCGCTTGCGCATCATCTGCGACTACAAAACTAAAGCTGTAAAAAGGCGCCATGCCCATCCGAAGGTCCGTCAGCACCACTTCATTGCCTTTTTGTTCCAACTGATAAAAACCATGACTAAACCAGGCTAAACGCGCCACAGCAGGATTATCTTTCCACAGTTCAATCAAGGCTTTATCCCGCGTAAAACTGCGCCACTGCATTGGTGTTGAACCATCCAGTAACGAATAATAGCCTTCCAGATATTCGCCGTCCTTGATCACCAGAGCACGCCATAACAAGGTATTAAATGGGGTTGCAGTGACTAATAACTTATCCGTTTCCTGAGCAAAATCAGCCAACTGTTGTTCTACTTTTGCATAAGCCCATTGTTGCGCTACTAAACCAAACACCAGATAAGCACTACTCAAAGCTAAACCAGCACTGTTCCAGCGTAGTTTTTTGTTAAAAAGTGCTACGCCAGTGCCCACCAATAACGGCAGGGTGTACAAGGGGTCTATCACAAAAACGCTGCCTGTGCCAAAAGGATAATCACTAAAAGGCAAAGCCAGCTGAGTGCCATAGATGGTTAGAGTATCCAGCAGCGGATGAGTGAGCAGCACCAACCATATCGCCAGCAGACTCTGTTTAAACAGCGCTGGGATCCTCAACAATTTCACCCACAGCCATGCAAAAAGCGGCGACACTAAACTTAAGTAAAATAACGAATGGCTTTCAGTGCGGTGCAAGGTCATATCGCTGATTGGATCGCCATGTGAAATCAGCACATCCAAATCTGGCAGGGTACCAAACACAGCGCCTGCAGCTGCAGCTTGCCAAAGCTTTATTTGTTTGTTGCGTATGGGTTTGTGAAAAGCCGCGACGCTGACGGCTGCACCAAGCGCTACTTGTGACAACGAATCCATTTTAATCCTGTATTTTTCCAAGCCAAGCAGCAGCTTTTTGCTGATCAACAAGCTGTAAATAGGTCAAAGTCTCAAGTGCAAGTTCTACCGGCATTGATAACTGAACCAGGCGTTGTTTACGAAATACATGCAGGGTTAAAACGCTGCCAATCTTACTTTGGTTGAGCTGTCGCCAGAAGTTTTGCTCTGTGGCCTTGACAGTATTTACAGCAATCAGTTGATCCTGTGCCATTAAACCTGCTTTATAAGCAACTGAGTTCAGCGGTACATTGGCTATTTTTAAGCCTTCAGCTGAGGCAATAAAAGCCGCACCAAAAGCCCGTACCGGATAAGCAGGAGCTTTGCTGCCAGATAAGTCTTTGCTGTGTTCTTGCTGGCGTTTGGCTGTAGAGAGGCCAAGATGCGGCAGGAGTTCAGCAAGAGGGAGTGATGAAGTACTATGTACCCAGCTGTATAATTGAGTGGCTGTATCTTTACCTGCGTAGTCCGAACAGAGTTGAATAAATTGCTGCTCAGAACTGCCCAGAGCTGGCTCACCATAACTGCTCCAGGCCAACTGCATTAAAGCATCCAGAGTTTTGCCTTTGCTGCGCAATAACGCATCCAGACATAATGCAATCAGGCTGCCTTTGGTGTAATAGCTGACCACAGCATTGATGGCATTTTCATCTTGTTTGTAGTACTTAGTCCAGGCGTTAAAGCTGCTGTCAGCCACAGATTGCACCTGCTCAGAAGGGCTTAATTGCACTCTGTTGATGGTCTTTTCTAATGCCGCAAAGTACTGTTGCTGCGTCAGTAAACCACAACGCACCAAAGCTAAATCATCGTAGTAAGAGGTAAAACCTTCATAAAGCCACAGCTGGCTGGTGTATTGCTCTGTGTCTAATCGATAAGGTAAAAATTGAGCTGGTTTAGCGCGTTTCACCCACCAGGTATGAAAATACTCATGACTGCACAGGCCGAGTAAATTCTGATAATCCGCTGTGTTTTCGTCCGGGCGCTGTGCATTAGGTAAATCCTGATGCGTTAACAGCAGCAAAGTGGAATTATGATGCTCAAGCCCGCCATAGCCAGCATCTGTTACCCAACACAAAAACCAATACTGATTTAAATCGGCGGGCAGCCCACCAAACAGCTGTTGCTGCTGATGACAGATGCGTTGCAGCTCTGCTTTAAAACGTTCCAGATCAACCTGCTCATGGCCTGCCAGCACCAGATAATGGAGCACTCCACAGACATCAAACTCGGCAATATCCAGTTTGCCCAGCATTAAAGGGGTATCAATCAGTTGCTGATAGTTTTCGGCATGATATAAGCCACAGTGCAGTGGCTGGGTAGTGCGGCTTCTGGTTAAGCCTGTTGCGACTTGCCAGTCTAAAAATTCAGGTGCAACAACATTTAAGGTCACAGGCGCTGATTCCATGCCTTTGACTTCAAGACACAAAGCCGCTGGATTCAAAATAGCCAGTTGATCGTCCAGATAACAGCCTCGCACCGACAAATCAAAGGCATAGACTTTATAGCGCAGGGTCAGCGCCTGCTGATTATGATTTAGTTGCCAGCTTTGTTTATCCAGCTGCAGCAAAGTTAAAGCGCCGGCGTCATCAAAAGCTTCAATAGAATGCAGATGCTTGGCAAAATCACGCACCATATAGCTGCCGGGGATCCAACTTGGCAAAGATAACTGAATGCTGTCGCTGCTCTGGGGTGTGAAACGAAGTTCAACTGCAACCAGATGTGCGGTAATGTCAGTAATGCTAAGCTGGTAAGCCAATAGCGTCATACCCTATACTCCCGAAAGTGATGTGTGCATTATTTTATAAGGATCTTCTGATGGCTCAAGAAACTATTTTCAGCAAAATCATTCGCCGTGAAATTCCGGCCGACATTTTATACCAGGATGACTTAGTCACGGCGTTCCGTGATATTAATCCTCGGGCGCCTACTCATATCCTGATTGTCCCTAATGTATTAATTCCTACAGTAAACGATGTAGAGCCTGAACACGAGCTGGCTATGGGCCGTTTATTTACTGTGGCCCGCAAATTAGCTGCAGAGGCTGGCATAGCTGAAAACGGCTACCGTTTGATCATGAACTGCAATGAACATGGTGGCCAGGAAGTTTATCATATCCATATGCATCTGGTAGGCGGTAAAGCTTTAGGGGCTATGGTGGCACGCTAAACTGTATCCCCTTCGTATTTGAGGCCGCAGCGTTGTTGACTGCGCTACTCGCCCCAGTTGTTTGTGGCATATGATGATTGGTATGGGCTGCGAGTTCGCGCTTCAATCCAATTACACATAGGACAACTATGCTACTGGGGGCTCGCTCGCTTGTCGCCTAGCTGCAACTCCAATTACTTTGGGGATAAAGATGGGGGAGTGGGTTGCAATTGCCGGGGAAACTTCTAAAATTCGCGCCTTAATTTTATGCCGGAGAGCCATATGACTGACGAAGCTTTACTTGCTAAACGTATTGAATACGCTGTGACCCGAGTCACAAAAACGGTATTTCCTGGCCGGACTAATCATCACAATACCTTGTTTGGTGGAGAAGCTTTAGCCTGGATGGATGAAGCCGCTTTTATTGCTGCAACCCGTTTTTGCCGTAAACCTCTAGTCACTGTCTGTTCTGATCGGGTGGATTTTAAAGAGTCTATTCCGGCGGGTTCTATTATCGAACTGGTTGCCCGCATTGAACATGTAGGCCGCACCAGTATTAAAGTAAACGTGGATATTTTTGTTGAAACTATGTTTGATGACGATCAACACAAGGCTATATCGGGTAACTTTACTTTTGTAGCTTTAGGACCAGATCGAAAACCTGTTCCTGTATTAGGCTGATCTTGAGCTTTGGCTGGCTCAGCAGTAGAGTGGGGTGATCCTGTCCTGACGCTGAGCCAGATAAACTATGAAAACTATCCACCAGTGGTTTGCCGAATACGGTGTCAGCCATCAAAACCCAACCAATAAATTGATCCATTGGTTTGCAGTGCCCGTGATTTATTTCACAGTGTTTGGCCTGCTATGGCAAATCCCAATGCCTTTTAGCCTGTTTGCAGAACAACAGATCACCTGGCCCTTGTTGCTTGCTATGCCGGCGCTGGCGTTTTATTTCAGCTTATCTTTTGCTATTGGCGTAGGTATGACAGTATTCACCGCACTTGTGGTCATGCTTATTCGCCTGTATGAGCAAAACTTCAGTCTGGATATATGGTTAGTATCCTTGCTGTTATTTGTGGTGATGTGGGGGTTTCAGTTTATCGGTCATAAAATTGAAGGGAAAAAACCATCATTTTTTCAGGATCTGCAATTTTTACTGATAGGGCCAGCCTGGCTGATGGGCTTTATCCTGAAAAAACTAAAGATCAACTATTAGCTTGAAGTACGTAGGGTATTGCGACTAATGGAGAGCTACCCGAGTTTAATCCCCAAAGCAAAGCTCTCCAAGCTCTGGTTGCTGAGATACAATAGAGGTAAGAGCAGATCGAGTTGTAACTATTTTGCAAAAATTTTTTGAAGACCGTCATCGCCTGTTTTGGCTGCTGCACACCTTAGGCTGGGTGGGTTTTGCGCTTATCAGTTATTTAGGTTCCTTGTTTCAGGAAATGCGCAGTGCCTACTGGATAGTAGTGGCACTGGATGCTTATGCCGGCTGGCTGCTGACTATTCCGCTGCGCTATGCCTTCCAGAGAGTCTGGCACTGGGAACCCTGGAAGATGCTATTGAGCGTACTGGCCGTGGCTATTATGATTGCGGCAGTCTGGACTGTGTTTCGCAACTTTAATTACTGGGAAATTTACCGCCACGGCTTTAGACCTGACAGCTGGACTCAGTATTTTCGCCAAACCACAGTTGGATTCTATGTACTGTTGAGCTGGAGCGGTTTGTATTTTGGTATTAAGTATTACCAAACATTGCAGCAGGAAAAGCAAAAGTCACTGACAGCCAGTAACAAAGCCCATGAGGCTCAGCTGAAAATGCTGCGTTATCAGCTTAATCCGCATTTTTTGTTTAATACCTTAAACGCTATATCGACTTTGGTCTTATTAAAGGAATCAGATACAGCAAATAAAATGTTAGTCAGATTGAGTGACTTCTTACGTTATTCGCTTTACAAAGATCCTATTAAAAAAGTGCCGCTGCAACAGGAGTTGTATGCCGCCAATCTGTATCTGGAAATAGAAAAAGTCAGGTTTTCAGAACGTTTGACTATTATCTATGACATTGATGAAGCCGCTGATCAGGCATTGGTCCCTAGTTTAATTTTGCAGCCCTTGGTCGAAAACGCTATTAAATACGCGGTAGCAAGCCAGACCAGCGGCGGCAAAATCATGATCACAGCGCAAAAATTTGGACACGATTTACTGATGGAAGTGGCAGATGACGGGCCTGGAATGGTGATTTCCGATGGTCTGCCAAAAGGGGAATCTGGCGGAGTAGGTTTGGTCAATACCAAAGAGCGATTAGCGGCCTTGTACGATCGCAATTTTTCTTTGGTCTTAACACACAACCATCCACGGGGTTTGAAAGTAAATATCAGAATACCATTTGAAGTAGAGAGTAGTGATGAAACAAATGCTTAAGGTCATAGTGGTCGACGATGAACCGTTAGCCCGCCGCGGTATGCTGGTGCGTTTAGCTGACTTTCCTGAACTGGATATTGTTGCAGAATGTAGCAACGGCGAAGAAGCTGTAGCCGCTATCCGCCAGCATCAGCCTGACGCTGTGTTTTTAGATGTCGAAATGCCGGGGCTGGATGGGTTTGGTGTATTAAAGCAACTACAACATCTACAGATTGATTTGCCATATGTGGTCTTTGTTACAGCTTATGATCACTATGCATTAAACGCCTTTGAAGTTCAGGCGCTGGATTATGTGCTCAAGCCAGTGGAGAAAGAACGTTTAGCCGCTGCTGTAAGCAAACTGACGAAGAACTTTGAAGCCAAAGACGATCAGCGCCATAAAGGCCAACTGGCTGCAGTGGTGGCTCAGTTAACTGGTGAAAAAACCGATCAGATTTTACAACGCCTGGATCAGTCTCAGCCAGTGATGAATGAGCGTTTCCCTGAAGCTATCAGCATCAAAGACAGTGGTGAAATTACCCGTGTCCCCGTCAGCGCTATCGACTGGGTCGACGCTGCAGGTGATTATATGTGTATTCATACCCGCGACGGCCAGACTCATATTTTGCGCCGTACTATGAAAGAGTTGGAGCAGGAGCTGGATCCGAAGTTATTTGTGCGGGTGCATCGCAGCGCTATCGTCAATGTAAATACCATCGCCAAACTGCAAATGCTCGCGAACGGTGAACATCAGCTGATGCTGACCAATGGTCAGGCGGTAAAAGTCAGCCGTAGTTACAAAGACCGCGTCAAAATGGTGTTTAATTCCTGAGTTGTCTTTGTTTGAAAAGCCTCCTCCCGGAGGCTTTTTTATCAATGATATTAGTACTGAGCGATCTGCTGTTGCCAGCGCAATAAATAACTATCGACCTGTTTTTTCTTATCTCCGGTTAATGCCAGAGGATACAATCCTGCCTGACCGTTAATTTCTCCTGCCATCACCAGATGAGCACCTTGCAGAAGTTGTTCAACCGCATAAGCCCCCAGTTTAGTGGCAAGAATACGGTCAGCACCAACAGGCCGGCCACCACGCTGAATATGACCCAGAATAGAAGCCCGGCATTCAATACCACGTTGTTCCAGATCGGCGGCCAAAGCCGAAGCTCCACCCGGATACATGGTTTCAGCTATAACAATAATATAACTGCAATTGCCGCGGTGTTTGCGGGCTTGTTCTACATGATCAGCAATTTTATCCAGATTTAATTCAGAAGCCAGTTCAGGGCAGATAATTTGCTCAGCACCTGCGGCTATTCCAGCAGCAACAGCGAGATAACCTGTATGGCGGCCCATCACTTCAACTAAAAAAATCCGCTCAAACGCATCTGCGGTGTCACGGACTTTATCTATTGCATCAAGCGCTGTATCAAGCGCCGTAGCAAAACCTATACTGAAATCAGAGCCATCCACATCATTGTCTATGGTGCCAGGCACGCCAATAAGTTGCCCCTTGTAATACTTTGCCAAAGCCAAGGTTCCGCGAAAACTGCCATCTCCGCCTATGACCAGCAAGGCGTCCAGTTCCAGATCATGCAGGTTTTGCGCAGCTTGTTGTAAGCCTTCCTCAGTTTGCATGGCAGCACAGCGCGCACTCTTTAACACAGTGCCACCATTTTGAATAATGCCACTGACATGATAAGGCGATAAGGTTTGGTACTGCTGTTCCACAACACCATTAAAACCTCGCTGGAAACCAATCACCTCCAGCTCATTGGCGTGAGCCGTTAGCACCACAGCGCGTAAACAGGCATTCATGCCCGGTGCATCACCACCTGAGGTTAATACTCCAATTCGTTTCATCTTGTTCCCCCAGAACCTTTGAATGAACTCATCCTAACGCATAAACGAGATCACGTATTGATCTGCTGCAACAACCTGACATTCTGACCTATTTTCTCCGGTACAGGTCGATGGCGACAGACAAGAGAGTAGCTTCTGGCGGATAATGACAGACTCAGAAAGGAGAGGGTATGCATCAGTCGTCTGGCCGTGTTGGTCTGGGTTTTAGTTTAGCGTTATTAACTGCTGTTTTATGGGGCTTGCTACCTATAGCGCTGAAGTGGTTATTAAGTTCGATGTCGGCGGCCACCATCACTTGGATCCGCTTCCTGGTGGCTGCTGTGTTGGTGGGGGTGGTGCTTTATTCCCGCCGGCAACTACCGTCGCTTCGTGGTTTATCGAAGAAAGTTAAAGTACTGCTGTTGATCACTGCAGCAGGTTTATTGCTGAACTACATTTTGTATTTAAACGCTTTGTCTTTACTGAAAGCCGAAACAGCTCAGATGTTAGTGCAATTGGCACCGTTTCTGATGATGTTAGGTGCAGTGTATTTATTTAAAGAGCGTTTACTGCTCTGGCAAAAAATTGGTGCCTGGTTGCTGGTGTTTGGATTATTACTGTTTTTTAACGACAGACTGGCCTTGTTACTGACCCAGTTTGATTCTGAAAGTATTGGTGTGCTGTTGGTGATAGTAGCAGCAGTGGCATGGGCTTGTTATGCCTTAGCGCAAAAGCAGTTGTTGATGAGCTTTAATTCTCAACAAATTATGTGGCTAATTTATATTGCCGGTGCTTTGTGTTTTCTGCCTGCTACTGAACTGACACCTGTGCTGGAGTTGTCGGCATGGCAGTGGGGCATAGTAGCGTTTTGTTGTCTGAATACTATTGTGGCTTATGGTGCTTTTGCTGAAGCCTTACAGCACTGGCAAGCAGCTAATGTCAGCGCTGTGCTGGCCATTACGCCTTTGTTGACCATAGGTTTTGCCCAGTTGCTGACATATTTTTATCCACAGTTTCCAGTGGAATCACTAAATGCTGTGGCCTGGGTTGGCGCTTTATTGGTGGTGGTTGGCTCAATGCTGACGGCGCTAGCACCTATGCTCAGACAACGACTGTAAACTTCTTTGCTTTTTGCTTTGATACAAAAAAGGCGCCACTCAATGAATAAGTAGGCGCCTTTTTCATGAAATCAACGTCTTAGTTGATTTGTACTATCTTACAGGTGTTTGATGCGCCAACAGTTTCCATCATATCGCCATAGGTCAGTATCACTAAATCACCACTTTTTAAGTGAGCAATTTCTTGTACTGCTTCAATAGCAGCAGCTGATACTTTTTGTTGACCCAAATTTTGAGTGCTGTCAAAAAACACAGGATACACACCACGGTACAGAGCCATTTTGTTTAAGGTTTTCTGGTGACGTGATAATGCATAAATTGGCTGAGACGAGGTAATACGTGACATCAGTTTGGCTGTGTAGCCCGATTCAGTTAACGAGATAATGGCTTTAATCCCGGTTAAGTGGTTCGCGGCATACATAGCGGATAACGCAATAGTTTCACTGATTTCAGTAAAAGCCACATCCATACGGTGTTTAGAGATTTGTACACGTGGGTGCTTCTCGGCACCATCACAAACACGGGCCATGGCTTTTACTGTGTCCACTGGATATTTACCAGCGGCAGTTTCACCGGATAACATCACCGCATCTGTACCATCAAGCACAGCGTTGGCCACGTCCATCACTTCAGCACGGGTTGGCATAGGGCTTTCAATCATCGACTCCATCATCTGAGTCGCAGTGATCACCACACGATTTAACTGACGTGAGCGGGCAATAATACGTTTTTGCTGGCCTACTAATTCAGCATCGCCAATTTCGACACCTAAATCGCCACGTGCAACCATGACTGCATCTGATGCACGAATAATATCGTCCAGGGTTTCGTCATCAGCTACAGCTTCAGCGCGTTCTACTTTAGAGACTATCAAAGCCTCAGAACCAGCAGCGCGGGCCAGTTCACGGGCCACACGTAAATCATCGCCACTACGTGGGAAAGACACCGCCAGATAATCCACATCTATATAAGCCGCTAAGGAGATATCTGTTTTATCTTTTTCAGTCAGGGCAGGTGCTGACAAGCCACCGCCTAAACGGTTAATACCTTTGTTGTTGCTGAGTTTACCTGCCACAGACACCTTAGTATGAATACGTTGACCTACAACGTGCTCAACGATCATCTGGATACGGCCGTCGTCTAATAACAGCACATCACCTGGCTGAACATCAGCAGGTAATTCTTTATAGTCGATACCCACTTGTGTTTCATCGCCTTCGCCTTTTGGCAAATCAGCGTCTAGTACAAAGTGTTGGTCTTCTTCCAAAATGACAGAGCCATTTTTAAAGGTAGATACGCGGATCTTAGGGCCTTGTAGATCACCCAGAATAGCAACGTGAGCGCCGGTATTGGCCGCTGCGGCACGCACCATTTCAGCGCGCTGCTTATGATCTTCGGCGCTGCCATGAGAAAAGTTAAACCGAAATACGCTGGCGCCCGCCAGGATCAGTTTTTCAATAATGGCTTGTGAATTCGTTGCTGGTCCAAGGGTGGCGACTATTTTAGTTCTTCTGGGCATCAAGAGCTCCTGAAAGCTTATCTATGGATGGGTCAGTTTAAGTGTAATGTAATTTTATTACAGAATATAGCCGCAGTTTGAATAAAACTTACAGCTTTCGTCGCATGTCCGACCTGTTAAGGTGAAAAAAAGCTAAAAAAAGAGGGGCTTCTTACAGAATGCCCCTGCGTATTACAAATATCGTCATTAGTTTTGAAAGTCTTTCTTATCAAAACGCGAGCCACGTAAGCTGTCTTTGACCTTTTTCAGGTTTTCGCGGAATTTGGTGCCACGACGTAAAGTAAAGCCCGTTGCCAGAATATCAATCAGTACCAGCTGAGCCACGCGGGACGCCATAGGCATATACATATCTGTATCTTCAGGCACATCCAGCGATAAAACCAGGGTACATTCTTTCGCTAAAGGGCTGTCGTATGCAGTAATACCTATCACTGTTGCATCGTTTTCACGGGCTATAGCGGCGATATCACACAGGTTTTTGGTGCGGCCTGTGTGGCTGATACAGACCACCACATCGCCTTCTGCACTATTAATCGCGCTCATACGCTGCATGACTATATCGTCAAAACAAACGACAGGGACGTTAAAGCGGAAAAACTTATTCTGGGCATCATGAGCGACAGAAGCAGAGGCGCCTAAACCAAAAAAGGAGATCTTTTTCGCTTGAGTGAGCACATCCACAGCACGATTAATGGTAAGAATATCAACGTTTTGGCGTGCTGCATCTAAAGCGGCCATAGTGGATTCAAAAATCTTGGCCGTATAAGCCTCAGGGCCGTCATCTTCTTCCACATGGCGGTTTACATAAGGAGTGCCGTTGGCCAGACTCTGTGCCAAATGCAATTTGAAATCCGGAAAACCTTTTGTGTCCAGACGGCGGCAAAACCTGTTGACTGTAGGTTCGCTGACATCGGCCATTTTGGCGAGAGCCGCTATACTACTGTGAATAGTGGTTTGCGGATTGGCCAGGATCACGTCGGCGACTTTGCGCTCTGATTTACTGAAGCTGTTGACGCTATTAATTATTTTTTCCAACACATTCATCGGATAGTCCTGACTGAGAAACACTGAACAACGCAGTGCAAAATGTTGTAACTCGCTTTGTTATACAACCTGGTGCCACTGCAAAATAGTGATAAAGTTACGACAAAGCAGCTGATTCATTGCGTAGGCTGCCTTATTATATGAGAATAGTCAAAACTTTAGCGTCTCTGTAATTTAATTACAACTTATCTGGTTTACTTCTGGCTTTTGCTCGGCTAGTATGCGGTTAAGTGTTGTAAAATTACATCTAATCAAGGGTCATTCATGACAACAACAGCACCACTGAACAAAGCCTGTGATCTGATTCTCTTTGGTACCAAGGGCGACCTAGCTCGCCGCAAACTATTGCCAGCCTTATATCAATTGGAAAAATCCGGTCTGTTGCATGCCGACAGTCAGGTCATTGGCGTTGCCCGTGACGAATTAAGTCTGGATGGCTACAAAGAGCTGGTTGAAACCAACTTACAAAAATTCATTAAAGAGCCGCTGGATGCAGACGTATTAGCGCGCTTAAAAGCCAAACTGCAGTATGTGCAGGTAGATTTGACTAAAGAAGATGCGTACAAAGCGCTTAAAAATGTCACTGACCCGAAAAAACGTATTCCGGTCAGCTACTTCGCTACTGCTCCTTCTTTGTTTGGCAATATCTGTAAAGGTCTGTCTATCGCGGGTTTATCGGCACAACCGGCCCGTGTGGTACTGGAAAAACCTATTGGTCACGATTTAGCTTCGTCTAAAGTGATCAACGATGAAGTTGCCAAATATTTTGGTGAATGCCAAATCTACCGCATCGACCACTATTTAGGTAAAGAAACAGTACTGAACCTGTTAGCGCTACGTTTTGCCAACTCGATTTTCGCAGCCAACTGGGATCACAATGCCATTGATCATGTGCAAATCACAGTGGCCGAGGAAGTAGGCGTAGAAGGCCGTTGGGGTTACTACGACGACGCAGGTCAAATGCGCGACATGGTGCAAAATCACTTGTTACAGGTGTTGTCGCTGATTGCGATGGAGCCACCAGCTCGTTTGGATGCCGACAGTATCCGGGATGAGAAGTTAAAAGTCCTAAAAGCGCTGCGTCCTATTAATGTATCGAATGTGCAGGAAAAAACTGTGCGTGGTCAATACGCGGGCGGTTATGTGGCTGGTACTCCGGTTCCTGGTTATCTGGATGAGGAAGATGCGCGTCCAAACAGTAAAACCGAAACTTTTGTCGCAATAAAAGTCGATATCGACAACTGGCGTTGGGCTGGTGTGCCGTTCTATTTAAGAACAGGCAAACGTATGCCGAAAAAAATGAGCGAATTAGTCATTTGCTTTAAGCCGCAGCCACACAATATTTTCTTCGAAACCTATAAACAGTTGCCAGCCAATAAGCTGATCATCCGTTTGCAGCCTGATGAAGGCGTAGAAATTCAGATCATGAACAAAATTCCTGGTCTTGGCGAAAGCATGCAGTTGCAACAAACCAAACTGGACTTAAGTTTCGACGAAACCTTTAAGTCGCAGCGTATTGCTGATGCCTATGAGCGTTTATTACTCGAAGCAATGTTAGGCAACCAGTATCTGTTCGTGCGTCGTGATGAAGTTGAACAAGCCTGGAAATGGGTCGACGGTATCCTCGACGCCTGGAAAGTCACTAACGAGCCACCAAAACCTTATCAGGCTGGTACCTGGGGCCCTGTGGCCGCCATTTCGTTATTGGCGCGTGAAGACAGAAACTGGGACGAATAACAATGCAGCTTCATACCTTTGACTCAAGTGCTGCATTAAACCAGCAGTTTGCCACTGAGATCAGCAGTCGTTTGGCTGCTGCTATTGCAGAAAAGGGCGCTGCTACTTTAGTGGTGTCTGGGGGTAAAACGCCTCTGGCTTTGTTTAAAGCCTTATCTGAAACAGATTTGGATTGGTCACGCGTGACTATTACCTTGGCTGACGATCGTTGGTTGCCAGAGACTCATGCCGACAGCAATGAAGGTTTGGTGAAGGCCAACTTGTTGCAAGGCAAAGCGGCTAAAGCACGTTTTATTAGCTTATTTGACAGCGCATCACCAGACGACGCCTATAAAGGTGCCGCCACAGTAGCGGCTCGTGTGGCTGAACTGCCTCTGTTTGATGTGTTGATTCTAGGCATGGGTGAAGATGGCCATACCGCCTCATTATTTCCATGCAGCAAAGAAATTCAGGCGGGTTTAGCCACTGATGCACCAGTAGCTCTGGCGGTAACTCCATCTACTGCGCCTTACCAGCGTTTGAGTTTAAGCAAAACACGCTTACTTAATAGCGCTGTGATTTATTTACATTTGGTTGGCCCCAAGAAGCTAACCGTTCTGGAACAGGCCATGGCAGGTCAGGGCCCTTTGCAAATGCCTGTACGGGCTTTTTTGCAACAACAGCAGGTCCCTGTGCATGTAATGTTCACAGCTAACTAATCGACAAGACGAGGTTAACATGAATCCGGTTATACAACAGGTCACAGACAGAATAGCGGCACGCAGTGAGAAAAGCCGTGCGCTTTATCTGCAGCGGATGGAACAGGCCCGTGCCAAGGGGCCGCACCGCGGAGCTTTGGCCTGTGGCAATCTGGCTCATGGTTTTGCTGCTTGTTCCTCTCAGGAAAAAACTGATTTACGCAGTTTAACCAAAGCAAACATCGGCATTATCTCTTCTTACAACGATATGCTTTCGGCGCATCAGCCTTATGAAGCTTATCCGGCTATTATTAAAGCCGCAGCAGCAGAAGTGGGCAGTGTGGCTCAATTTGCTGGTGGTGTGCCAGCCATGTGTGACGGTGTGACTCAGGGTCAGCCTGGCATGGAGTTGAGTTTATTAAGTCGTGACATTATCGCCATGTCTGCAGCTGTTGGCCTGTCGCACAATATGTTTGACGGCGGCCTGATGCTGGGTATTTGTGACAAGATAGTACCGGGTTTATTAATGGCGGCTTTAAGTTTCGGCCATTTGCCTTTTGTGTTTGTGCCAGCAGGTCCAATGCCATCTGGTATTCCAAACAAAGAAAAAGCCCGTGTTCGTCAGTTGTATGCTGAAGGCAAAGTAGGCCATGAAGAGTTATTAGATTCTGAATCTGCTTCGTACCACAGCGCTGGCACTTGCACCTTCTACGGTACTGCCAACTCAAACCAGCTCGTGGTTGAAGTCATGGGGCTGCATTTACCAGGCTCTTCTTTTGTCAATCCTGGCACGCCATTGCGTGAAGAATTAACCAAAGCTGCTGCCCGCCAGGTGACTCGTTTAACTGACTTAGGCACTGACTACTTACCAATTGCTCACATTGTTGATGTAAAAGCTGTAGTGAACGGTATTGTTGGTTTATTGGCGACAGGTGGTTCTACCAACCACACCATGCACTTAATAGCTGTAGCCCGTTCTGCTGGTTTTATTGTGAACTGGGATGACTTTGCTGATTTATCGCATGCAACGCCATTAGTCACCAAGATTTACCCTAACGGTCAGGCCGATATCAACCACTTCCAGCAAGCGGGTGGTATGGCCTATTTGATCCGTACTTTATTAGACAACGGCTTGCTGCATGAAGATGTCAACACAGTAGCTGGTCCTGGTTTACGTCGTTATACCCAAACTCCTGTTATTCAGGACGGCAAATTAGTATGGGTAGACGGCCCGACAGAGTCTTCTGATCTAACAGTACTGGCTGATGCGGCAAAGCCGTTTAAAGATCACGGTGGTTTGCAGGTGTTATCCGGCAACGTTGGCCGTGGTGTAATTAAAACTTCAGCACTGCGTGAAGGTACAGAAATAGTGCAGGCTCCGGCTGTGGTGTTCTCCAGTCAACATGAATTAGATGCCGCTTTTAAAGCTGGTGATTTAAATAAAGATTGTGTAGTGGTTGTGCGTTTCCAGGGCCCTCGAGCCTGTGGTATGCCAGAACTGCATAAACTGACGCCGCCTTTGGGTGTGTTACAAGACCGTGGTTTCCATGTGGCTTTAGTCACAGACGGCCGTATGTCAGGCGCTTCAGGTAAGGTGCCAGCTGCTATCCACGTCACACCAGAAGCAGTTGACGGTGGCGTGATCGCTAAAATTCAAACCGGCGATATGATGTTGGTGGATGGTATCAACGGCGTATTAAAAGTATTAGTGTCGGATGAAGAACTGGCGAAACGTGAAGTCGCTACCCGTGATATGACTGATAGTCACTGGGGTATGGGCCGCGAAATGTTTGGCGGTCTGCGTACCGTGATCACTGGCGCAGAACAAGGTGCCTGCAGTCTGTTCAATACAGAGGAGCAGTACCATGGCTGATATTCAGTTCGCTATTGTTGCTGATATTGGCGGCACTAACGCACGTTTTAGTCGTGTTGATTTAGACAGCCTGCATTTAGACAAAGTAGCGGTTTATCCGTGCGCAGACTTTGATACCTTGGCTGACGCTTTGCAGTTCTACCGTGCTGAGCAAGGTTTAACAGCAATTCGACATGTGGCTTTGGCCATTGCCTGTCCTGTGACAGGAGACTTTGTCAAAATGACCAATTTCCGCTGGCAGTTTTCTGTAAGCCAAATGAAAGCTGATTTGGATTTGGCCGAGTTTATCGTACTGAACGATTTTACCGCTGTGGCCATGAGCCTACCGGCGCTAAAACAAACTGAACTGGTGCAAATTGGTGAAGGCCATGCCGATCAATTTAAACCTATGGCGGTGTTAGGCGCTGGTACAGGTTTAGGCGTGGCACATTTAATTCCTACTGCTTTAGGTTATTTGCCATTACCAGGCGAGGGCGGTCATGTCGACTTTACCGCTCAAACCGAACAGGAATGGTTTATTCATAAATTCCTGGCCAATAAATATGGTCATGTCAGCCCGGAGCGTTTGTTATCTGGCCCTGGTCTGGAAGATTTGTATCTGGCTATTGCTGCGTTTAACAACAAAGTGGTTGAGCCATTAAACGCAGCCCAGATTGCAGGCAAAGCTCTAGATGGCAGCTGTGTTTTATGCAAAGCCGTTATTGAGCAGTTTTTTGCCAGTTTAGGCGGTTTGGCAGGGGATTTAGCCCTAACGTTGAGCACCTTCGGCGGCGTCTTTGTCGCTGGTGGTATTACGCCAAAATTACTGGGGCTGATGAATCAAAGCGAATTCAGAACCCGATTTGAAGCAAAAGGCCGGTTTAAAGACTTCAACCGCCGTATTGCAACTTTTGTCGTCACTGCGGAGCAACCAGGTTTAACTGGCTGTGCAGTCTACTTAAAACAACATATGGCGAGTTAACACTATGGCATTTGAAAATTGGCAACTACAACCTGACGTTTTGTTCGCACAAGGCCCTGTGGTGCCCGTCATTGTGATCAAAGATTTAGCAGACGCTGTTCCTATGGCGAAAGCTTTAGTGGCAGGCGGCATTAAAGTACTGGAAGTGACTTTACGTACTCCTGTGGCTCTGGATGCAATACGTTTATTAGCCACTGAAGTGCCTGACGCCATAGTAGGTGCTGGCACTGTCACTACAGCCAAACAGCTGGACGATGTGATAGCAGCTGGTGCGCGCTTTGCCATCAGCCCGGGTTCGACCCGTGAACTGCTGCAAGCGGGTAAAGACAGCGTGATCCCATTGATCCCAGGTATCGCCAGTATTTCTGAGCTGATGGAAGGCACAGCAGTAGGGTACACCCACTTTAAGTTTTTCCCGGCTGAAGCTGCTGGTGGCGTAAAAACCTTAAAATCTATTCACGGCCCATTCTCTGACATACGTTTTTGCCCAACAGGCGGCATTAACGAGAAAAACTTCAAAGAATACCTGGCCTTACCAAACGTACGTTGCGTAGGTGGTAGCTGGATAGTGCCGGACGATGCTATTAAAAACAAAGAATGGCATAAAATCACTGAGCTCTGTTTAGCCGCAGTAGAAGAAGCAAAAACAGTACAGAAGTAATACCTTTTGTTAGGCATAGATTGATAAGAAGAACCCGACTTTGGTCGGGTTTTTTTATGAGATTAGTACATCGACAATCTGCTTCAGTACGTATCTATTGGCCCATGTATACCATACAACTTACCAACAGGAGTTACCAAAAAGCCCTTTGATCACGACAGGCAGAGCTCTTAATGCTTCTTGAGAATAAGAACCCAATCATTACCTCGTGCTCTGTGCCCAGGCGGGTCAAATTGGGCGAGTCCTGTGGATCGAGGTAGGGTTGAAAGAGGGAGCTGCGTCGCATCACGAGGATTAAACCAGTAGCCGGCATTAGGCAAGGCAGAAAGGTTGATAGAGAACCTTGCGCCGAATGGGGAATAAACTACGACCAGACGTCCGTCGGCAGTCGCAGCCATGCGGATGGCTTCTGGCCCCTGTTGTGGTCCCTCAATCAGCAGCGATTGTGCCGAGCGTAGCATAGTCCAGGGTAGGCTGGTAAATAAAGCTTTCATATAACCCATTTGATATGCGCCAGGGAAATACAATGCTTGCTGCCAAGCGGTCTGGGGTTCAAGTATGCCGTGCAAACCGGGCTCCCACATTTGCCAAATACTGTGGTGGCCATAGGAATGGCCAAGTGCGCCTGCCAAGATTGACCAGTAAGCAGCGCGGCGAACCTCAAAGGCTCCAAATCTGCCATTTTCGGATTTAAATCCTATAGGAATATCTTCATAAGGTGGTTCAGCATCCAGTGCTGGCTTGGTCGGAATACGGTTAGTGTCTTTAAGCGTGTCGTTATAATTACCGTAATCAGCTTCGCCATGGCCGCTTTGGTGCATATTAAAGCTAAGCCAAGGCGTATCGTGGAAAAAGTTTGCTGAGGAGTGGCGCCCTTGCGGGTGATAGCTGATTAGGTGGCGTCCACCATCACCTTCCTGAAGCCCGGCGGCCATGGCATTGATTATGACAAAGTCTTCCGGCTCCTCTGGTATACGGTCTCCTCCCAGTACCCAGACAATAGAAGCCCTGGCATAGCGCTGCCCCAGAAACTTTCCGAACGCTCGGGCATTTTCGGCGTTGAAAATCTCCGGGCCTGTACCCCATTTCTTATTAAATTTATCGCCCCAGCTTGGCAGTAGTGCTACGACCAGTCCCAATTCATTGGCACGTTTAATGACGCGATCGACGTGATTAAAAAAGGCTGCATTGGGGCGCGTTGGGTCAAGGTCATGAAGAGGTAGATCTCCATTAGCATTGGGAATACGCAAGCCGTCCTGCTCGGCGAGTATAACGGTTTGTATTACGGTGAACCCCTGATCGCGTCTTATAGTTAAGTAGCTGTCGGTTTGTTGGTAATCGAGTCGATGCAACATTTCCCATGCGGTATCGGCCAACCAAAAAAAAGGCTGATGAGTTGAAGATTGTAAATGACGACTATCCGGACTGATCTGCAGTTGTGGCGCGAGGTTGTTTGGGGTCAAATTTGAATCAAAAGCAGCACCAGAGTTTAGGGGTGTGCAACTGAGCTGGAAATACACTGAAATGAGCAGAACCGACATAGGTAGTTTCATCGTTATCCCTCTTTATTTCGAAACGTTTTGGTGTCAGGTTCAAACTTTCGCCGTCACCTATTTGTATCTGTTTGAACTTCGTCACGCTCATGTGATGAGCCGCCTCCCGTCTTGATATAAGAAGAGGTGACCAAACTAAAAGAGGCGATTCATCTTGTCTACCTAAACATTGGGCGTGGATCTTGGCAAGCTCAGTTGTCATCTGATTGGGCAAGTCTTGACCCTAAAGGTTGCTCTTTTCAGTCATTTCAGAAAACCTTTGAAATAGAGTTGCATCGGAGTTAATTTAGTGTGAGATTGGTAATAAATGAAGGCAAGAAGATGCTCGATTTGCTGACGGGCATCCTTTTTGAAAATACAGTGCTATAAAGCACAAGGAGAATTCAGTTGAATTTAAATGCAACATTAGTCGGCCAGTTCATTTTCATATTTGCTCTTATTATGGGAGCAGTTTGTTACTACCTTGGCCGCCGTAAAACACAAACCCCAGTATTGGCTAGTCTACTCGGAGTTATGCTTTCTATTATTCCCCCTTTGAGTCTGGTCTATCTGGTGGTATTAGTACTTAAAAAAGATATAAGTCCAACTCCTGCGGCACTAAGTGGGTTATAACAAAGTGAGGTCACATGCTATCACTGCGTGATCTCTGCAAGCAAAGGCCTAGGGTATGTTTGGTTTCTTAAAAGGTGCTATAGAAATGTTTGAACACCATAGAAAAGACAACAGTAATACTGCCAACAACTAAAAACGGACTTATGCACTGCTCCTTGCAGCCTGCTCTTGGTCTATGATAAGGTTTATTCAGTGTTCCTCATTTTCTAACATTACATTGGATTTACTGTTCAAACTCAACAAGGAAAGTAGATGAAAATTTTTTCCACCAGTCTGGTATTTTTTACTTTTGCGTCATTCTTCACATCAGCCAATACAGTCTACGGTGATGTGTTGTTGACTGAAATACAACCCAAAGCTGGCGAAACTCTTTGGTCACAAACCAACAAATTTACTCCACTGTATCCAGTCGAATTGGCAAGCAACGGTATAGCAGGATGCGCTGTGTTTAACGTTGATATCGATGAGAACGGTAAGACAAGGCGAATGGAGTTAGTCAGTTCTGTTCCAGCTAAAGTGGTAGTTAAACCTGCTAAAAAAATGATCAAGAGTTTGAAGTGGCACAACACGACAACCAAAGCTGATGCTGCAGAACAAAAATTGCTTCGGCTTGATTTTTGTTTGGGTGGGAAAGATGTGAATGAAGCCGCTGCGCGATGCAAATACCAATCGTCGCTGCAGTGCGGTGAAGATGCCAATTAATTTATTGTTTTAATACACAAATGGATTTTTGAATACTTGGAATTAAAAATGGGAGGTATTGCTCCCATTTTAACCGCAGTTAAAAGTAGAGGTTAGGCAGCCATCAACCTTTGCCTACTCACAAAGCCTGTAGCCAACTCCAGCCTCGGTTTTTAAATGCCGTGGTGCTGATGGATTATCTTCCAGTTTTTGTCGTAGCTGCGCCATATGCACGCGAATGTATTCGGGTCTGTCCTGATAATGTTCGCCCCAGACCTGCTGCAAAATTTGATTGTGCGTCAGTGCTGAACCTAAATGGCGCACCAGCAGTAATAAAATATCGTATTCGGTTTTGGTCAGATGTACTTGCACGCCAGCTTTGGTGACACTGCGCTGCACTGGATCCAACTTGATATCGGCAAAAGCGAGCGGCTTGGCGGTTTTTTGTTGTTGCCGTAACGTGGCTCTGACGCGAGCTAAAAGCTCGGCTGAACTAAAAGGTTTAGTAACATAGTCATTCGCGCCAGAGTCTAAAGCCCGCACTTTGTCCTGCTCTTTACCCCGGGCTGAAATCACTATCACAGGTACTTCGGACCAGCTGCGTAGTTGTTGCAACCATTCAATGCCATCCATATCGGCTAAACCTAAATCCAGCAGAATTAAATCAAAACTGTGTTGTTTTAACAGTGCAAAACCTTGTTGGCCTTCTGCATGGATCTGGCATTGATAACCCTGGCTTTGCAGCAGAGTGTGTAAAAAGCTTTGTAGCCCCGGGTCGTCTTCAAGCACCAATAAACGAGTAGGTGTGACAGTGGTTACTGTGTTCGTCATAGTGGCCACTCCAAGGCTGCCGTTACTTTTCCTGGTTCTGACTGAGTGTGCAGTTCAAACTTGCCTTGATGCAAAGCAGCGACCGCCTGACAAATATTAAGCCCTAAACCATGGCCTTTATCACGGGCTGCTGGCGCGGCAGATTTAACGCCGTTACTCAACCGGACAAAACAGTGCGAGCCAGTTTGGCCCATGCTTAATTCACAAGGTGCAGCACCATGACGCAAAGCGTTTTCCAGCATATTGGCCAGCGCTATTTCAAGTAGCTCCAGATCGCCCTTTAAAGGCGCTGAAGTGCTGCACTGCAAATAGGTGCTGAGTTCGGCCGCTTGATCGCCTCGCCGCGCCAGCGCTCCTGCTACTAAATCGTCTGAGCTGAAATCGCTGTGCTGAATTTGATGGGTGGTCAGTTGGGCTTTGCTCAGCTCCAGTACTTTTTCAAAATGCTGATTTAAAATCTGGCTTTGTTGATAGATGTTCTGCGCCTGCTGCTGTCGTTGCTCCGTGCTCAAATGCAACTCTGGATCGGCCAGCATACTGGATGCCCCCATAATGGTAGCTAAAGGGGTACGTAAGTCGTGCGATAGGGACCGTAATAACATGGCTTTTTGTTGCTCCAGCTGAGCTTTCATTCTGTCTTGCTGAGCTTTTTCTCTTAATTCCAGACGGACATAACTTTGTGCCAACAAGGATTGAGCCGTATGCAATAAAGTTGGGTGGCTGGATAAAAAAGACTGTGGCACCACAATCCATGCAGCTGCCGGAGTGCCTACAGCGAGCACCGCATGTTCGGCCACTGCTTTTGGTGCTGGTCCCATAACCACTTGAACTGCGGCTCCTAAACGACGACTTAATAATTTAGCTGCATAAGCACATTGTTTGTGCCAATCCTGCCTTTGCCCCAAACCTTTGGCCAGCATATACATACCACGGGTTTGTGACATGGCATAACGTAACCGCTTTACCTGCTGTTTGGATCGATCAGACAGCAGGCTGATTAACAACCCCAGCAATACCATCACCACAAAACTGATAAAAAAACTGGCATCGTGTACGTCAAAAGTGTAGTAGGGCGGCACAAAACACCAGTTCAGCATAAGCACCGACACCAAAGTAGTTAAACTTGCCCAGCGCCAGCCATACTGCTGCGCCTGCCAAGCCACCCACAGCAATTGCAGCATGGCAACATCGGTAGGGCTTATCCAGTCTCGCAGCGGCAAACATAGCAGTATGATCACTAAAGGCAGCAGAAAAGTTCCGGCCAGTTCTGCTAGATAGGGCAGTTTAAAGGCTTTGGCCATCTCAGAACCGCCAGTATGAAGGTGTAAACAAAATAAGTAAGGTCAAAATTTCTAATCGTCCCATTAACATACCTAAACTCAGCCACCATTTTGCAGCGTCTGGTAAAGTCGAAAAATTACCGGCCGGGCCTATGACACTGCCAAGGCCCGGGCCAACGTTCGCCACAGCTGTTGCAGCTCCTGTCACTGCTGTGACTAAATCCAGCTCACAAAAGGACAAGGCCATAGCAATAAAAGCTATGGTCGCAAAATAGATAAAACAAAAGGCCAGCACGTTGCCCAAAAGCTGATCATCTACTTTTTTTCCGCCATAACTCTGGCTCCAGACCGCCTTTGGATGCACCAACAATTTTAACTGCTTTATCAGTAACATAGCAGCTAACTGAATACGGAATATTTTTAAGCCACCCGAAGTCGAGCCCGAACAAGCACCGGCAAAGGTTAAGTAGAAAAACAGCATAATGGCCATGTTACCCCAGACTGTATAGTCCTCGGAAGCGTAACCACAGGTGGTAATAATGGACACTACATTAAACAGGCTATGGGTCAGCGCATCAAAAACGGCTCTGTCGTTATGTACCACCTGATATGCAGTGAGCAGCACACTGCAAAACAGCACTATGGCAACAAAAGCCCGTACTTGTGGATCGCGCCACAAAGATGTTTTATCGCCTTTAGCAAAACTGACAAAAAGTACAAAAGGCATAGCGGCCAGCATCATAAAAAAGCTGCTTAACCAGAAAATTTGCGGTGAATCTTTATAAAATCCAAAAGAGGAGTCGTAATTGGCAAAACCACCTGTAGCTACTGTGGTCATTGCATGGGTAATAGCGTCAAAGCCTGTCATGCCAGCCAGATAATAGGTGGTCATAGTACAGGCGGTCAGTACCAGATAAACCAAGCCAATAGCGGCAGACAGGGTAGAGCTACGTGGCAGAATTTTATCTGAAGTGTCTGAGCTTTCAGTTTTAAATAATCGCATACCGCCTATTTTCAGTGCGGGTAAAATGGCTATGGCCATCACGATGATCCCTATACCCCCCATCCAGTTCAGCACAGCGCGCCAGAACAAAATGCCTTTTGGCATGGTATCCAATCCAGACAACACAGTTGAACCTGTGGTCGTGACAGCAGAAACGGTTTCAAACACTGCGTCTGTTAAAGTGCAATTGGGCACTATCAGCCACAATGGAATAGCCGAAAAGACACAAAGCGACAGCCAGCTTAAAGTGGTGAGTAAAAATAGCTGCCGATGTTTAATATCTTTGGCGTCGCGGCCTTTATGCACCAGCGTATAACCCAAAGCTGCTGTAAAAAGCGCAGATCCTAAAAACACCCAAAAGCTGCTTTCGTGATAAAGAAGGGATACTGCCATAGCGACCAGCTTGACCGCTGACAACATCAGCAACAAATACCCTAACACCCTATACATCAGGTAACGACTTGAGATTTTTACTGCGGAACCCAACACCAAAGTGGCAGCCATAAAATTTTATCCGGCGTTAAACAACCTTGGAAGTTTAAGGCTTTATGTCCCCGGTGGTTATAAAGATTGTATAAGGATTTATTGTAGGGGCGGGTCTTGCACCCGCCCGTCTCAAGGTACCGCGGTACAGATGGATGGGCCGGGACAAGCCGCGGCCCCTACATACCGCCCGTCTCATATAATCCAAACCTGAAAACCTTTATCCCCGCCCGTAGATGGTCACAACTGCCCCTTTAGATAACTCACCACACTACGCGCCAGCGGGCTATGTTCGTAACCGCCTTCGAGCATAGAAACCAAACGCCCGCCGCAATAGCGATCGGCTATTTGCTTCAACTGCTGCCCCAACCACAAATAATCCAGCTCTGTTAGTTTCATCTGGCCCATATCATCTTCAATATGCGCATCAAAACCAGCTGATACCAATACCAGCTCGGGCTGAAACTGCAGCATCAGCGGCAGCCATTCTTCAGTAAAGCGCTGTTGGTATAAAGCGCCTGTAGTGCCCGCAGCTAAAGGCATTTTGACTATGGATGGGGTATGAGCAACAGGGTCAGTGTAGGGGTAAAACGGATGCTGAAAGGACGAAAAGAACTTTACCCTGGGTTCGTGCTGGAAAATATCTTCAGTGCCATTGCCATGGTGTACGTCAAAATCCACAATCAGCACACGTTGCAACCCATACTGCTGCATGGCATAAGCGGCCGCTATGGCGATATTATTAAAAATACAAAAGCCTTTGGCCGCTTTGTATTCTGCATGATGCCCTGGTGGGCGTGTTAAACAAAAGGCCTGAGTGTCTGAGTGCTGCATCACTAAATCTACCGCATTAATACCGGAACCTGCCGAATACAAAGCCGCATTGAGTGATTTTGCATTGGCTTGTGTATCGTCATCCAGCCAGACATGGCCAGTATCGGGCACAGCATCAAATATATGGTCGACATAAGCCGGGTCGTGAGCCAGATACAACTGCTCCATACTGGCCGGAGTGGCATCCCGTTGTTGCACCACAAACTCCAGGCCTGAACTTAATAACTGGTCCTGTACTGCATAAATGCGCGACGCTGCTTCCGGATGATCGAGACCTATGTCGTACGACAAACAGCGGCCATGGCTGAAGATCACTAAACTCATTTACTGCTTCTCTGGTTCCGCTACTTTTAATGGCAGCTCTAAATAGACTTCATCTGGATCGCCACTGGCGATACGTTTAAATCCAGCTTTTTCAAACACCTTTTGCATCGGCTTATTGTCGGCTCGCACATAAGCCATCATACGGTTGAGTTCGCGTATGCGGGCAATTCTGATCATTTCTTCCAGCAGCCTTTTGGCCATGCCTTTGCCATGGTGTTTTTCACGTGTAACAAATGCCACTTCAGCACTGTTGTCAGTTTCATTCAGGTAATAACGGCCTACGGCCTGAATTTCCAGTACTGAGCCTTGTTGTTTGACAATACAAAGCGCCAGATCACGGGATTGATCGACACTGACTAAAGTACAGGATTTTTCTCTGCTCATTTGTTTGGGATGGTGGTTATAACGCAGCAGCAAAGTTTCTTTGGTATGAGAGTAAAAAAACTCCTGCAGCCGGCGCTCATCAGCCGGATTTAATGCCCGCAAATCAAACTGTTCACCAGCAATGGTTAAAGTTTTAACACCTACTTTGCCTAGTTCCACCACATCTTTGAGGTAGTCTTTTTGGTAATGTGGCACCCAGTAGCGGGTACGAACTTCATCCAGCAGCTGTTTACGAAACTTCGGATGAGCTACCCGAATAAGTTCCAGCGCGCGTTCGCGGATACTTTTACCCCGCAAGGAGGCGACACCAAACTCTGTGACCACATAATGCACGTGGCCACGCGACGTCACCACGCCGCCGCCTTCAGTGACAGTAGCGACAATACGCGAGACTGTGCCGTTTTTAGCAGTCGAAGGCAGGGCGATAATAGGTTTGCCGCCTTTACTCATTGAGGCGCCTCGGCTGAAATCGACCTGGCCACCAATGCCGCTGTAGAATCTATGCCCAATCGAATCCGATACCACCTGGCCTGTTAAATCGACTTCTATAGCGCTGTTAATAGCGATCATGGCGTCGTTACGGGCAATATTGGTCGGGGAATTCACATATTCACTGGGGTAAAATTCAACATGAGGGTTACCATCAACAAAGTCATACAAGGCTTTGCTGCCCATACAAAAACTGGTGACTGTCTTGCCCGGGTGAAAGTTTTTTTTCCTGTTGTTAATCACGCCTTTGGTGATCAGTTCCATCACACCGTCGGAAATGACTTCAGAATGTACACCTAAGTCTTTGTGATTGCCCAGGTAACGTAAAACGGCCTCAGGGATTTTTCCTATCCCCAGCTGTAAAGTCGCGCCGTCTTCAATCAACATAGACACGTACTGGCCAATACGTTCCGTCACTTCATCCAACACAGGTGGCGGTAGTTCGGGCAAATCTTCGGCCTGTTCGATAAAGGCATGGATTTGGCTTTGGTGGATAAAGGTATACCCATTGGTGCGCGGCATCTTAGGGTTAATTTGCGCTATAACTTTTTTGGCAGAACGCACCGCAGCTGATACGGCATCAACAGAGACACCCAAAGAACAATAACCAAAAGCATCAGGCGGACTGACCATGACTAAAGCCGCGTCTAAAGGCAAAATTTCATTTTTAAATAAAGCGGGGACTTCAGATAAAAAACAAGGGGTGTAGTCGGCACGACCTTCAGCCACAGCACTGCGGACTTTGTCACCTGCAATAAATAACGCATTGATTTTAAATAAGTCGCTGTAACGTTGTTCGGCCCAACTGTTATCAGCCAGCACCATCAATTGCACCAGCTCTATATCATGCAGGTTTTTACTGCGGGCCATTAAATCGGCCAGCAACGCCTGAGGCGCGGCAGCATGGGAGCCAATAAAAATGCGGTTACCGGATTGCAGTAGTGCACTCCAGTCCAGTGATTTTGCCTGAGACTTATCTGAGGTTTTATCTGAGGTTTTGGCCATACCACATCCTTTTTCTTTACCATGTCAGATTACAAGGGTTTTGTCTGCATTGAATTGTAGGGGCGGGTCTTGCACCCGCCCGTCTAAAATTACAATTCAGTATTCATTGCCAAAGAAATACTGTCTCTGATCTGGCGCAATTCCTCAGCCAATATCAGCCAAAATTGTTGATCCAGGCATTGTGCCACATTAAGGCGCGTATACTGATCGGCATCGGGCAGGGTGCTGAACTGTGAACCTGGTGCCAATACAACCTGACGCTGCTGCAAGCGTTCTGACAATAAACTGCTGCTGACGCCTTCTGGCAGTTTGACCCAACATAAAAAACCTGCTGATGGTTCTGCCCATATCTGACAATCCAGCTGCTTTAGTTTTGAAAACACCAAGCTGCGGGCTTGCTGTAAACGACGCTTTAATTGCTCAAGGTGACGCCGATAACCTCCACCGGTTAATAGCGCGTACACCAGGCGTTCCATAGTATTGGAAGTCGATATACCGCTGATGAGTTTTAGATCGGTCAATACCGCAATAGTAGCTGGTGCTGCAGCAATAAAACCCACCCGCAAATCTGCTGACAAGGTTTTCGACATACTACCTAAGTAAATGGTTTCAAAACCATTATTTGACTGAAATCCTGCCATCGACGCGTAACGCGATACCGGCTGAGTTTCAAAGTCAGCATAAATATCATCTTCAATCAACAAGCACTGATGCTGTTGCAGCAGTTGCAATACCGCAAAAGCGCGGGCTGGATGGATACTCAAAGACACAGGGTTCGATAACACTGAATTGGTTAAATAGGCTTTGGGTTGGTACTGCTGCACCAATTGCTGCATCACAGCTAAATCCGGGCCTTCCTTAGTGCGTGGCACTACCAGCAACTGCACCTGATGCAAACGCAGCAAAGCAAAGAAGTTATAAAAGCCCGGATCATCCACCATCACCCAATCACCGGGTTTCAGATGCAATCGAAACACTAAATCCAGCGCATGTGAGGCGCTATAGGTCAGCAGAATATGAGCAGGTTCTGTGGCAATAGATAACTGTGACAAACGCTGAGTGAAATACTGGCGCAAGGGGAAATAGCCCTGAGCCGAGCCATAGTCGGTTAAAGACTGAGGCTGACGTGCTAAATCGCGCATCGCCTGGCGTATTTCCTGATCCGGCATCCAATCCGGCGATAACCAACCGGCTGATGCTTTGATCCAATGAGGTTCACGCAGCAGCGTTTGGCGCATCAGGGCGACATCCTGCCGTCTACTACTTTGGCTGGCGCTGGATTCCAGTTGCTGTTGCTGCTCAGTTAAACGGCTGACATAGACCCCACTGCCAGGCTGAGAACGGACAAAACCAGCGGCAGAGAGTTTTTCATACAGCTCTGCCACTGTAAATTTACTGATTTCTAAATGTGCAGCTAAAAGCCGGATCGATGGCAGCCGTGCACCAGCAATCCAGCGGCCGGACTGTATGGCTTGCTGTGCCTGCAGATAAAGCTGACTGCTAAAACTTTCTTTGCTGGCTTTATCCAGCTGCCACTGCGCTAGTGCAATTGTCATGGAATTTTCACCTGTACAGTTCAGTCGTCTTTGTAGGTAACTGTCCTGATTGTCATGGTATTTAGCTTTGTATACTAACTGAAGTTGGCTGACTGTCCAGCCGCTTATAGGGAGTATTTGTCATGTCCGTAGTCTCTGTTTCACCACAAGAGCAAAGCAGCTCGCCGTTTTGGCAAAAGCCTCTGGTGCAAGGCTTATGGTTTGGTGGCTTAGGCATGCTGATGTTCTCAGCTGGTTTACCAGCAACTCGAATGGCAGTGCTTGATATGCCGCCGGTTTTTGTCGGCGCGGGTAGGGCTTTGATAGCAGCGCTATTGGCTTTGATGCTGCTACTGATCACAAGACAAAAATTACCTACAGCAAAACAATGGCAGGGCTTGGCTGTAGTGGCTTTGGGTTCAGTGTTTGCTTACCCGGTTTTGTCCGCTTTGGCATTGCAGCAGGTTGGAGCCAGTCACGGCATTCTGGTCACCAGTGTGATGCCACTTTTTACTGCCTTTTTTGGCGCTTACTTAACTAAACAATGGCCACGAATTGGCTTTTGGGTGTTTGCACTGCTGGGGGCCGCTTGTGTTGCGCTTTATGCGTTACAACACAGCACTGGCCCTTTTCAGCTCGCTGATGGTTATCTGGTGTTAGCGAGTTTTTTATGCGGTTTTAGTTATGCCAAAGGGGCTATTTTATCCAAAGAACTCGGCAGCTGGCAGGTGATCTGCTGGGCGCTGGTGATGTCCATTCCAGTCCTGCTGCCATGGGTCTGGGCTTATCAGCCCGATTATACAGCTGTGTCGCTGCAGTCCTGGCTGGCGCTGGGGTATTTGTCTGTGTTTACCATGTTTATCGGATTTTTCTGCTGGTACAAGGGCTTGGCTATTGGCGGCATTGCTAAAGTCAGTCAGTTACAGCTGTTATCGCCTTTTAGCGGGCTGGTTTTGTGTTCGTTATTACTGGCGGAACCACTGCAATGGATCCACTGGATATTGGCCTTGACTGTGGTGGTTTGTATCGCATTGGGACGTCGCTTTGGCTAATCACACTAAAAACGTCATAAATCACAGAGATACTTTGAGTTTGGCGCTGAAAAAGCGTATAGTGGCGCGCTATTTTTGGGGCTGTGCTGAAAGGTTTAATACCCACAGCACGGCTTGTATATGACTCTTTGTTGGATCAAAAACACTGTGATTTCTACCGCAAATATTACGATGCAATTTGGCGCTAAGCCGCTTTTTGAAAATATCTCCGTTAAATTCGGCGACGGCAACCGCTATGGTTTGATTGGCGCCAACGGCTGCGGTAAATCAACGTTCATGAAGATCCTCAGCAAAGAGTTAGATCCAAGTGGCGGTAACATTTTTGTGGAACCTAACCACCGTGTGGCCAAGCTGCATCAGGACCAGTTTGCTTTTGAGCAATACACAGTAATAGACACAGTGATTATGGGCCACGCTGAACTGTGGGCAGTGAAAGAAGAACGCGACCGTATTTACGCTGATCCAAATATGAGCGAAGAAGACGGTATGCGTGTAGCCGATTTAGAAGTTGCTTTCGGTGAAATGGACGGTTACAGCGCTGAATCCCGTGCAGGTGAATTGTTAATAGGTGTGGGTATTCCGGTTGAACAGCATTTTGGTCCTATGTCTGCGATAGCGCCAGGCTGGAAACTGCGGGTGTTATTGGCGCAGGTCTTATTTGCTGACCCTGAAATCATGTTACTGGACGAACCAACCAACAACTTAGATATCAACACCATCCGTTGGTTGGAAGAAGTGCTGGCTGAACGTAACAGCACCATGGTTATTATTTCGCACGACCGTCACTTCTTAAACAGCGTGTGTACTCATATGGCCGACTTAGATTACGGCGAATTGCGTGTTTACCCTGGTAACTACGATGAATATATGACGGCCGCTACTCAGGCTCGCGAACGACTGCTGGCCGATAACGCCAAGAAAAAAGCTCAGATTGCTGAATTACAAACCTTCGTAAGCCGTTTCTCTGCCAATGCTTCGAAAGCACGTCAGGCGACCTCCCGTGCCAAACAAATTGATAAAATTCAGCTGGCTGAAGTAAAAGCGTCCAGCCGGGTCAATCCATTTATCCGTTTTGATCAGCAAAAGCAACTGTACCGTTTAGCTTTAGAAGTGAACGAATTAAACAAGAGCTTTGACGATTTACATGTACTGAACAAGCTAGACCTGACCATTGAAGTGGGTGAAAAAGTTGCGATCCTCGGTACCAACGGTATTGGTAAATCCACTTTCTTAAAATGTCTGGTCGGTGATTTAACGCCAGAATCCGGTATCGTCAAATGGTCTGAAAACGTCAATATCGGTTATTACGCTCAGGATCACGAATACGAATTCGCGGACGAGAAACGCGATATGACGTTGTTTGACTGGATGAGCCAGTGGAAACAGCCTTCTGACGACGAGCAGGCTATCCGCGGTATTTTGGGTCGCTTATTGTTCTCTCAGGATGAAATCAGCAAGCCAACGCGGGTATTATCCGGTGGTGAAAAAGGCCGGATGTTGTTCGGTAAGCTGATGCTGCAACGCCCAAATATTCTGGTAATGGACGAACCGACCAACCACCTGGATATGGAATCAATTGAATCATTGAACATGGCGCTTGAAATGTACAAAGGCACACTGATTTTTGTCAGCCACGACCGTGAATTTGTATCCTCACTGGCGACCCGCATCGTTGAGATGACGGATAACGGTGTACGTAACTTCGCTGGTACTTACGAAGACTATTTAGTGCAGCAAGCTGAACTGGCTGCTCGTTCATAAAACAGCACTAATGTTGTAAGCTAAGAAGCCGGTCAAACACCGGCTTTTTTACTTTTGGGCGAGGACTTATCGGTTATGACAGAATGGCAGAGAGTGGCTGATCTGGTAAGTAGTGTCCGGACCATAGACTTCAGTCAACGGCTGGCTGCTTTTCTTAAAACAGAGTTACACTGTGACCAACTGTGTTGTTGGGCTGCAGAGCAGATAAGCATCCGATTTATTTGTATGACTGCATAGAGACCAAACGGGAGTTTTTGTTTTATCACTATTTAATGGACTCTTACCTGCAAGACCCTTTTTATCGTCGTGCTCAGCAAGCGACTGACGATGGATTGTGGCGTTTACAAGACCTGTTTGATTCGGCTAATGCCGGTAAAAGCTACCAAAAGCACTTTACCGAAAAGACAAGTCTGCATGATGAGTTCTGCCTGAGTTTTAAGCTGGAACCCAAGCGCTGGATAGTGCTGTTTATTGGTTATCGCGAACCCAACCAGAGCCGTTATCAATCCAGCTATGAAACATTGGCAGGACTGCAAAGCCTGCTCCGCGCTTTAGTTCGTCAGCATTGGGGTCAAGACAGCTTTGTCCTATCCAGCGCTTCGTCAGACAAAACTGGCTTGCAGCACCAACTTAGCAATGCATTTTCCTGTTTTGGCCAGCAGTTACTGACTGACAAAGAGCAACAGATCGTCTGTTTGTTACTGCAGGGGTTTGATTCAGAGGATATAGCCCAGCAGCTGCACATCAGCGCTGGTACGGTCAAAAACCATCGCAAAAAGATCTACGCTAAACTGCAAATCGGCTCATTAAGCGAGTTATTCCAGTTGTTTCTGACTCATCTGTTGGCCAGCTAAAATGCTTTTCTTATCCCTTTAGGGACATGCCTTTTTCTGCTGCTGAACTTTAAGCTGCTGCTTTTCACTTTATATACAAAACGAGAGCAGCCAATGACAACAGCAGCGGTGAGTAAACCCCAGTTAGTGGATGACTTACTCGAGCGCGGCCAGATAGCCCAAAGTTCTAATCCAGAACTCTTACACGATTTTTTAAGCAGCAGACAAAGCTTGTACTGTGGTTTTGATCCCACAGCCGGCAGCCTGCATATAGGGCACCTGGTGCCTTTATTGATGCTGAAACGTTTTCAGGATGCAGGCCATCACGTCATAGCTTTAATACCGACGATAAAGACGTGTATAACCTGCTGCGCTACTACAGTTTTTTAACTTGCGTCGAGATAGCTGCTATAGAGCAATCGGATCACAACTCTGGTAGCAAACCTCAGGCCCAACGTATTTTGGCAGAGCAGGTGACCCGATTTGTACATGGTGATGCAGGGCTGCTATCGGCTGAACGGATCACTAAGGCCTTGTTTGCAGGGCAGCCGCAGCAACTGAGCTTAGCTGAATTACAGCAGTTGGTACAGGATGCTTTAAATTGCGTAGAGGTTAAGAATCAACTGACGCTTTCAGATCTGCTGCAAAAATCAGGTTTAGCTGCATCCCAAACTAAAGCCAGAGAATTGCTCAACTCAAATGCGATAAGACTTAACGGTGAAGTGGTGCAACATGATCGGGAGATGTCGGTTTATCCGCAACTTCATAACAAATATTGGCTGTTGCAGCGGGGACAAAAACAGTTTTGTCTGGCAAAACCTGATGCAGCCCTTGTTTTACCTGATCTGCAATCCCATTGATCTATAACAGCTTACCCTTTTGTCTAATTGAGCGCTTGAGGTGAATTGTGATAGGGTAATTGAATTCTTTGCCGCAACACGGAGTTTCTTATGAAAATTAATATTGGTATTGAAGACGACGATCGTAAAGCCATAGCCCATGGTTTAGCGACTTTATTGGCCGACACCTACACTCTGTATCTGAAGACGCATAACTATCACTGGAACGTCACTGGCCCTATGTTCCAGACGCTGCATGTTTTATTTGAAACTCAGTACACTGAACTTGCGCTGGCGGTGGATTTAATTGCTGAACGTATTCGTGCTTTAGGTGAATTTGCACCAGGTTCCTACAAAGAGTTTGCCAAGCTCACCAGCATTAAAGAAGCAGATGGTATTCCGGCCGCTCAGGATATGATCAAAGATCTGGTGAAAGGTCAGGAAGCATTAGCGAAAACTGCCCGTTCTATAGTGCCTGTAGCTGATAAAGCCTCAGATGAGCCTACTCTGGATTTGTTAACTCAACGCATGCAGGTGCATGAAAAAAATGCCTGGATGCTCAGAAGCTTGTTGGGTTAATCCTCTTTAGGATTTTCCAAGGTTTAAATCAAATAAAAGCCTGCCTGGAGCAATCCCGACAGGCTTTTTTTATTCTATGCTCCAAAATTCGCTATCAGGTATAAACTGCCAATTAGGAAGTTATATTCGATTTTACCTTACACGACTTTCCAGCTTATTATCACACCGTTCCCTGAATAACCTAACTGCGAGTTGAAACACTTCGGTTGGGTTGTGCAGAACCAATACGTACTTGTTGTGGTAATTTATCCGCCCTTTGCCCCTGTTACAGCAATGAAACAGGGGCTTTTTTAGCAACAGGCGTTTATACCGTCGTACTTGAAGCTGCAGCTTTGTTTACTACGCCACCGGCCCGGTCATATAGGTTAGCTATGCTCCCGGGCACTCACTGGCTTGTCACTTCGCTGCAACTCCAAATTACTTAGATATAGAAGTTAGTAGGTTTCCTGAATTACAGAGGTTGTTATGAAACGTATAGTGCTATTTTTAATCACGAACTTAGCTGTGATGTTAGTGCTGAGTATCGTTTTAAGTATTGTGTTTAAAGTTTTTGGGATTGATAACCGCAGCATGGGTGGCTTACTGATATTCGCTGCTGTCTTTGGTTTTGGTGGCTCTTTTATCTCTTTAGCTATGTCCAAGTGGATGGCAAAACGTTCGACAGGTGCAGTGGTGATCACAGAGCCATCAAATGCCACAGAACACTGGCTGGTCAGCACAGTGCAACGCCAGGCCAAACAAGCTGGTATTGGTATGCCGGAAGTGGCGATTTACGACTCGCCGGAAATAAATGCCTTTGCCACGGGTATGAGCCGCAATAATGCGCTGGTGGCTGTCAGCACGGGTTTATTGCATGCGATGACACAGCAAGAAGCCGAAGCTGTGTTAGCGCACGAAGTGTCTCACGTCGCCAACGGCGATATGGTGACGCTGACGCTTATTCAGGGTGTAGTGAATACCTTTGTTATTTTCTTTGCCCGGGTGGTTGCAGGCATTATTGATAACTTCTTTCGCTCCAGTGATGAAGAAGAAAGTCAGGGCGGTGGTATCAGCTACATGATCACTGTGTTTGTGCTGGAAATGATCTTTGGCGTGCTGGCGAGCATTATTGTGATGTGGTTTTCGCGTCAACGTGAATATAAAGCCGATGCTGGCGCCGCACGTTTAGTCGGACCAGAAAATATGGTGGCTGCGTTACAACGATTAAAAGGCAACCATGAAAGCCAGTTACAAGGCTCAATGACGGCTTTTGGTCTGGCCACTAAACCTGCTGCTTCAGAGCTTTTTATGAGCCATCCACCTTTGGATAAACGTATTCACGCGCTGCAAAGCCGATCCTTTGAAGGCTGATCTGTTATCAAAAACAAGCCCCTGCATGACAGGGGCTTCAGACTGCTGACAAAGGTCTGGACGTAGCTCCAGACCTTTGATCTAATAGAATCAGTTCAACACAGGACTGATTATCTATGTTACGAGACACATCTCCCCAACAATATCAGCTTGAGATGGTAACTTTGGAGCAACTGGTTCCTAAAGACCATCTGGTTCGTAAGATTGATACTGCTATTGATTTTGAATTTATCCGCGCTGAAGTGGCTCACCTCTATTGCAAAGACAATGGCCGTCCGGCGATTGACCCTGTGGTGCTGTTTAAAATCATGCTGCTCGGTTATGTATTTGGTGTGCCAAGTGAGCGGCGACTGATGCAGGAAATCGAAGTCAATGTAGCCTATCGCTGGTTTTTACGGTTGAGCCTGACGGATAAAGTGCCGGATGCCTCGACCTTAAGCCAGAACCGTATCCGCCGCTTTAATGGCACTGATGTATTTCAGCGTATCTTTGACCATATTGTGGAGCAGGCCATATCCCGCCATCTGATTGGAGGACGCACGCTGTACACCGACAGCACCCATTTAAAAGCCAGTGCGAACAAGGGGAAGTCCATCAATAAACTGGTGTCTGCCAGCACATCTGCGTACATCAGGCAGTTGAATGAAGCGGTTGAGGAGGAGCGTAAAGTCGCCGGAAAAAAGCCGCTGAAGGAGAAGCAAGAACAGGTCTGTGAACTGCAATCTATCAAGAGTAGCACCACGGACCCGGACAGTGGATTTATGACACGCGAAGGCAAGCCACAAGGCTTCTTCTACCTGGACCACAGAACCGTCGACGGCAAACATGGCCTTATCACCGATACCTTTGCAACCCCTGGTAATGTGCACGACAGTCAACCTTACCTTGCCCGATTAGACCGGCAACTGGAGCGTTTTGACCTGAACCCGGTGGCGGTCGGATTAGATGCTGGCTACAACACGGCCATGTTGTGTCACTTAATTCAAGAGCGCCAGATTGAACCTGTGATGGGGTATCGTCGACCGAATAAAGGCAAGGGACTGCTGCGTAAAAGTGCGTTCAGCTATGAGAAAGACAGCAACAGCTACCTCTGCCCACAAGGTCAGAGTCTTCAGTACAGCACCACCAACCGTGATGGATACCACGAATACAAATCAGACCCGGCGATATGCAGGAATTGTCCGTTACTCAAACAATGCACGCGCAGTAAAAACCAGACCAAAGTGTTGACGCGGCATGTGTTTGAGCAAGCCAAAGAAGCCGCAAACCAGACGAGACTCAGCGCTTGGGGTAAGAAAATCTACCAACGACGAAAAGAGACGGTAGAGCGTAGCTTCGCAGACGCTAAACAACATCATGGTCACCGATATGCACGCTTCAGAGGATTACAGAACGTACAAATGCAATGCCTGATGGCAGGCACCGCGCAAAACATCAAAAAAATGGCGTTGCTACTGGCCGCCTGAGGAAGAAGCCCTTCAAACACCTGCTAATCGACCACAGACACACGACCAGACCTCTTCAGAACAACCCAACGTGCCAAAACACTCAGTCATGAAGTCATCGAGCTTCAGCCGTCAACTGTCGTAAAACTCGCGCTAAAAGTCCTTAAAAAAACAAACCCCATCAAAAAGGTGGGGTTTGTCATTAATCTGAAGCCCCTGCATGACAGGGGCTTTTTTGTCAGGATTTAAACCCGGAAGGTTCTGGCGTTACTTAATAATTCCGTCGCCAGTTTTTCCTGCTCCTTTGCTGTCAGGTTTAACTCTGTCATCGCGTGCTCTGTATGAGCCGCCAAACCTTGCACAGCCATCAGTTCATCGCGCATTTGCTGATTATGCTGGTATTGTTGCTCACTGGACTGGGCTATAGTTGCAGTGTCTGTGCTGACTTGTGCAATCAGTTGTTTTATTTCACCTAAAGCCTGAAGCGCCTGCTCTGAACCTGTGACACAAAGCTGTGCACTTTCACGCTCTTTTGCTAAATCCAACGCGGTTTCGTCCACTGTGCTCATTAGGCGGTTCAACATCTGCTGAATTTCCATAGTCGCCTGACGAGTACTGCCAGATAAGCGCCGCACTTCATCGGCTACTACAGCAAAACCACGGCCATGTTCACCAGCTCTTGCAGCTTCAATAGCGGCGTTTAGCGCTAAAAGATTGGTTTGTTCTGAAATTCCTTTGATGGTATCCAACACTGTAACTATATCAGTGGCGGCAGAGCGCAGCTGATCCATGCTCTGACTGGAAGAGCTAACCTGTTCAGCCAGATGACGCATTGAACCGGCCACTAAATCCACCGCCTGATAACCTGAATCGGCCTGCTGATTAGCATGATTGGCCTGGCTGGCTGAGCGACGTAACTGCTCAGCTGAATGCTGCAGCTGCTGATCCAGACTTTGAGATTGCTGCAGCAAATGGCTGATAGCCGCACCTTGTTGCATCGCAGAGCTCTTGCATTCCAGACTGATTTGCAAGTTCTGGGTTGCTGCTGAAGCACTTTGCTCACAAGTACTGGTTAGCTTTGTCACCAGAGTGCAAAAAGAGCTAAATAGTTTATTAAGTGCAGCGCCAATATCAGCTAATTCGTCTTTAGATCGCAAATCAAACCGCACTGTTAAATCATGAGACTGCGCAGAGCCCTCAATACGTTGGTGCAATGCCAGCATAGGTTTGGCAAAACGCTGGGCTAAAAGATACACCAGCAGGACCACCAGTATTCCAAGTAGCAGTACAGAAAGCAGGGTGCTTAGAATAAGATTGGTTCGAATAGTGCTGACAGCCGCCAGACTCTCTGATAATTCCTGCTGCACAATAAGCGCATAGTTTCGCTGGCCTATCTGTAGAGGGCGCCAGCTGACTAATGATTCTATGCCACGGTAATCTTCAGCTTCAGCCACGCCGGTCTTGCCCGCTAAGGCATCTTTGATCTGCGGCAGTTGCAATTTAGTATGGCCACCTAAACCATATGGACCGGCTTTAAACTCCGGATACTTTGCAATGAAGCTGGTTTTATCGGTCAGATAAGGCCTTACTTCGGTTACAAGTTTCTGATCCTGGTCCACAAGATACAAATCACCAGTCTGACCTAGACCTAAATCCTGCCACTTTTGATTTCCAGTCATCAAATCTGTAAAACGACTCACAGGGTACTGAGCTATTAAAAATCCTACCGGAGTCTCAGCGCTGTTTGGATGGAACACAGGCACGCCAAAAAACAGCACTTGCTGCTGGAATGAACCAGAAAAAGCGCTGATTGCCGAGATCTGTAAACCAGCTTTAGGCTTTTGCTTTAAGCTCTTGGCTAATGTTGCCAGTTCAGTGTTGGCAAAAGCACCATTTTGTAAATTGCTGGCAAACACCGGACCTTTGTTGACGTTATACAACACGTCCAGACTGTTGGCATCCACCAGCATTAAGTCCTGAAAACCATAGCGGTCAACAATTTCTTTAAAGCTGCTGTGGTATTTATTGTGCTGCTGACCATAAACCGAGCCGTCACTGCGATCCTGCAACAACTGCTGTTTGCCCAGAGGCTGAGGGTTTTCAGCTACATAGAATTTCTGCAGCAATAAGGTTTCAAATTTGGATTTTTCCAGCCATTCATTGGTATTAACTGACAAGCCATTAGTTTGAGCCTGGAAATATGGCTGATACTTAGTTTTGTACCAATCGCCTAACTGCTGTTTCAGGCCATCCAGGTTAGGAGCTGACACTTCATAACGGTAGGACACAAAAGGGTTCTTAAAACTGTACAAGGCTTCCTGCGTCAGGCGGTTATGAGCTAACGAATTGAGTAATTGTTGCTGGCTGTCGAGCTGGGTTTGCAGCATGGTGTGCCTGCTCGTTGCCAAAGCCTGAAATTGTTGTTCTGCACTTTGATGTACAGCAGCTGTGCTGTCTTTTAACGCAAGCAGGCCACTGGTGCTGGCTGACAAAATTACCGCCATTACAGTCAGCACACCTGCTCCGAGGGTTAATTTTCTGGCGATGTTCATACGACTCGTATCTCCACTAAGTTTCAGGCACAGGCAGAGTAGAGGTGGCCGATTGCAGATTTATGACAATTAAAAAGCAGGTTTTGCGGATGGCTATTTAATGCGCACCACTTTAGCTTTAAGTAATAAGCTTATATCTTTCTGGAATGAAAAAGCTTTGCTACTATAGGGCTAAATTTGAACTGGCCACGAATAGCGGTGATTTATGCAGCAGCCTGTCGTCCATGCTTTTTTTGAACCACAAAGTTTTACTTACAGTTATCTGGTCTGGGATCCACTGAGCAAAGAGGCTGCGGTGATTGACCCGGTATTAGATTTTGATGCAGCTTCTGGTTCCACCAGTACAAGTTCTGCAGAGCAGATCATGGCTAAGGTAAAAGAGCATAACCTGACAGTGCAGTGGTTACTGGAAACTCATGTGCATGCGGATCATTTATCTGCCGCACCTTTTCTAAAACGACAACTGGGTGGTCGTATTGCGATAGGTTCAGGTATTACCCAAGTGCAGCAGTTGTTTGGTCAGGTGTTTAACCTGAAAGATTTAAAAACGGACGGTTCAGCTTTTGACAAACTATTTGCCGATGGCGAAAACTTCATGTTGGGAACTATCCGCTGCTCTGTGTTACACACTCCAGGTCATACGCCAGCTTGTGTCAGTTATTGCATTGGCGATGCAGTCTTTGTTGGCGATACCTTATTTATGCCGGATTATGGTTCAGCCCGTTGCGATTTCCCGGGCGGCGACGCTGCTACCTTGTATCATTCAGTGCAAAAGCTGTATCAGTTGCCCGATCAAACCAGAATGTTTTTATGCCACGATTACAAAGCGCCTGGGCGTGATGAGTTTGTCTGTGAGACCACAATAGCAGCGCAAAAGCAGCAGAATATCCACCTAAAGCAAGGCACCAGTGAGAAGGACTTTGTCGCTATGCGCACGACCAGAGATAAAACGCTGAGCATGCCAAAGCTTATATTGCCGTCGGTGCAGGTGAATGTGCGGGCAGGTCAGTTCCCAGCGGCAGAAGACAATGGCACTGTGTATTTGAAACTGCCTGTGAATTTGTTTCGCTAAGGACTGCAAATGCAACTGGTGATAGCGACTGATATTTTTGGCGCCCAGCCTGAAGTGCTTTCACAGTTTGGTCAGCTAGGTTCGGATTATCTTTGTGTACAGCCTTATGATCATCAGCCTCCATCCTTTTCCGATGATCATGAAGCCTATCAGTATTTTCTGGCGCATGGCGGACTTGAGGCCTACAGCAAGAAACTAGAGGACATGCTTAACGCTCAGACAGAGCCGGTATTTTTACTAGGGTTTAGCGCGGGTGCCGCAGCCTGCTGGGCGAACCTGGCTCTGGAGCATTTAACTATCGGGCTTTATGTTGGTTTTTATGGTGGCCAAATCCGCCAGATGACAAATCTTCAGCCGCTTTATCCAACAGAGTTGATATTTGCCGAAGAAACACATTTTTCAGTGCCGGGACTGATGAGCGCATTAGCACATAAAGCTAATGTTAAACAAAGCCTTGCACCTTATCTTCATGGTTTTATGAATCCGTTATCTAAGAGTTATCATGCTGAAGCTGCAGAGCTTTATTGGGGCAAAATAAAGGCCGGATATTTATCCAGCCTTTGTTAGTCAGAATGACCGGGACCTATTAACGCACGTTTGTGCTTTCGAAAATTTTGTCAGCAGAAGCTGCAACAAAACCACCGTACAGCTGGCCGTTGGCCATAGGGTAACGACGGGCAAATTCGTAGAAGCAACTAGGGATATTGCGCGTGCCATCGGTAAATTGTACCGGTGCTTCGTCGGCTAAAGTAGAAGACTGTTCCAGCAACACTTCTGGTGTGCCTTTAATTTCGCCACCTGAGGTATTTAACGGAAAACCTGCATCTTTTAATGCCTGGTTCACGGACTCCAGCGTGTCAAAGTTTTTCAGAGCATTCACGCTGACCGTAAAGTGGTTGGCACGGTAACCCCAGACGGACATCCAGGCAGCGTATTCACTTTCAGCTAATAAAGTTTCGTAACTTTGCTGATCAATAGTCCAGTGGCGACCTGAGTAGAGGAAGTTATCTGCAGTAACAGCAGATTCTGGGATTTGATCTACCAGTTTACGCACTATGCTTTGCAGCTCCGGGGAGCATTTTTCTAACAGCAGCTCGGAAATAAAGACTTTTGGCAGAGTAGGGTCTTTATGCTCAAAATGTTTGGCATAGAGCTTTTTCGCTTCAAAATGGTATTCGCCACCTTCGGTATAACCTAAGGCCAGCAGGTGAGCTGCAAGTTTATTCAGGCTTACTTTTTCAATATTAAAAGTACGAAGTGCGATGTGATCATTAATCACGTCATCTTGTTGTGATGAGCCTAAAATGGCGTGAATTTTTTTTGCAGAAGGGGTGACTTCCAGGTAGTTAGCCCAAAGTTGGTTAAACAGTTCTTTCACATCAGTATGCATAACGAGTCCTGCTCTGTTGATTATGGTGTTCAGGCCGGCAAGTGTAGCCACTCTGCCGGCTTATAATTTTGATCTGGTTCAGCTTTACAACACTAACCCTGGACTTAATGTAGCTGGTAAGGCCACCTGATCTGCTTCGACTGAAGATACAGGGTAAGCGCAATAGTCGGCAGCATAATAAGCACTGGCTCTGTGGTTGCCGCTGGCGCCAATGCCCCCAAAAGGTGCTGCACTGGAAGCGCCGGTAATAGGTTTGTTCCAGTTGACGATACCTGCGCGGATTTGCTGGAAAAACAACTGATAATCTTCAGCTGAGTCGGCCAGTAAACCTGCAGATAAGCCGTATTTAGTGTTATTGGCTTCAGCAATAGCCAGCTCAAAATCATCGTAGCGATAGACTTTTAAAAGTGGGCCAAAGTGTTCTTCGTCCGGAATAGCATTTACGCCTGTCACATCCAGAATACCTGGCGTGGCATAAGCACCGTGAGCTTCAGGTAAGGTGAGTTCAACTAATACCTTAGCGCCCATCTCGACCAGCTGTTGCTGGGCTTTGGCCATACCTTCGGCTGCTTTGGCAGAAATCATAGCGCCGTAAAATGGTTGTTCTGTGGCAAAAGGGTCGGCAACCTTTATGTTTTTAGTGGCCGCCACCAACTCTGCCAAAATGGCATCCCCATTGGCCGTATTTGGCACAAACAAGCGACGGGCGCAGGTGCAGCGCTGGCCAGAGCTAATAAAAGCCGACTGAATAATGTCATGCACAGCTGCTTTAACATTAGCAACGTCTTTGATAATGAGCGGGTTATTCCCACCCATTTCCAGCGCCAGTATTTTACCTGGCTGACCAGCAAATTGCTGATGCAGGTAATGTCCAGTGCCAGAGCTGCCAGTGAAAAACAAGCCATCTAACTGAGGATGTGCAGCCAGGGCCTTACCTGTAGCTACTTCACCTTGTAACAAGGTCAGCACACCTGCTGGCAAACCAGCCTGTTGCCATAACTGCACTGTGTATTCAGCCACTTTAGGTGTCAGATCAGATGGCTTAAACACCACCACGTTACCGGCAATCAGAGCCGGAACTATATGACCATTGGGCAAATGGCCCGGGAAGTTGTAAGGGCCAAATACTGCAACCACACCATGAGGCTTATGGCGGATAAAAGCCTTAGCGCCTGGCATAGGATTTTCTACAGTGCCGGTGCGTTCTTCATGGGCGCGTTTGGATATGGCAATTTTACCTATCATGGCGGCCACTTCAGTACGGCTTTCCCATAAAGCTTTGCCGGTTTCTTCAGCAATAGTGCGAGCCATAGTTTCAGTGTTTTCTTGCAGTAAGGCAGCAAATTTTTCAATCACCACCAGACGTTCTGCGAGAGATAAGGCCGACCAACGATAAAAAGCCTGACGTGCAGATAACAAAGCCTGATGCACCTGGGCTTCATCAGCGCCGTTGCCTTGCCAAATCGATTTACCTGTTGCAGGGTTCACAGACTGAAAAGTCAAACCAAAACCGGCTTGCCATTGACCTTCTATAAACTGCACTGTAGCTTTTGCATTCACTTCGTTCATTTCACTGCCTTTTCTAATGAGAGGTAACGCACAAAATCGCCATTGTTAACCATCAGAGCTTCCGCTAATTCCGGACTGATCACCAACTCGTGATTGTCATTCAGTGCCGCATTTTTGCTAAAGACGGCTCGGAAATTAGTAGTCTGGGTATTACAAATGGATAGTGTGGCGTTGCCTTCAACAGGCGCCACCAGCACTTTAATCTTATGGCTGTTGCGCACTGATTTAATTTGTTTTAACTGGCACTCAACCGTTGGGCCACCGTCGAACAAATCGACATAACCACGGTGGAAAAAACCTTCGTTTTCTAACAGTGCCAAAGCAGGTTTGGTGTTTTCATGCACTTCACCAATAACTTGCTGAGCAGATTCCGGCAGCAAGCTGACATAAATAGGGTGGCGTGGCATCAAGTCAGCAATAAAGCCTTTATTGCCGACACCAATCATATAATCGGCGGTAGGGAAGTCGATGCTGAAAAAATACGACTGCAGCCATTTCCAAAACGGTGGTAAACCCGAATCATCGGCCACGCCGCGCATTTCTGCTATAACCATTTTGGAGAACCGCTTCGGGTGCTCGGCCATAAATAAAAACCGCACTTTGGATAAAAAGCGGCCATTTAAACCCTGACGGTATGGCTCGCGTAAAAACAGCGTACAAATCTCAGACACACCAGTGTAGTCATTACACATGGTCAGCACTTCAACTTGTTTAAATACATCCAGCTCTTTGGAGTGATGCACCACGGTGCTTTTATGGAAATGATACAAAGGGTTTTCCAGGCCAACTGAAGCTTCAATACCTGAAGTGCCAACAATTTCACCTGTGCTGGTATCTTCCAGTACAAACACATACCCTTGATCGCCCATGGCCTCAACGGCAGTTGCGAAGCTTTGCTCAGAACGGGCAATTTTCGCCTGCAATTTTTGCTCATTGACCGGCAAAGAGGTAAAACCAGCACCTGATTCAATAGCAATTTGCATCAGGACAGGGTAATCCGATTGTCGGATAGGACGGATCAACAACATAAATTTAGTATTCCTGCTTAGTAGCTGCTTATTAAGTTAAGGGAGCTCAACGAACTCCCTTCAATGGCTTTAGGCCTGAACCATCTTCGCGACAGCTTTTTCAAAACGTTTTAAACCTTCTGCAATATCTGCTTCCGGAATAATCAGCGAGGGAGTCATACGAATCACGCTGTAACCTGCAACTAACATCATTAAACCTTCGTCAGCAGCAGCTAGCATAAAATCACGGGCTTTGCCCTGGTACTTCTCATTCAGTGCAGCACCAATTAACAGGCCTTGGCCACGAATTTCACTGAACACATCGTATTTGTCATTAATAGCTTTTAAGCCGTCACGGAATAACTGCTCACGCTGTTTGACGCCATTTAAAACTTCAGGCGTGTTTACTGTATCAAAAGCGGCGATACCTACAGCACAAGCCAACGGATTCCCACCATAAGTAGAACCGTGTGTACCCACCACTAAATGCTTAGCGATAGCAGTGGTTGTCAGCATAGCACCTATAGGAAAACCGCCACCTAAAGCTTTGGCTGTGGTCAGAATGTCCGGCACTACACCTAAACCCATGTAGGCGTACAATTGACCGGTACGGCCTACACCAGATTGCACTTCATCAAAAATCATCAGCGCATTGTGCTTTTTACATAAAGCGGCCACACCTTGAATAAATTCTGCAGTTGGCGTGATGATGCCGCCTTCACCTTGCAGAGGTTCCAGCATCACAGCACAAGTGTTGTCAGAAATCAGAGCTTCAAGACTTGCCAGATTATTGTATTCAGCATGCATTATATCGGCAGGTTTAGGACCAAAACCGTCAGAATAGGCAGGTTGACCTCCTACTGTGACAGTAAAGAAAGTACGGCCATGGAAACCTTGTTTAAAGGCAATAATTTGGGTTTTGTGCTCACCAAATTCATTTTTAGCCCAGCGACGCGCCAGCTTTAACGCAGCTTCGTTGGCTTCAGCGCCTGAGTTGGCAAAATAGACTTTTTCAGCGAATGTAGCGTTAACCAGTTTCTGCGCCAGGATCAAAGCTGGTTCGTTGGTCATCACGTTGGATAAATGCCATAACTTATCAGCCTGATCTTTTAATGCGCCCACTAAAGCAGGGTGGCAGTGGCCTAAACAGTTCACGGCTATGCCGCCAGCGAAATCAATAAACTCTCGACCTGTCTGGTCCCAGACTCTTGAACCTAAACCTTTTACCGGGATCACTGCGGACGGTGCGTAGTTCGGAACCATCACTTCATCGAATAAAGATCTGCTAACTTGCATTGTTGTTCTGCCTTTGTGCTTTTTGTTGATTACCCTTGATATGGCAGGGTAACTAAGGAATTTCACTTATTATATTGGCCAGACTTACCAATATGCAGTAGCATTATTGACAATATTGCAGTTAATTCTGTCATTCTGATAAGGTAAATGAGCAAAGTGATAAATTCCGATGACGAAAAGCTATTAGGCATGTTACGCCGTAACGCCAGAGCCAGCATTTCAGACCTGGCCAGAGCCTTGAATGTGTCGCGCAGCACTGTACAAAACCGCATGCACAGGCTTGAGCAAAGCGGCGTGGTGAAAGGCTATGTACTGGAATATGGCAGTGCATTTTTAAGCCAGTTAGTTTCAGCCCACGTGGCGATAAAGGTACGGCAAAAGCTGACAACAAAAACCAATGTAGAGCTCAAACAAATCAGTCAGATTTCTGAGTTATACGCCATCAGTGGTGAGTACGATTTAATTGCTGTAGTGCAGGCTCAAAGCACAGAACAATTGAGCCATATTCTGGATGAAATAGGCAATCTGGATGGGGTAGAGCGTACCAATTCTTCAGTCATTCTGGAGACTAAATTCAAGAGATAAGGCAGAAAATTGTGGCGCTCAGGTCTGACCAGAGTGAAATGAGCGTCATTTAGCCTCTGTTTAACCCTTGTGAGGTTGCCGCCTTATTCAGACCTGTTATGATCGGCAGCAATTTGAGCCAGCAGGCTTGTTTTGAGAGATCCCCATGAGTACGAAACAACCTCTTTATACCTCCTACGCAGGTCCAGCGTTATTAGAAACTCCGTTATTAAATAAAGGCAGCGCCTTCACCAAAGAAGAACGTATTGCCTTTAACCTGATTGGTTTATTGCCTCCACGCTACGAAACTATTGAGCAGCAACTGGCCCGCGCTTATATGCAATATTCCAGTTTCGCTGAACCCATCAACAAACATATTTATCTGCGTGCTATTCACGATAAAAACGAAACTCTGTTTTATCGTTTAGTAAAAGAGCACCTGGAAGAAATGATCCCGGTGATTTACACGCCAACAGTAGGGGACGCCTGTGAGCGTTTCTCCGCTATTTACCGCAGTGCCCGTGGTATTTTTGTTTCCTACAGCGAACGTGAGCATATGGATGACATACTGCGCAGCGTCACCAAGAAAAAAGTAAAAGTCATAGTAGTCACAGACGGTGAACGTGTACTGGGCTTAGGTGACCAGGGCGTAGGCGGTATGGGTATTTCCATCGGCAAGTTGTCCTTGTACACAGCCTGTGGAGGGATCAGCCCGGCTTATACCTTACCAGTGATGCTGGATGTCGGTACGAATAACGAAAAACTGCTGAATGACCCTGTGTATATGGGTTCTAAGCACAAGCGTATTACTGGCGAAGAATACGATGCCTTTATCGACCAGTTTATGAAAGCTATTAAACGTCGCTGGCCAGAAGCTTTAGTGCAGTTTGAAGATTTCGCTCAGCCTAATGCGATGCCAATTTTAAAACGCTACCGTGATGACTACTGCTGTTTTAACGACGATATTCAGGGCACTGCTGCCGTCACTGTTGGCTCCTTATTAGCCGCCTGTCGCAGTAAGGGGGTAAAACTGTCGTCGCAGAAAGTGGTTTTTGTCGGTGCTGGTTCTGCAGGTTGTGGTATAGCTGAGCAAATCATCAGTCAAATGAAAACTGAAGGACTGGATGATGCGACAGCGCGTAAGCAGGTCTACATGGTGGACCGTTTTGGTCTGTTAACTGAAGGCATGGCTGATTTACGTGATTTCCAACAAGCGCTGATGCAGAAAAAATCAGATCTGTCTGACTGGAGTTACAGTGGCGACTACGCCTCATTACTTGATGTGATGAACTGCGCTAAACCCGATATCTTAATTGGTGTATCTGGTCAACCTGGTTTATTCACTGAACAAGTGATCACGGCCATGAAAAAACACTGCGAACTGCCGATTATTTTCCCGTTGAGCAACCCGTCAAAACAAGTGGAAGCGACACCTGAACAAGTCATTAAGTGGACTGAAGGTAAGGTCATTATTGCAACTGGCAGCCCATTCAAGCCTGTAACTTTTAAAGGACAAACGTACCATATTGCGCAGTGCAATAACTCCTACATTTTCCCGGGCATCGGTTTAGGCGTAGTTGCTGTGAAAGCCAGCCGTATCAGCGATGAAATGTTACGTATTGCCAGTGAAACTCTTGCTGCAGCCTCGCCATTAGCCAACACAGGGCAGGGATCCTTACTGCCGGCTTTGTCTGAGCTGTCTGAACTCAGTAAAAAAATCGCCTTTGAAGTGGCTAAAATTGCACAAAAACAAGGTTTGGCGCTGGAGATCAGTGATGAAGAATTACTGCAGAAAATTGAACGTAATTTCTGGAAGCCAGAATACCGTCAATACAAACGCGTCAGTGGTCATTAACATCGGCCATTAAGTATTCTGTGCTTGCTGTATAAAGAAGCTAAATAAAAAGTTGGTTTAATCAATACCTTAGCGATTAAACCAACTTTTTTTGTTTTTCCCTCCAACTATTTATTCCCAAGCTCCGACTTACTAATAACTGAAGCACAGGAGCCTGTTATGAAATTCCAAAAATCATTGACCTTAACATTATTATCTGTCGCTATTGCAATCAGTTTTGGCTGCACAGCTCAGGCTGAAACCGCATCTGCAAGCGTTGCAGCTGTAGCACCGCAACAAATTGCTTTTATTAAAAACTGCAAAGTTATACAACAGCGCGCTATGACCACAGATGAACTAACTGCTTATCAACGTTTAGCAGTCGTTGAGCAACAAATGGAAGAATTGCATTTACCTTTAAAAGCGTTTGAAGCAGAAATGGAGCAACACAGCCAACGTATGGCTGAGCTTGCAGATCTTGTGCATCATGAAGATGAACATAGTATTCGTATAGATAAAGTTAAAATGGCAGAGCAGCAAAAATTAGCCGAAGAAATTCATGAAATTACAGAACGCCACAGACCACATTTCGCAGCTTTAGAGCAAAAAGGAGATGAAATCAGCGACATAGCCGATGATTTTACCGACTTACTGGAGAAGTCTGCGCCGGCCGGTGGTTTTGATCATATCCAGGTGATATCGGATTCAGGCAAAACAACGGAATGTTTCGATGGTGGTATTAAACTGACTTCACGGAATTAATCTTCAAATTGATACGGAAAACCATATAGACGTTAATGTATATGGTTTTCCTGCTTAGCCTAAGCATGTGTTCTAATTAACGGGTTTAACGCTACAAATAGAGGTTTATGTCGGAAGTAATGACATATGAGCCGCAGAACAATAACCAAGCCAATGTTAGATATCTGATTGATAAATATGGATATACCTCCTTTTCCTCCATATTGAAGGTGTCGCATAATGATTATTATGTTAAATTGAATATTAGTGTAAATGATCAACCTTTAGTCTGCCCCGTGATCCCTGCATTCAAACAGTTTAAAAGCCTCAGGCCTGATTCAATCCGGCAAAAGGCTTTATTGCTGTAAATCAAGCCGACTTAATACCCACCTGCAGTATCTGGTCGTGGTCGTCTATTTGACGCACTGTCAGTACTAATTGGTCCAGCTGCACCTGGTCGCCAACCACCACGCGTCTGTGGAATTTTTCGGTGATGTATTCGGACAAACTTTGGCTTGGATCCTGATCTTCAGCAAATTGAATGCTGTAGAAGCCATCCAGTTCGTTTAAGGTGATTTCGCCGTTTAATACGAAGTCACCGAAGAAATCCAGTTTATCCAGCGAGGTTTGTTCTGCGCTGGTGGACACTTTGTCACTGACAGCTTTTACATCTTTGGCTTTACTCAAGACCAATAGCATATCGTTTAGCTGAAAACTTGGGCTTTGCTCGGCTTTGATCCATTCTCCTTTACGCAGTACACCTAAGTAGCTGACATCCGGTGACATATTCAGTTGCTGCCAGTCGCTGTCTATGATGGGAGAACCTTTACCCACTTTAAACGAAAGTACCTGCAGCAAATCATTACAGGCTACGCTGTCGAGTGTCATGGAATGATCCGGGCCTGGCTCTGGTGGCACTTCGAGCTTCAGCCAGCGCGCTACCGGCGCTATAGACCAGCCCTGAATAAGTAAAGATACAATCACCACGAAAAACGCCACGTTAAAGTACAAATCTTTATTCGGTACGCCAGCTAACCAAGGGAATAACGCCAGAATAATAGGCACAGCACCACGTAAGCCTACCCAACTGATAAACACTTGATCTTTCTTAGGAAAATGAAAAGGTACCAGGCTTAAAAACACAGCTATAGGTCGGGCTATAAAAATCATCACTAATGCCAGTATCAGCGCAGGAATTGCATATTCCATCAGCTTACTTGGCGTAACCAGCAAACCTAGCATCAAAAACATAATGATTTGACTAAGCCAGGCTAAACCGTCATGCATTCTCAGTATTTGCTGAATTTGCGGTAAACGGGCGTTGCCTATTAAAAAGCCCATCAAATACACAGCCAGAAAACCACTGCCGCCAAATTGGTTGGTTAAACCGTAAATCAGCAGTGCGTAAGAGACGGCCAATAAAGGGAAAAAGGCTGCGCTTAATGGCAGTTTGCGGCAAAGCAAAACAAAGAAGCGCCCTGCTCCATAGCCTACTGCTGCGCCCACTATGGCTTGCTGAAAAAATACCGTCGACAAGGACCAGTTCAGTTCACTTTGACCTGCCAAAACACCAACCAGAGTAAAGGTCAACATGACTGCCATAGGGTCGTTACTACCCGACTCTATTTCGAGTGTGGACGCTACCCGCTCTTTAATATTTAAGCCGGCAGACTGGAAGATTGAAAATACAGCAGCGGCATCTGTTGAGCTCAATATCGCCCCTAACAGCAAGCCTTCTAATAAGGTCAAATTAAACAGATAAGAGGCTGCGACACCTAAAATGCCGCACGTCAGCACTACGCCCAACGTGGCTAATACAGCTGAAGGCGCCAATACCACACGAACCCTGTCCGGATGAGTGCGCATCCCACCATCAAACAGAATAATAACGAGGGCTATAGAGCCAATCAGCAGAGCAACATCAGGATTGCCAAACTTGATGCCCAGCAAACCGTCTTCACCGGCCAGCATACCAATGACAAGGAAAATTAATAATAAAGGCGCACCTAAGCGCGCCGAGATCAGAGTCGCAACTATACTGGAGAAAAACAGAGCCCCTGCAACCAGGATTGTTAAGTTCACTGCATCCAAATAAAAGCTCCTTTTTTCTTAATGTGCGGGGTAAATCTCCCGGTAAATTTGTTGTAAAGCGGATAACGGATCGGCAGCTTTGGTAATTGGGCGCCCTATCACCATATAGTCTACACCAGCCTTTAACGCATCAGCTGGTGTCATCACTCGTTTTTGATCATCTGCTGCGGCAAAAGATGGACGAATACCTGGCGTCACTAAGCAGAATTCCTTACCAAATTGCTGTTTTAATTCAACAGCTTCTTGTGCAGAACACACCACGCCATCTAAACCAGATTTTTCTACCAGACCAGCCAGTCTGAGCACCTGCTGTTGTGGTGTTAAATTAATACCCAACTCCACTAAATCACTTTGCTCCATACTGGTCAACACAGTGACTGCAATCAGCAGTGGTTTCTCTTTACCAAAACTTTCTAAAGCTTCGCGGGCTGCAATCATCATACGACTGCCACCGGAAGCATGTACATTCACCATCCACACACCTAAATCAGCAGAGGCTTTCACTGCTTTGGCCACTGTATTTGGAATATCATGAAATTTAAGGTCTAAAAACACATCAAACTTGCGCTGATGCAGTTCTTTGACAAAGTCCGGGCCAAAGTGGGTAAACATTTCTTTGCCGACTTTTAACCGACACAAAGTCGGGTCGAGCTGGCTGACTAAATTCAATGCTGCGGATTTTTGTTCAAAGTCTAAGGCGACCACTATAGGACTGGTGTTATTCATCAGGTTCTCTTCTATCTAAGATCAGCGACCGTCTATGCCGGTCATTGGCTCTACCGTTTCCCATTGCTGGCAAGACGGACAGAGCCAATATGGTTGTTTGGTTTTAAAACCACAATTGCGGCAATGATACAGCACTTTGGTATCCAGATAAGCCTGTAACATTTGTTCTATTTCAGCCAGATGTGGCTCAGACGGATCTTGCAACCGCCTGATTTGAATAAATTTTAAAAATAAGCGGATATTCGGCTGTTGCTTCAATTTATCCGTTAGCAAATTTTCTGCTTGCTGCAGATTGTCGGCTGTTGCATAAAAGTGCGCCAGTTCGGCCGTCGCACTGATGTTTTTATGTTTACGGCTCAATTCTGTGAGTAGTGCCTGCCATTCGGCTGGTTCTGGTGTGGTTTGCGCGACTAAAGGCAACAACTCAGCAGCCCATTGCGGTCTTTGTTGCAGTATGGCCAGTAACAGCTCTCGCGCTTCGGTAAATTCTTCTTCGGCAATCAGCTTTTTTGCCAGCTCGTATTTAGGCCGCAAGGATACCGGATAACGTTGGATCAACTGGCGGTACGCATCGCTTGGTGCCGGTTCTTTACGCCAGGCTTCACAGCTAAAATTCGCCACACCAATGCGCAATGAACGTGAATCTGTTTGTTCTACTACGGCGCGGAAATCCATGGCTTTTTGCCATTCGTGAGTGGCGGTAAATAAGCTAAAGAGTTGTTTTAACACAGCTTCACGAATGCTTTCAGCCTGAACTAATGCACTTAATAATGGTTCGGCTCTGTCGTATAAACCTGCACTGAAGTAGTCTTTGGCCAATTCGAATTGGATTTTTTGCGCCTGTTGTTTCGGCAGTTTTAACTGATGTAGTTTTTCATGAATACGAATGGCTTTATCCCAGTCGCCACGCCGACGGAACAGGTTGGCTAATGCCAGGTAGGTATCAATAGTTGCTGCTTCTACATCAAGCAATTGCAGTAATTGCTCAATAGCCTTGTCTTCCTGATCAGTCAGCAGGAAATTTAAGCCAGAGGATAAGTTTTTAGTGACAGAAGCCCTGCCCTTAAGCTCTTTTTGTTTTTCGCTGTTGCGGCCCATAAACCAGCCGTAAGCGGCGGCGACAGGAAGTAACAGAAATAACAGTTCCAGCATAGGGATCAGGTTTTATCTGAAGATTTAGCAAACCAACCTTTGGTTTTTGCCTTCAGAATAAAGGCCATTGAAACACTCAGGCCAAGCAGAAAACCAGAGACTAAAAACAGAGCGGCAATGTCGACCACTCTGAGTTCTGTTTTTGCAATAAGATAGTTAAATTCAGCAACTTGCTGATTGAGGGAACCCAGAATAAGCCCGAAAATAATCAGGACAATAATAAAGACAACATAAAAAAATCTGGTCAAAACTCCGTCAACCCCGTTTTTTAGCTGAAAAGAGATCAGGTGTTAGTTTTTACCCGGTCACGTAATTCTTTACCCGGTTTGAAATGAGGCACATATTTGCCATCTAATTCCACTTTATCGCCGGTTTTTGGATTGCGACCTATACGAGGCGCGCGGTAATGCAGAGAAAAACTACCAAAACCACGAATTTCGATACGCTCGTTATTCGCCAGTGAGGTGGCCATTTGTTCCAGAATTTCTTTGACTGAAGATTCGATGTCTTTCACCTGGACATGAGAAAAATCAGTAGACAGTTTTTCGATCAATTCAGATTTGGTCATGGACCCTCCGCTGTATCAGTAGAATGAAGGACCGGAGCAAAGCTCCGGCCCTTCTATACAAGCATCAATTAGTCAGCTTTTTGAGCTGCTTTGAATGCTTCGGCCATAGCGTTACCACCAAAATCAGCATCATCTTGCTTTTTGATAGTGTCCATAGCTTCTTTTTCTTCAGCTTCGAATTTCGCTTTGATTGACAGGCTGATTACGCGGTTTTTGCGATCAACACCCATCAGGCGAGCTTCTACTTCTTCACCAACTTTTAATACTGTAGTAGCGTCTTCGATACGCTCACGAGCGATGTCAGATACGCGAACGTAACCTTCAACACCACCTTCCAGCATTACAGTAGCGCCTTTCGCGTCAACTGCAGTTACGTTGCCTTTAACGATAGCACCTTTTTTGTTATCAGCAAGGTAGCCGTTGAACGGATCTTCGTCTAATTGCTTGATGCCTAAAGAGATACGCTCGCGCTCTGGGTCAACTTGTAACACAACAGCGTGTACTTCGTCGCCTTTCTTGAATTCACGTACTGCGTCTTCGCCAGTTGAATTCCAGCTGATGTCTGACAGGTGTACTAAACCGTCGATGCCACCGTCTAAACCGATGAAGATACCGAAGTCAGTGATTGACTTGATCTTACCGGATACGCGGTCACCCTTGTTGAAGCCCTTAGCGAACTCTTCCCATGGGTTGGCTTTACATTGTTTCAGACCTAAAGAAATACGACGACGTTCTTCGTCGATTTCCAGAACCATAACTTCCACTGAATCACCTAAGTTAACAACTTTAGATGGGTGGATGTTTTTGTTAGTCCAGTCCATTTCTGAAACGTGTACTAAACCTTCAACGCCTTCTTCGATTTCTACGAAGCAGCCGTAATCAGTCAGGTTAGTTACGCGACCAGTGATGCGAGCACCTTCTGGGTAACGTGAAGCGATAGCGGCCCATGGATCTTCACCCATTTGCTTCAGACCTAAAGAAACACGTTGCTTCTCACGGTCAAACTTCAGAACCTTAACTGGGATTTCATCGCCAACATTGACGATTTCGCTTGGGTGTTTAACACGTTTCCAAGCCATGTCAGTGATGTGCAGTAAACCGTCTACGCCACCTAAATCAACGAATGCACCGTAGTCAGTCAGGTTCTTAACGATACCTTTAACTTCCATGCCTTCTTCTAAGTTTTGTAACAGTGTATCGCGCTCAGCACTGCTTTCAGATTCGATTACCGCACGACGTGATACAACCACGTTGTTACGCTTCTGATCCAATTTGATTACTTTGAACTCAAGTTCTTTGTGTTCTAAGTGTAATGTGTCACGTACTGGACGCACGTCAACTAATGAACCAGGCAGGAATGCACGGATACCATCAACTTCGACAGTGAAACCACCTTTAACTTTACCAGTGATGATACCGATAACAGTAACTTTATCTTCACAGGCTTTTTCCAGGCGAACCCAAGACTCGTGACGTTTAGCTTTCTCACGAGACAGTAAAGTCTCACCGAAGCCATCTTCAACCGCGTCCAGAGCTACGTCGATGATGTCACCAACGTTCACTTCAATCTCGCCAGCCAGGTTTTTGAATTGTTCAACAGGGATTGCTGCTTCAGATTTCAGACCGGCGTCAACCAGTACTACGTCTTTATGGATAGCAACGATAGTTCCTTTAACAATAGAACCAGGGCGAGTTTCGATAGTTTTGAGGCTTTCCTCAAACAGTAGTGCAAAATTTTCAGTCATATTCACTTTTTCAGTTTAAGTGCTCCACGCACAGTCCTGTGTCATGGGGTTGCTAAGTTAACTTGTCATCATCCTTGCGACAAGCTGTCCAACGTGAAGGTCTAGGCCTGGTTCAACTTTTTACAGACGTTGAGAACCTCGTCCAACACTTGTTCAATAGATTTATTGGTCGAATCCAGCATGTATGCATCGCTTGCAGGCTTTAAAGGCGCTACGGCGCGATTCATATCCCGTTCGTCACGGGCCTGAATTTCGCTCAAAAGGTCGCCGATGTTAACATCATGGCCCTTTTCTTTCAACTCTAAATAACGCCGTCTGGCGCGCTCTGACGCGTCGGCTGTTAAAAAGATTTTAACTTCTGCCTGCGGGAATACCACAGTACCCATATCACGGCCATCTGCAACTAAGCCTGGTGCTTCTTTAAACGCACGTTGACGGCGTAACAAGGCTTCACGTACCCGCGGCAAAGAGGCAATTTTTGATGCCACTGAACCCACTTCTTCAGTACGAATAGTATGAGTGACATTTTCACCTTCCAGCGTAATGCGGGTATTGCCTTGTTCGTCGCAATTAAACTGTACATCAAGATGAGCAGCCAATGGCTGTAAGGCTTCTTCGTCAGCAGGGTCAATCTGGTGATGGATAGCAGCTAAAGCTAAAACACGATAAATCGCTCCGCTATCCAGCAGATGCCAGCCCAGTTTTTGGGAAACTAAACGGCAAATTGTGCCTTTCCCTGAGCCACCTGGTCCATCAATGGTAATTACCGGCGCTTGTTGCATTCTGCCTCCAAAACAGTCGAACACACAAAAAGATGCGGCATTATACAGAAATAAATGACAAAAAGCGCGGATTAATCAAGGAGATCGCGTAACCACTTAGGTTACGCGTGATTTTCAGGCTAAAGTGCTGAGTGTGCTAAACACTTCAAAGTATTGAGGAAATGTTTTACGGGTACAGTCTGGGTCTTCAATGGTCACCGCAGTGTCACTTAATGCGACCAAAGAGAAACACATGGCCATCCTGTGGTCATTGTAAGTGGCTATGCTGGCATGTTTTAGTGTCGTTGGTGGCGTGATTAAAATGTAATCTTCACCTTCTTCTACTTCAGCACCCACTTTACGCAGTTCTGTCGCCATAGCCGCTAACCGGTCTGTTTCCTTCACGCGCCAGTTGTAGACATTACGAATGGCCGTTGGCCCTTCTGCAAATAAAGCCGTAGTTGCAATGGTCATAGCTGCATCAGGAATGGCATTGTAATCTCGGTCAATGCCCTTCAGTCGGTTACGGGTAACCGAGATATAATCATAACCCCAGTCGACCGTGGCACCCATAGCTTCTAAAGCGTCGGCAAAGTGAATATCACCCTGCACTGCGTTTTTACCAATACCTGTGACTTTAATGGTGCCGCCTTTAATAGCGGCAGCAGCAAGAAAATAAGAGGCAGAGGATGCATCGCCTTCGACCAGAAAATCGCCAGGTGACTGATACTGCTGATTGCCTTTGACGACAAAATTTTGATAGTTGTTGTTCTCGACAGAGACGCCAAAACGCGCCATCAAGGCCAAAGTGATATCGATATAAGGCTTGGACACCAGTTCGCCGCTAATGACAATTTCGCTGTCACCCGACAATAAAGGCGCCGTCATCAGCACCGCGGTTAAAAACTGACTGGAGACAGAACCATCGATACTGATTTTTCCACCAGCCAGCGCTTTGCCGCGAATACGCAGTGGCGGATAGTCTTTGTGCTGCAGATACTCAATATCGGCGTTCCACTGCAGTACGGCGTCCACCAGATGGCCAATAGGACGTTCGTACATCCGAGGCTCGCCCGTTAATGTGACATCCACATTGGACACTGCTAAAGCTGCAGTTAAAGGCCGCATCGCTGTGCCGGCGTTGCCTAAAAACAGCTCTAACGGCTCCTGATGCTGAAATACGCCTGCTACACCAGTGATGTCACAGACTGTTTTATCAGCAGATAATGAAAACTGTACACCTAAGGCTGTTAAGGCATTGAGCATATGACTGACGTCATCGCTGTTGAGCAAGTTAGTAATGCGGGTTGTGCCTTTGGCTAAAGCGGCAAGCAGTAAAGCGCGATTAGATATACTTTTTGAACCAGGTAAATGCACCACGCCTTCCACTTTAGCGATAGGCTCTAAGGTTAAGGTTTTCATCAGCCGTGCACCCGCTCAAATTCTTTCATAAAGGTCACTAAGGTTTGTACGCCTTCTAATGGCATAGCATTGTAGATACTGGCGCGCATTCCGCCGACCATACGATGGCCTTTGAGTGCCAACAGGCCATTGGCCTCTGCTTCGCTGACAAACAAATCGTTCAGCGTTTCGTCACCCAATAAAAACGGCACGTTCATCGATGAGCGGAACTGCGGCGCTACGTCGTTGCGATAAAAATCGCTCTGGTCGATATAGCCATACAAGGTTTGTGCTTTGAGGGCATTACGCTGCTGCATTGCCTCTACACCACCCTGACGCTTCAGCCATTGGAAGACTAAACCCGCCAGATACCAGGCATAAGTGGGCGGGGTATTAAACATACTGTCGTTTTCAGCGGCCAGACGATAATCCAACACGCTAGGAATGCTGCTGCCTTTGGTTGGCAACAAGTCTTCACGCACTATGGCAAGGGTTAAACCTGAAGGCCCGATATTTTTCTGAGCTCCGGCATAAATAACACCGTAACGGCTGACATCAATATGGCGAGATAAGATGGTGGATGACAGATCGGCCACTAAAGGCGCTTTGGTGCTGGGTAAGTCAATAAACTCCATGCCATCCACTGTCTCATTCGGACAAAAATGCACAAAACTGGCATTGTCATTGAGTTGCCAGTCGGATGCTGGTACTAAAGATCGAAGACTATCTTGCTTAAACTGAATAGCCTGAGCTTTTAAGGCAGTGAATTTTTCAGCTTCCTCTACAGCCGCCTTAGACCAGGCGCCTGAAACTATATAATCTGCACTAACGCCTGTTTTGGCTAAATTCAGTGGTACAGCAGAAAACTGACCGCGGCCACCACCGTGCATAAACAGCACTTTGTAGTTTGCCGGTATGCACAACAAATCGCGCAGGTCCTGCTCTGCCTGAGCCGCAACCTGCATAAAATCTTTGCCTCTGTGACTCATCTCCATAATGGAGCAGCCGCGACCATGCCAGTTGATCAACTCTTCCTGTGCCTGTTGCATCACTTCCACCGGCAACATAGCCGGGCCAGCACAAAAGTTATAGGTGGTCATCTCTTGCTCCTGTTACAACGCTTTATCGAATGAAATACAAATTAGAAAACGGTTTTGGGTCATCTTGGGATGATCTTTGTTGTTGTGGCCTTGGGTTTATGGGTGATATTGCTCGACGTCTGGACGGCTCTTTATCAGTCGCTACTTTAACTCACTTTTACAAAGGAGCAAATAAAAAGGACGCCGCAGCGTCCTTTTTTATCACCATTACTCTTCTTCACCGTCCGGCACAGTATCCTCTGTCGGATTTTGTGCGGCTAAGGCAGCTGCTTCCGCTTCTGCGGCTGCAACTTCGTCCTGATCCTGAATTTCGTCGATGCGTTGTACACCTACTACTTTTTCACCTTCGATGGTGCGGATCAGAATAACACCAGCAGTGTTACGGCCTACTTGTGAAACTTCGCTGACGCGGGTCCGTACCAGTGTGCCTTTGTCAGAAATCAGCATGATTTCATCCAGCGCATTCACTTGAACTGCACCTACAACCAGACCGTTACGCTCAGAAACTTTAATAGAGACCACGCCTTGAGTCGCACGGCTCTTCTCAGGGTATTCCTGCAGAGCTGTACGTTTACCGTAGCCGTTTTCAGTCACAGTCAGAATAGCGCCTTCGCTCTTCGGAACAATCAAGGACACCACAGAGCCGTTTTCGCGTAACTTAATACCACGAACACCTGTAGCTCCGCGGCCCATAGGACGCACTTGCTCTTCGTTAAAGCGTACGACTTTACCGTCGTCTGAGAACAGCATGATCTGGCTATTGCCGTCTGTGATATCCACACCAATCAGCTGATCGCCTTCGTTCAGGTTCACGGCAATAATACCATTGCTACGTGGACGAGAGTATTCGGTCAGAGAGGTCTTCTTCACAGTACCGTTGGCTGTCGCCATAAACACGTACTTGCCTTCTTCGTATTCACGAACCGGCAGAATAGCGGTGATCCGCTCGTTTTCTTCCAGTGGCAGTAAGTTAACAATAGGCTTACCACGCGCCTGACGGGACGCCAGCGGCAATTGATACACTTTCATCCAGTACAAACGACCACGGTTAGAGAAACACAAAATGGTATCGTGAGTGCTTGCGATCAGCAGTTGGTCAACAAAGTCTTCATCTTTGACAGTAGTTGCCGCTTTACCACGACCACCACGACGTTGCGCTTCATAATCAGACAGAGCCTGATACTTGGCGTAACCTAAGTGAGACAAGGTCACCACCACGTCTTCTTCAGTGATCAAGTCTTCCATATTGATATCCATCGCATTGTCCTGGATCTCAGTACGACGGGCATCACCATATTGGGCTTTAACTGCTTCTAACTCTTCACAGATCACTTCCATTAAACGCTCCGGGCTGCCCAGAATGTGTAATAACTCAGCAATCAGTACTAATAATTCTTTGTACTCGTCCAGAATTTTTTCATGTTCCAGACCTGTCAGTTTGTGTAAACGTAAATCAAGGATTGCCTGAGCTTGTTGCTCTGTCAGGAAATACTCGCCATTACGGATACCAAAATGTTCTTCCAGCCATTCAGGGCGAGCGGCATTTTCACCAGCACGTTCTAACATGGCGCTGACATCACCTAACTGCCAACCACGAGCGACTAAACCTTGTTTGGCATCAGCAGGGCTTGATGAATTTTTGATTAAATCAATAATTTCATCAATATTCGCCAGCGCAATCGCCAAGCCTTCTAAGATATGAGCACGGTCACGGGCTTTACGTAAATCGTAAACTGTTCTGCGTGTCACCACTTCGCGGCGGTGCAACACAAAACATTGCAGCATGTGCTTTAAGCCCATCAACTTCGGCTGACCTTGATCCAAAGCCACCATATTGATACCAAACACAGTTTGCATTTGAGTTTGGGTGTACAAATGGTTCAGCAGTACGTCTGAGGACTCACCGCGTTTGACTTCAATAACAATACGCATACCGTCTTTATCAGACTCATCACGTAACGCTGAAATGCCTTCGATGCGCTTTTCTTTGACCAGCTCGGCAATTTTTTCAATCAGACGGGCTTTGTTCACCTGGTAAGGAATTTCATCAACAACAATAGTCTCGCGACCTGTTTTGTCGTCGGTTTCGATATGAGTTCTGGCACGGATATAAACTTTACCACGACCAGTGCGATAGGCTTCTTCAATGCCACGACGGCCATTGATAATAGCGGCAGTCGGGAAATCTGGTCCTGGCATCAGTTCCATCAATTCAGGAATGCTGATATCCGGATTGGCAATTAACGCCAGACAGGCATCAATCACTTCATTTAAATTGTGTGGCGGAATATTAGTCGCCATACCAACGGCAATACCAGACGAACCGTTCACCAGCAGGTTTGGAATTTTAGTAGGCAATACAGCCGGGATCATTTCTGTGCCGTCGTAGTTAGGCACATAGTCGACTGTTTCTTTGTCCAGATCGGCTAACAATTCGCCAGCGATACGCGACATACGCACTTCGGTATAACGCATAGCTGCTGCAGAGTCGCCGTCCACGGAACCGAAGTTACCCTGACCGTCAACCAGCATATAACGTAAGGAGAATGGCTGCGCCATACGAACTATAGTGTCGTACACTGCGCTGTCACCGTGCGGGTGATATTTACCTATCACGTCACCGACAACACGGGCAGATTTCTTGTAGGCTTTATTCCAGTCGTTGCCTAACTCTTTCATCGCAAACAACACGCGACGGTGAACTGGCTTTAAACCGTCCCTTACGTCCGGTAAGGCACGTCCCACAATAACGCTCATTGCATAATCGAGATAAGAATTCTTTAATTCTTCTTCGATATTAATGGGAACAATTTCTTTGGCCAAATTTGTCATAAAAAGCTTTTTTCCCTTAAATCAACAAGATACCCGCGTTTTTTACTGTAATGGGTCGCGGGACAAAGGCGGATTCTACCACAGAAAAAATACCTTGCCAGTTCTGTTGTGCTTTGTACAGCATTGCTCAAACAGATCAAGGCCTTATAATAGGCAAAATTTTAAATGGATACGCTTATGAACACCTCTTCCAATGTTGATCCGGCCGAAATTGCCAAGTTTAATGAAATCGCGTCTCGCTGGTGGGATCCGTCCGGTGAGTTTAAACCGCTACATCAACTGAATCCTTGCCGTCTGGCCTTTATCAGTGATCAGGTGCAAGGCTTATTTGGTAAAAAAGCTGTGGATGTTGGCTGCGGTGGTGGCATTCTGGCTGAGGCGATGGCGAAAGCTGGTGCAGAAGTCACAGGCATAGATATGGCTGATGAAGCTTTAACAGTGGCCAAATTACATGCATTGGAATCTGCCGTATCTGTCCAGTATCAACAAAGCACAGCGGAAGACTTTGCCGCAGCCAATCAAGGTTCCTTTGATTTAGTAACCTGCATGGAAATGTTAGAGCACGTACCAGCGCCCGCTTCTGTGGTGAAGGCTTGTGCTGATTTAGCTAAACCCGGCGCGACCTTGGTGTTCTCAACTTTAAACAAAACCTGGAAAGCCTATCTGATGGCTATAGTCGGTGCTGAACAGGTACTCAAGTTGGTGCCTAAAGGCACTCATGAGTTTGAGAAGTTTATCCGCCCTTCTGATCTGATGCGTTTTATAGATGATGCCGGTTTACAGGTGGTGGATGCCACTGGTCTGCACTACAACCCTATTAATCAATCCTTCCGCACTGGCCCTGGGCTGGATGTGAATTATTTTGTAGTAGCGAAAAAGCCGTTATGACCCAACAACTCATTCAACTTAAAAAACCAGCCGCTGTTTTATTTGATTTGGATGGCACGCTGGTCGATACCGCACAGGATTTAGGCGCAGCTCTGAATTATGTGTTGCGACAGCATGGCATGCCGGAAAAAAGCTACGATGAATATCGCCCTATGGCCTCGCATGGTGCCAAAGGTTTACTGCAACTAGGTTTTGGTGAAGCGATAAAAGACATTGATTTTGGCAAAGCACGCCAAAACCTGCTGGATTATTACCACGAACATAGTGGTGTACACAGCTGCTTGTTTCCGGGTGCTGACGACTTATTTGCCGCACTTGAGGCAAGAAATATCCCCTGGGCCATAGTGACCAATAAACCTTATAAGCTCGCCGCCAAAGTACAACGTCAGTTACCTGCCTTGCTAAAAAGCCGCTTATTATTGGGCGGTGACAGTCTGGCGCAACGTAAACCTGATCCAACTCCTTTATGGATGGCTGCTCACTTTATGCAAGTCGCTGCAAACCAGTGTTGGTATATAGGAGATGCGGAACGGGATATAGAAGCTGGACGTCGTGCTGGTATGCAAACCGTGATGTGCGATTTTGGTTATGTTGGGCCAGATGATAAAACTGAACTATGGGGTGCAAATTTACATATTTCTCACTTCACAAACCTGATCCAATACCTCGACTGAGTTCAGTTTTTTCATATTTTGTTCAATAAAAAATCACCTCGCGCAAGGTGATTTTTTTGATCCTTTCAAAATTTAACCGAACAGACAAAATAGATTTTTTACTGAAAAACTATTGCTTCCCCGAATAGGTTTTTAAAAGCCTATTCCGCACGTTAGCGGATACTAACATGCTGCTTTTTTCGCCCGCTCGCGGGGTTGCAATTGCTTTTGATCCACTCTATCTTGTGATCCGTTCTCCTTTCACCCCTAGATGTTGTGTCGCTCCTTTGAGTTTGACCTAATGAAGCCAGAAGCGGGTGAATTCGCTGCGCAGAAGAAATTCTGTGCACACAATAATAACAATTGAGATGGAATTTTCGGCGGAAAAATATGACTCAAACATTATACGTAACCAAAAGAGATGGTCAGCGCGAACCATTAAACTTAGACAAGATCCACCGTGTGATAGATTGGGCAGCTGAGAGGTTACAAAACGTATCAGTGTCTCAGGTTGAGTTACGTTCTCACATTCAGTTTTACGACGGTATTAAAACCGCCGATATCCACGAAACCATCATCAAAGCTGCTGCGGATTTAATCTCAAAAGAGACACCGGATTATCAATATATGGCCGCCCGTCTGGCCGTATTCCATTTACGTAAAAAAGCCTATGGCCAGTTCGAGCCACCAAAGCTCTATGACCATGTGGTCAAAATGGTGGAAGAAAAGCGTTATGACGCTCACATTCTGGCTGACTATAGTAAAGAAGAATTAGAGCAACTGGATAGTTTCATTGTCCACAGCCGCGATTTAGATTTCAGCTACGCTGCGGTAAAACAGCTCGAAGGCAAATACCTGGTACAAAACCGGGTGACAGGCCAGATTTATGAAAGCGCCCAGTTCCTTTATATGCTGGTTGCTGCTTGTTTGTTTGCTAATTATCCAAAAGACACCCGTTTAAGTTACGTGCGCCGTTTCTATGACGCTGTGTCTACCTTTAAGATTTCATTACCTACACCTATTATGTCTGGTGTACGTACCCCAACCCGTCAGTTCAGCTCTTGTGTGTTGATTGAATGTGGTGACAGCTTAGATTCCATCAATGCCACCAGCAGCGCTATCGTGAAATACGTCAGCCAACGTGCTGGTATTGGTATCAATGCGGGTCGTATTCGTGCCTTAGGCAGCCCAATCCGTAACGGTGAAGCCTTCCATACCGGTTGTATCCCGTTCTACAAACATTTCCAGACGGCGGTAAAAAGCTGCTCTCAGGGTGGTGTTCGTGGTGGCGCAGCAACTCTGTTTTACCCGCTGTGGCATTTGGAAGTAGAGTCTTTGCTGGTTCTGAAGAACAATCGTGGTGTGGAAGAAAACCGCGTACGTCACTTAGATTACGGTGTGCAGTTTAACCGCCTGATGTACACACGCCTGATTAAAGATGAAATGATCACCCTGTTCAGTCCTTCAGACGTGCCAGGCCTGTATGATGCGTTTTTTGAAGATCAGGAAAAATTCGAAGAGTTGTATGTCAAATACGAAGCGGACTCTTCTATCCGTAAGAAGCGTATTAAAGCCGTTGAGCTCTTCACGTTATTTATGCAGGAACGTGCCAGCACAGGTCGTATCTACTTACAGAACGTCGATCACTGCAACACACACAGCCCGTTTAATCCAAAGTTTGCCTCTGTTCGTCAGAGCAATCTGTGTTTAGAAATCGCACTGCCAACTAAGCCACTGAATGACATTAACGATCCAAATGGTGAAATTGCCCTTTGTACTCTGTCCGCCTTTAACTTGGGGGCTATCGAGCATTTAGACGAGCTGGAAGAATTAGCTGAACTGGCTGTACGTGCTTTGGATAGTTTACTGGATTACCAGGACTACCCTATCCTTGCCGCTTACCACGCCAGTATGAACCGCCGTACTTTAGGTATAGGCGTGATTAACTATGCCTATTATCTGGCGAAAAATGGCGTTAAGTACTCTGACGGTTCAGCCAATGGCTTAACGCATCGTACTTTTGAAGCTATTCAGTATTATCTGATGAAAGCGTCGAACAAGCTGGCTCAGGAATTTGGCCCTTGCCCTAAATTTAACGAGACGACCTATTCAGAAGGCATTATGCCTATTGATACCTATAAAAAGGATCTGGATAAAGTCTGTGCTGAACCATTGCATTATGACTGGGATCAGCTGCGTAAAGATGTAGTGCAGTACGGTTTACGGAATTCAACCTTATCTGCATTGATGCCATCTGAAACTTCTTCGCAAATTTCAAATGCGACCAATGGTATTGAACCACCTCGTGGTCATATCAGTATAAAGGCCAGTAAAGACGGTATTTTAAAGCAGGTTGTGCCTGAGTATGAACGCCTGAAAAACCAATATGAGTTGTTATGGGATATGCCTAACAATGACGGTTATATCAGCTTGGTGGCTATTATGCAGAAGTTTGTTGATCAGACCATTTCTGCCAACACCAACTACGATCCGGGCAAGTTCGAAGGTGGCAAAGTGCCGATGAAGATCTTGTTAAAAGATTTGCTGACAGCTTATAAGCTGGGTGTCAAAACCATGTACTATCACAACACCCGCGATGGCGCTTCCGACATACAGGAAGACATCAAAGCGACGCCGGAAGACGATGGTTGTGCCGGTGGCGCCTGTAAAATTTAAGTCTGGGGCTGCATTGCAGCCCTCTTTTTGTATGCATAACTAATAATAATCTGGATATTGCTGATGAGTTACACCACCTTTAGCCGTACGAACAATGATCAAATGAAAGAGCCGATGTTTTTCGGCAATCCGGTGAACGTATCCCGTTATGATCAACAGAAATACGGCATTTTTGAAAAACTGATCGAAAAGCAACTGAGCTTTTTCTGGCGTCCTGAAGAAGTGGATGTCAGTAAAGATCGTATCGACTTTCAACAGTTACCAGAACATGAAAAGCATATCTTTATCAGTAATTTAAAATATCAAACTTTGCTGGACTCAGTGCAAGGCCGTTCACCGAACGTTGCTTTGTTGCCTATAGTGTCCTTGCCAGAGCTGGAAACCTGGATTGAAACTTGGGCCTTCAGTGAAACTATTCACAGCCGCAGCTACACCCATATAGTGCGTAATATCACCAATGAGCCACACAAGGTCTTCGACGATATTCTGCTCAACGAGCGAATTATCGAACGTGCTGACGATGTCACCCGCTACTATGACGATTTAATCCAATCAGTGAACCTCTATCATTTATGTGGTGAAGGCACTCATGTTGTGGATGGTGTCAGCCACACCATCAGCCTGCGCGAGCTGAAGCGTAAGCTCTATATCTGTATTTTGTCGGTCAACGTGCTGGAAGCCATCCGGTTTTACGTCAGCTTTGCTTGTAGTTTTGCTTTTGCTGAACGTGAACTGATGGAAGGCAACGCCAAAATAATCAAGCTGATTGCCCGGGACGAAGCGCTGCACTTAACAGGCACTCAGCATATGCTGAATATTATGGCCGCTGGCGAAGATGATCCAGAAATGGCCATTATCGCCAAAGAATGTGAAGAAGACGCCTATGCCATATTCCGCAAAGCCGCTGAGCAGGAGAAAGACTGGGCTGAGTTCTTGTTTAAAGATGGTTCTATGATTGGCTTAAACAAAGATATTTTGTGCCAGTACGTAGAGTACATCACCAATAACAGAATGCAGGCTGTTGGCTTAAAGCCCATTTTCAGCACGACACAGAACCCTATTCCATGGATCAATGCCTGGCTTGTGTCTGATAATGTGCAGGTGGCTCCGCAGGAATCAGAAATCAGCTCCTATTTAGTAGGTCAAATCGACAACGAAATGGATGGCGCTGACTTCGGTGATTTTGATCTCTGATCTGCGATTACTGAAATGGTCAAAGTAGTGGTGAAGGATGTGCTCAGCCTGGAGTTTGGGCCTGAGCAACGCACCCTGCTTGATGCTCTGGAAGCTCAGCAACAGCAAGTGAACTATCAATGCCGAGAGGGTTACTGTGGTGCTTGCCGTTGTAAATTACTGTCAGGTTCGGTTAGTTACATTAACGAGCCTTTAGCTTTTGTCCGCAAAGGCGAAATTTTGCCTTGCTGCAGTATTCCCATCACAGATATAGAAATAGAATTGCCCTGAGTATCAGAAGATACCTCAGGGCAATGGCGTCATTAGAATCTCAATTCAGAATTAAGACTTCTTGATACCTTCCACGCTCAGATCCAGCTGCACAGTGGCAGAGGCTGGGCCAAGGATATTTTTAATAGCGAAATCTTCTAAGTTGATGCTGGTTGTGCCAGCAAAACCAGCACGGTAACCACCCCATGGATCAGAACCTTCACCCAGCTTAGTGGCTTTGATAACGATTTCTTTAGTCACGCCATTTAACGTGAAGTTACCTACTACATCAAAATCAGCACCTGCTTTTGGTACTATCTTCGTGCTGACAAAAGTCGCTTTGCTGTTTTTATCTACGTTCAGGAAATCTGGGCTGCGTAAGTGCTTGTCGCGCTCAGCATGGTTAGAGTCAACACTTTTGGTATCGATTTCTAACTGGATTTTAGAGTCCGCTAACTTAGCCGCATCATAGCTGAAGTTACCCTTAAAAGTATTAAAACGACCGTATAACCAGCTGTAGCCTAAGTGGCTGATTTTAAACTGAACAAAAGCGTGCGCGCCTTGTGTATCAATTTCGTACTCAGCAGCTTGTAACGCTGGTGCTGCCAACATAGAAGTCATCAAGCTGGCTAGTAATAATTTCTTCATTCCAATCTCCTTTCACATTAAGGTTTAAGCATTCGTTTTAACGTATCGTCTTTATCAAAAAAATGGTGTTTAAGCGCTGCTAAGGCATGTAATGCTGCTAGAGCAATCAGGCCATAAGCGGCAAATTTATGTACCAAACCTGCTTTATCTGCTTGCTCAGCAAATAATTCACCTGCAGATGGCAAATCAAACAAGCCAAATACCTCTATAGGTCGACCATCCGCAGTAGAAATTAAATAGCCGCTGCAGATAATTAAAAATACCAATCCGTACAACGTCAGATGAGTAAAATGACTAGCTCGTTGTACAGCCTTACTGTGATTTGCCAAAGGAGTGGCAGTTCCATTTAAAACACGCCAAAGCACTCTGTAGCCCATCATCAGTAGCAACAAGACCCCTACGCTTTTATGCCAAAAAGGAGCAGTTTTGTACCAGGTGCTGTAGTAGCTTAAATCCACCATCCAATAGCCTGATGCAAAAAGCCCTATCACCATCACGGCCACCAACCAATGCAGCGCTATGCTGGTCCAGCTATACCCTTTGTTTTCTGTTGCCATAATTCACCCTCTTAATAGAAACAGCTTATCTTTCCAGAAGATGGTTTAAAATAACAAAAATAAGCACATTTTGTTCTATTTAATAGAAATATGATCTGTTTAGTTCTGGATTTTAGACATAAAAAAAGAGCCATCAAGGCTCTTTTTAACTATAGCAGAGATTAGAATTCAACTTTGCCGTCGCGGATATGTTGTTCGCCCCGCGCTTTGGCCAAAGCTATTTGTTTTTGCCTCTCAGCAAATGACGCTTTTTGCTCTTCGGTAATTTTGTCGTGGCAATGAGGGCAACTTAGTCCCTGCACATAAAGTGGTGACTTCATCTCGTCTTGTGACAACGGCATGCGGCAGGCATAACACTGATCATAACTGCCTTGCTCTAAGCCATGTTTGACCGCTACGCGCTGATCAAACACAAAACATTCGCCCTGCCACAAACTTTCAGGTTCTGGTACTTCTTCGAGGTATTTCAGAATACCGCCATCCAGATGATATACCTCATCAAAACCTTGCTCCTTTAAAAAGGCAGTGGATTTTTCACAGCGAATACCGCCAGTACAAAACATAGCCACTTTCTTGTGCTTAGTCTTATCAAGGTTCTTTTCAGCCCACTCTGGGAACTCACGGAAGCTGGTGGTATTTGGATTGATGGCATTTTTAAAAGTACCTATCGCCACTTCATAGTCGTTGCGGGTGTCGATGACGATAGTATCAGGGTCTGAAATTAACTGATTCCAGGCTTCACCTTTGACATATGTGCCCACTATATGAGCTGGGTTGATCCCCTCTACGCCCATAGTGACAATTTCTTTTTTCAATTTTACCTTGGTGCGGTAAAAGGCCTGTTCATCAGCAAAAGATTCTTTGTAAGACATACCGTCAAAGCTGCTATCTGCAGCAAACCACTGCAGCATGGCATCAATACCTTCACGCGGTCCACAAATAGTGCCGTTAATGCCCTCTTCGGCCAATAGCAAGGTGCCTTTGACTTTATTCAGGACTAAGTGTTGGTAGAGTTTATCGCGCAGAGCGACATAATCAGGTAGAGCAACGAATTTATATAAAGCAGCAACAACATACATTTTTGGATTCACCTTCTGCAAAGCCGGACCGTAAATCCGGGGCAAAAATACGGGCCGCCATTATAACTACAGAAAAGGAAATGACAAGTTGTGACAAGCTTAATGCCTGAACTCCAGCTCTGATGGCACAGCAAGCGGCAACTCACAGGTTTGCTCACCATCTGTGATTAATAACTTGTCATCTTCCCGCCATAGATCCAACTGCATATGACCTTTAAGCATGCTGCAAAAGTCCAGTAACTGTTGATGGGATAAGGTATGGAACTGCACATTTCTGAAATGTTGTTTGTATTGGCTTTTTATTCTTTTCTGATCAGTTTCATCCAGAAATAACACCACCTGCTCGGCCTGATGACTGGCGCGTTGCATATGTTTTTCACTAAGTAAATCAACATTACACCAGAGTTTGATATGGTCAGCCGCATCGCTGACATACAGATCGGGAGTTTTGCCTGTGCCTTCCGTTTTAGCAAGTTGGGGAGAAGATTCAAAAAATGATAAATAAGCCAGCAAACGGCGGGCAAAATGCTCCGCCAGCTCTGTTTTATAAGGGGCTATATAACAGGTACGCTTTTGGTATACATGGCTGACCGCTGATGCGTAATTCAGATCCAGTCTTATCACTTTGCTGACGACTTGCATACAGACACCTCACTGGTATCGGCAACAACCTCTGTTTAGTGTAGCTGAGATTGAATTGCACCGTACATCAGATGCATAGCCAGTGCCAGTAATACTGCGCCCATTAAACGATCAAACCAATACCCTTTGCGTAGTAAAAAAGCTCTTACTTTTTCGCGGGTTAGGACCACAGATAAAAATGCAAACCAAGCTGCTGTAGCAAAGGCCATATAGACGCCGTAGATTACTTTGTACGAAAGTGGTGTAACTGGCGAAATAATGACGGCAAAAAGTGATAAAAAAAACAAGGTGGCTTTCGGGTTTAAACCATTAGTGACAAAACCTGAGGTAAAGGCTTTGAGCCACGATGGAGTCTCTGTCGCCGGTTCTGTGACTACTTCTGCTTCGGTGTTGGTTGGCGCACCGCTACGAATAGCCTGCCAGCCTATATAAGCCAGATACGCTGCCGACAGTAGGCTAAACAAAGTAAATAACCAGGGTGTGGTTTTGATTAGCAGCCCTAAGCCAAGCAGCGAATAACAGACATGCAGAAAAATCGCCATACCTATGCCAATACTGGCTGCAAGTGCGACATTACGACCATAACGCACCGCATAACGTAAAACTATGGCGAAATCCGGACCAGGGCTTGCGACCGCGACTAAATGAACAGATGCAATTAAGAGAAACTCAGGCCAGAACTCCATGCCTTATCCTTTTGATTCTTCGTAGATTATTGAGTTGACATTAAAACATGAGGCTGCAGTGATTCGAAGTGAAATCTCGAAAAAATGTTACTTCATCACAAAAGTGCTTGCGTCCAGATCGTTAATCCGCAAAAATGTTATAACATCACACTCACTAGTTAACAGAAAAAAGGTTTTTCGACATGCGTCCTTCTCTTTTTCAACTCTCTCCGCTGGCTGTGCTGGTCGTGTCAGTATTTTCAGCGCAAGTGCAGGCACAAAGTACCACTATTAACGGTCTTGTTGTGGATACCAATGGACAAGCCATAGAACAAGCCCGTGTGCATGTTCATGGCCGTCAGCAATATGTTTATGCGGATAAAAACGGACGTTTTACTATTCAGGCTCCGGCGGATGCAGAACTGCATATTTCAGCTACAGGTTATGGCGATCAATTTGTGAAGGTGGCCGATGCCCAAAACAACGAGCTTAGAATACAGCTGCGAGCCGGTGGTCTGGAACGAATTGTGGTAGCTGCTTCTGGTTTGCATCATTACGATTTGGAAATGGCCAACCCTGTGTCTGTGTTATCCGGCGAAGAACTTAGCCGAAAAACTGAACCTACTATAGGTGAAACCTTAAAATCTATGCCTGGTGTACATAGCAACTATTATGGTCCAGTTGCTGCCAGCCCTATTTTACGTGGTTTGGATGGTCCAAGAGTTCGCATCTTAAGCAATGGCCTGGATTCTGCCGACGTATCACGTATTGGCCCGGATCACGCCATCAGTGCTGATGCTATTACCACAGAACAGATAGAAGTCTTACGAGGCCCATCTACCTTGTTATACGGCAGTGGCGCCGTAGGTGGTGTAGTGAATGTGGTCGATAACAGATTACCGCGTCAGTTACGTCCTGCCAGCACGCAAATTGAAAGCCGATATGGTTCTGGCGCAGATGAAAAAACTGCAGCTTTGGCGCATGACGGTGGTCAGGAACAAGTTGCGTGGCATTTTGATGGCTTTAAACGCAAAACAAATAATTACGATGTACCTGATTTTACCAATGACGAAGGTGAAAGCTCAGATCAACTGGCCAACTCCTGGCTGGACAACTCAGCCGTAAACGGCGGATTAAGCTGGATCACTGACAAAGGCTTATTGGGTTTCTCCATAGGGCATATTGACAGTGAATACGGCATACCTGGCCATCACCATCATCATGAAGAACACGAAGAGCATGAGCATGAAGAGGAAGAAGGCCACGAGGAAACAGGCGTATTTGCCAGAGTAAAACAGGACAGATACGGCTTAGCGGGTGAGCTGTATAAGCCATTTGCTGGTATTGAAACTTTATCTTTTAGCAGTGCCCTGACTCGCTACCAACATCATGAAATCGAAGGTGGTGCTATTGGTACTACCTTTAAAAATGACAGTTTTGAAAGTCGCTTTACCGCTGAGCATGAAACCTTCGCTGGCTGGCATGGTGTGGTAGGTTACCATCTGCAAAACAGTGATTACAAAGCCATAGGTGAAGAAGCCTTTACACCGGACACTAAAACAGACTCCCATGCTTTGTTTGTGTTGGAAGAACGCAGTTTTGGTGACTTCACTGCCCAGTTAGGTGCCCGTATTGAACAGGTCGACTACAGAGCCTCTGGCATTGAATTTGAGCATCATCATGAAGAAGCCGAAACAGAAGAACATCACGCCGAAAACGTCAAAAATGACTTTACCGCTGCCAGCCTCTCCGCAGGTTTAGTCTGGAATTTCCAGCAAGGTTACAACTGGGCGCTGTCGGTGAGCCGCTCTGAACGCGCGCCAAGTGCTGCCGAGCTTTACTCCAACGGCGCTCACATTGCCACTCAGACCTATGAACTGGGTTTGGCTTATGCGCTGGATGCCGACGGAGAAATCGCTCAAGCTGAAACCGCCTTCAAGAAAGAGGTTGCGAACAACATCGACCTGACTTTGCGTAAGTTTGAAGGTGATTTCACCTTCACCTACAACCTGTTCTACAACAAAGTGCATAACTATCTGTATATGAAGGATTCTGGTTTAACCATGGCCGATCTTGAAGCGCACGACGAGCACGAAGAAGAACATGCTCACGAGCACGAAGGCGAAGAATTCTCCATTTTCCATTATCAGCAGCAAGATGCCACTTTGTATGGTGCCGAATTCGCTATGGCCTATCAGCTTACGCCAGAGCAGGAGCTTGAGTTCTTTATCGATTCTGTACGAGCAAAGCTGGATAACGGCGGTGATTTACCGCGGATACCGCCTATAAAAGTAGGAACTGGTTATAGCTATTCGGCACAAGATTGGTCTGCCACTATAGATTGGACTCACTATATGAAGCAAAACCGGGTTGCTGCTGGCGAGAGCACCACAGGCTCCTATCAGATCCTTGATTTAGGTTTTAGCTACTACTTTAATCTCAATGATCTGGACCTGACTGCTTTTGTTAAAGCCAATAACCTGACGGACGAATTGGGTTTTGTTCACAGTTCCTTTATCAAAGAAGATGCGCCTCTGCCAGGTCGTTCTTTTACCTTAGGACTTAAAGCCCGTTTTTGATTGCGGACAGTTAAAGGTTAGAAACGCACAAGGCCCCGGTTATCGGGGCCTTGTTATCTGAATTCGTGAATTACTGACCTCTGGCGAACAGGCCAATCCCTTTGTCTTCCATCGCTTCCCGGTACCCTCCGAGCCATTGCGATCTGGTGTCTAAATTCTGATAAGGACAAATCTCTTTTGAGCGACCTGTGACAGCGGCGCGATAACCTTGAGCGTGGGCACGTTCTAAACGATCTCTTTTCTGTCTTTTCATAAGGCAATCTTCCTCGATCTGATAAATAACAAGCAACTTGCGTTGCACTTTAATAGATAGTTGAGTTGCCCAAAAGGTTCCACTAATAAACTTTCCCTAGCCCTATTGACATTAAGTAAGAACCTGAACTTATTTAAGATTTGATGACAAAATAATTTATTTTTTTTGAATTACACAAGGTATTTTTTTACTCACATGGTAATCATCCCATTTTTAATGGACGCTTGAAGTAGAAGCCTGTGTTACTAAGTTGTCCTTGTACTTCGGTGGTATGCCACCCAAAGCTTTGTTTGGCCGTTCATTGTTATAAAACCACAGCCATTCTGTCGCATAGTCCTGAACTTCGGCAATACTGCTGAATAAATATTGGTTTAGCCAGTCGTAGCGAACTGTACGGTTATATCGCTCCACATAGGCATTTTGCTGCGGATTGCCTGGCTGAATATACTTCAGGGCCACTCCGTTTGATTCTGCCCAGTTTTTGAGGACAGAACCAATGTATTCAGGGCCGTTGTCGCTACGGATTTCCTTGGGTTTGCCTCGCCACTCAATGACTTGATTGAGCACTCTGACTACCCGTTCTGCCGGTAGCGAGAAGTCGACCTCAATGGCTAAGCCTTCCCGGTTAAAATCATCAATGATATTCAGCAGCCGGAAACTGCGGCCATCCTCGAGCTGGTCATGCATAAAATCCATCGACCAGCATTGGTTCTTCATCTCTGGCACCGCCAGCGGTTCAGGCTTTTCACGGGTGAGCCGTTTCTTGGGTTTTATCCTTAAGTTCAGCTCCAGCTCGCGGTAAATCCGCAGCACACGTTTATGGTTCCAGCCAAAGCGTTTCACATTACGCAGGTAATAGAAACACATGCCAAAGCCCCAACTCCGGTAAGTGGAGGTTAAGCGCAGCAGCCAGTCCGCAATTTCCGCGTTCTCATCCCTCAGACGGGCCTGATAGCGGTAGCAGGTTTCACTGATGCTAAACACCGCACAGGCCAATGTGACAGAAATGGATTTCTCGCGCACCGCCTTTTGCGCCAATTCCCGTCGGCGCGACGGCTTTACCACTTTTTTTCGATGGCCTCTTTGAGGATTTCGGCTTTGAGCCGTTCTTCGGCGTACATCTTTTTCAGCCGGGCATTTTCCGCCTCCAGCTCTTTAAGCCGGGCCATCATGGATGCATCCATGCCGCCAAATTTGGCGCGCCATTTGTAAAAGGTGGCCGAACTCATACCGTGCTCACGGCAGAGTTCGGGAACCGGAGCTCCAGCTTCCGCTTGTTTTAAAATTGCCAGGATTTGGCTGTCACTAAATTTTGATGTTTTCATGCAGAATCTCCTGCGTTTATATTACGAGAAAATTCTACTTTTAGCGTCAGTTAATTTAAGGGATGATTACCACATCGTCCATGATCTTCAGCTTTGGCAGCTCAAGCTGCAGAAAACACTCATCCTGCCGTGTTTTAACCTGCCAAAGTAGGGATCTTTAGGGGTAAACACCCTGTGTAATAAATGGGTCTGTACAAAAAAGACAATAAAAAAACCGCCAGAGCGGTTTTTTTACCTGAACAAAGGAGTTATTAAGACTTCACTTTGCGTCTGAGCATCAATAATGGCAGCAACAGTAAGCTGTACCAGCTTGATGAACCGCCTTTACGTTCATAAGTGATCTCTTCCGGCACATTACAGTTTTCAATTGTACCATTAGGCACCGGGATTAATTTCACAGGCCTTGTTACATTTTCCATGACCGGATTACCAGCGCTATCCTTCACAACATCGCCTTTTGCATCGCGTTGCTCCAGAGAATAAATGGCATTTGCAATAATTTCATTATTGTTGTTAATGTCTTTTGCTTCAACCAAGTTAAAATTTGCACCACAGGGTAACAAAGTATTCAGATCAGTGAAGCTCTCCGTTGCCATGTCGTACAAGAACGCGACCTGCCTGCGTGTAGTGCTGTCTGAAGGGATAACTTCTGCTGAACCTACAATCATGTTGTTTTCGTTAATTGCGGCAGGAACTGTACCTGAACTACTAAAGAAACCATTAGGGTAAACTGCAGTTTTCGTATTGTAATCAAATATAAACATCCGACCACGCGATATACCATTAATACGTTTAGTCGCGGTACCTACAATAATATTTTCATTGTTAATATCATTTGCGACACTGCCGTCCCACTCTAAAGGATCAATAACCGCAGACACTTCGCTTTGGTCAAAGACAGTCGCGTGGTTTGTAAAGATCTGACGTTCTTCATTGGTATAACTGGAATAACCTACAGCGATACCAGAATCATTCACCGAAGTAGCGCGGCTTAAGTATGTAGCGTCAGTAGTGCCTTCAACAACAGGTCCCAGAAAGCCATATTGAACAGCAGCAGAAATCTGACCAGAATCGTTCATTTTCCAGACGAGCGCTCTTTCGACATAACTTGATGTACCATAGCCGTGATAGCACAGATTAACCGGAGTTGATTCTCCTTTACAGGCAGTTTCAATAACCGTCTTGTTAGTATCCAGCATGGATACGCTTCCAGAGCCAGCGATGTAATTCGATTCGCTAATTTTTGACGCTGTCGCAAAACCACCACCAAGTTCCTCAAATGGGATAGGTAAAGGGATCACGCTGTTACCGCTCACGACGTAAGATTTGATGTAACCCTGCTCTGGTACCCAAACATTTACTGTCTCAGGAGAAGGCACTGCTTCTGTTGCCGCAGGAGTAAAGCTCTGAAGAGTAAAAGGCGTTGTAGCCACCGCAATTGCGTTACCACTGTTATTAATATCGTATACGTATTCTCTGTTCGTTGGGACAGCAGCCTGTTCTCTGACTCTGACTTGCGCACCTGTCGATAAATTTAACGCCTGCACATCACTGTAACGTTGAATTCTATAATTTGTGCTGTTGTTTCCAAGGTAATTTAGCAATACGCTCAAGGATGAGGCCGTCACATTACCTAATTTAATCTGCTCAATAGTTTCAGCGGACAGTGCAGCAACTAAAGACGCATCTTCAAAATTTATTGCGCTTATATCTACAGGAAAGTTATAGATAAAACTGCCGTTCCCTACTACATCGCCATTGTCATTAATAGCTGCGCCAAACTGAGAACGCACAGTGCTGACTTCCGGCAACTCCTGAACCTGATACACGGCGGCATATGCTGAACTGGCGGCCAAGCCGGTTAATATGGCTAATACTACGGGCGATAATCTCATTCAGGTCCCCTGTTACTGCTGATTTAATGCTTCTAATTGTTCCCAACGCTCATAAGCGTGCGCGAGCTTCGACTCGGTCTCATGCAATAGGTTCAACGCTTTTTGGGTGCTCTCGGCACTTTGCCGGAAAAATTGTGGATCATTCACTTGCTGCTGCAAGGCACTTAATTCTGCATCAAGCGTCTCGATTAAAGCGGGCAATAGTTCCAGTTCTCGTTTCTCTTTGTATGATAACTTCTTACTGCTTGTGGATGAAAGCTCAACAGGCTTTTCTTCGACAGGTTTTACACTTTTTTGCACAGTTTCAACAGCTTTTACATTATTTTGCTGCCGTTTTTGATAGGCCACCACATCTTCGTAGTCACCGGCTATGTCAACCACCTTGCCCTGACCGGCAAAATACAAAGAACTTGTCACTGTATTATTAACAAACTCACGGTCGTGGCTAACTAGCAGCACTGTGCCCTGATACTGCTGCAGAATATCTTCAAGCAGTTCAAGAGTTTCCACATCCAGATCGTTGGTCGGTTCATCGAGGATCAGTAAATTACTAGGCTTAGCGAATAAACGTGCCAGCAATAAGCGGTTTTTCTCACCACCAGATAAAGCCCGAACCGGTGTTCTGGCGCGCGCTGGTGCAAATAAGAAGTCCTGCAAGTAACTCAGTACATGGCGGGTTTGGCCATTTTGGGTGATTTCCTGCTTCCCATCAGCGACGTTATCCTGCACTGTGGCGTCTAAATCCAGCTGAATACGGTGCTGGTCAAAATAGGCCACTTCCAGGTTGGTACCGCGTTTAATTTCACCGCTGTCGGCGTTGTACTCGCCCAGCAAGGTTTTGATTAAGGTGGATTTACCCACACCATTTGGGCCAACCAAAGCGATACGATCTCCACGCATCACCAGGACGTTCAAATCTTTTAAAACAGCGTCACCTTTAAAACTGACGTTCACCCCTTTGGTTTCAAACACCAGTTTGCCGGATTTTTGCGATTGCTCAATGGCAAATTCTACTTTGCCCAGTTGTTCAACCCGGGCGGCGCGTTCGTTACGCAGTGCTTTTAACGCACGAACCCGGCCTTCGTTGCGAGTACGGCGGGCTTTAATGCCCTGGCGGATCCAGACTTCTTCTTCCGCCAACTTTTTATCAAAGAGCGCATTGTGCTGCTGCTCTGTTTCCAGCATTTTTTGCTTACGCTCCAGATACTCAGCGTAATTACCAGGGTGTGAAGTGAGCTCACCACGGTCTAAATCGATAATGCGGCTAGCTAAAGCGCGGATAAAGGCCCTGTCGTGCGAGATAAAAATAATGGCGCCTTTGAAGTTCATAAAGAACTGCTCAAGCCATTGAATAGCAGCGACGTCTAAGTGGTTGGTTGGTTCGTCCAGCAACAGCACATTCGGTTGCGACACTAAAGCCTTGGCCAAAGCCGCTTTACGTAACCAGCCGCCGGATAACGAAGCGAGCGTGGTATTGGGGTCCATTTCAAACTGCAAACACAACTCTTCAATACGGCTTTCTAACTGCCAGCCATGACGGGTGTCCAACTCAGCCTGTAACACACCAAACTCACGTTGTTCTGCTTCGGTTGCTTCCGAGAAATGATCGGCCAAATGATAGAAGCGCTGCAGCTTTTCGGCTAAATCGCCTGCACCTTCACGGATAAAATCTGCCACTTTGATGTCAACCCGGGCTGGTGGGTCTTGCTCTAAGCGGCTGATCACTAAATTGTTCTGCCGTACCACCTGGCCGTCATCTAAATTTTGATGACCGGTCAATATTTTTAAGAAGGAGGATTTACCAGCGCCGTTACGGCCAACTAAACAGACACGTTCGCCGGCAAATAAACTAAAATCCACTTTGTCTAAAATGGGATGAGTACCAAAAGCCAGACTGGCTTGTTGAAAACGTAATAATTCCACTTTTATTGTCCTGACGACTGCTCAAGCAGTTGTTGTATCTGTGCAAGGTCAAAGGGCCAGAACAGTTCCTGGTCTTTCACTTTAAACACTGGAATATGCACCCGGTAGCGCTGAAAAGACTCCGGATCGTCCACTATATCGATAATTTCTACCGCACCTGCCAAACCGGCCTGCAGCAAAAGCTGCTCGGCCTGTTCACATAAATGGCAACCCCAGGTGCTGTAAAGCCGCATCTGCATTTATGCATCAACCCGTTTGAAGAGCTCAAAACACACGTGAATATGCGGGTTGCGTTTAAAATCTTCCGGTAAACTTTGGGCTGAAATATCTTTGATACTCCATCCAGCCTCTTCCAACACCGCTTTGTCCAGCTTAAAACGGCGTTTGTTATTAGAGAAAATCACTTTGCCGTTCGGCGCCAGGCAGCGTCCAACCATAGTCAGTAACTTGACGTGATCACGTTGTACATCCCAGGTGTCTTCCATCCGTTTGGAGTTGGAGAACGTCGGCGGGTCGACAAAGATTAAATCAAACTGGTTTTTGCAGCCTTTCAGCCAATCCAGACAGTTATCCTGAATAAACTGATAGGCCTTGCCTTCCAGACCATTGATCAGAAAGTTGCGTTTGGCCCAGTCCAGATAGGTATTGGACATATCAACCGTAGTGACAGACAAAGCGCCACCTAAAGCCGCATGCACAGACGCTGTGCCTGTGTAGGCAAATAAATTCAGTACTTTTTTGCCTTTGGCTTGCTGTTGAATCGCCAAACGGGTGACACGGTGATCTAAAAACAAGCCGGTATCTAAATAATCCCGCAGGTTGACTAAAAACTTAGCGCCATATTCAGTCACTTCTTTGTATTGCCCGGCTTTAGCAAGTGCCTGATACTGCTCTTTGCCTTTTTGTTTTTCACGGACCTTTAGCACCAGCTTGTCGCTGCTAATGCCAAGCACCTTAGGCACCAGGTTCACCACGTCAAACAAACGTTTTTGCGCTATTTGTTCATCCACATTGGCAGGAGCCGCGTATTCATGGATCACTACTTCGCCGTCATACCAGTCGACCGCCACGTTGTATTCCGGAATATCAGCGTCATACATACGGTAGCAACTGATGTTTTCGCGTTTAGCCCACTTCTCCAGCTGCTTGACGTTTTTCTTCAGGCGATTGCCAAAAGATTCGCTTTCAGCATAAAACAAGGCTGCACTTTGGCTGTTGGCATTGACCTGAACTTGCTGTTCGGTCAAATCAAACATAGTAAATTCACAGTCCAAAGGACCGTTAGTGAATTTATAGCTTTTGGCTTTAGAGAGCTTCAATGCCCGCAATAAATCCGGGCTTGAGGTAATAATGGCTAAACGCCAGCCCTGATAGTGTTTTTTCAGGCCTAAGGAAAATTCAGCATAGACAGGAATAAGTTGAGGTAAATCCCCTAAACGCTCACCATATGGCGGGTTGGTAATAATAACGCCTTTACCTTCGCACACAGCCGATTGAATTTGTGTCGCATCTTGGGTGATAAATTCTATATAGTCAGCCACACCAGCACGGGCCGCATTCTGACGGGCTTTTTGTAAGGTACGTTCATCAGTATCGCTACCAACAAAAGTCACACCTTCAGCGATAGCCTGACGCGAGCCTAAAGCCTCTGCACGCAGTTGTTGCCACAATTCTGGCTGGTGATCGCCCCATTGTTCAAAAGCAAACTTTTCACGTTTTAAACCAGGAGCTAACTGACGTGCCATCAGCACCGCTTCTATCAATAAAGTACCGCTACCACAAAACGGATCATATAAAGGTTGATCAGCCTTCCAGCCGGAACGAATTAATAAAGCGGCAGCTAAATGTTCTTTTAATGGAGCTTCGCCCTGCTCTTTACGGTAACCACGCTGATGCAGTGATGGACCAGAAAAATCCTGGAAGAAATGAAAATGCTGGCGCTCTAAACGCACCTGAAACCTTACATCCGGGTCGATACGATCAACATTAGGCCGGGCGTCATAGCGCTCGCGGAACTGGTCCACTATGGCATCTTTTACCCGCATGCCACCAAACTGGGTATTGTCTATGGTCGGGTGCTTACCGACACATTCCACCGCAAAGCTTTGCTCCATCCGCATTAAGGAAGGCCAGTTAATACGCATCGCAACCTGATACAGGTCTGAATTGGCATCAATTTCGATGGATTGTTCCAAGCGTAGAATACGGGTCGCTAAACGCGACCATAAGCACAGCTGATATGCATCTTTAAGTTCAGCCTTAAAGCGCACTACGCCCATGCCTAATTTAATAACTTCGCCTTGATAACGACGGATCTCATCCGCCAACAGCTCTTCAACACCTTTGGATGTTAAGGCCCAGAATTCCAACATATGATCTGCCCTGCAATAAAATGGCGCACATTATAACAGAAGCGCTTTCGAAAGCATTGGGATGTTTTTCAGCTCAAAAACAAAGATTTGCGCTACTACTACTTCAGAAACCGCCACTATCGCCTACTTAAAGACCTATGCGTTTAATTATTGCGCAGTCAGTTCACTTCTTTGGAATTTCCTGATATTAAGCCTTGCACTGCTAGGGCAAAAGCTCTACTATGCGCCCCGCAAACACGGACGCGGGATGGAGCAGCCTGGTAGCTCGTCGGGCTCATAACCCGAAGGTCGTCGGTTCAAATCCGGCTCCCGCAACCAATTCGTGACAGGCGTTGTAAAGTAATTTAGCCCTCGGGCTCCTCTTTATAACCCCGTGGCGAAGGGCGACGGTTCAAATCCGGCTCCCGCAACCAACTTAAGCAATTAAGTAGAACGTGAATGCACTACACGCCTTAACAGAAATTACTTAACGTTAAGATACGGACGCGGGATGGAGCAGCCTGGTAGCTCGTCGGGCTCATAACCCGAAGGTCGTCGGTTCAAATCCGGCTCCCGCAACCAATAATGTGTATGTTTTAAATCATGATAGTTACTGCTCAACTATCAATACGGACGCGGGATGGAGCAGCCTGGTAGCTCGTCGGGCTCATAACCCGAAGGTCGTCGGTTCAAATCCGGCTCCCGCAACCAACTTTAAGACCGACTTTTTAGTCGGTTTTTTTGTGCCTAAAATTTTGAGTTTGACCGATTAAAGTCCTGTCCCTTTAAATACACTATGACTGCAAAGAGCGAGATGCGGACATTAACGCTGAGTTCAGCTGCAAATATACTTAGTGCTACGTGTCTAGCAACTAAATTATTGATAGTTACTTTTGTCAATTGCAGCGATTTTAAGCCCGTTTTTGTCATCAACAATGTAGAAAATTGCCTTATCCCAGTATTTTTCCATTAAATTTGAATGGATACTCTTATTTACTTTGTTTTTCTCAATTAGCAGAGACTTGACCGTCTCAATGGTTGCAATTCCTGCACTAATCTGACTTTGACAAAATTTCAATATAAAAACAGGAGGTAGGCATCCCCCAACCCTGAATGTTATATATCCGTTCTCTTCCATTTCCATTCTTGAATGGAATTTCACATTGTCAGGGGTCCCATCAATATCTTTAATAAAACTCCTCAGTCTTTCAAAAAGTTGGACACCCAACGCAAAATTTTCTTCACTAGATATAAAATTTGTAATCTGGTTAACCTGGTTACAATAATCATTGATTGAAATTGGTGTTACTGGGTATCGAGTTTCTCGAATAATATAACCACCTAAAACTTCTAGCAAATAATGTTCTTCATTCGATAAAGAAAAGTGCAAATCCAATGCAATATTTAACAGGTTGTGACTGTATGATTTAACTTTTTTCTCGAGTAATTTTTTAGGCGCATTTATAAGTAATGACACAATGCCCGATTTCAAAAGTAATTCGATTGCATATCCTAAGATTAGTACACTAGACTTATTAGCAGATTCCTTAGCATTCAATATTTCAAAAACTTCTTTTGAAGTTAACTGTTCTCCATCAACCTTTTTTTTAACATGTAAGGTATCGAATTCTAATTGCTTTTTGAGTGCACATTCTCTTAATAACTTGGCACTGATAAGCTTCCCATCAGCCTCTTTAACCCAGTCATATTTATTGAATATACCGTTTTCACCACTAGATCTTAATGAATCGCCACCAATAAACTAGACACTTCCCAGCCGTTCTTGGTAACGGTTTTCATACTCTACCGGTGACAGCAGATTATTGGAACCATGTTTCCGTTTACTGTTGTAAAACATTTCAATGTAATCAAACACATCACTTCTGGCCTCATCACGCGTCGTGTAGACTTTCCGCTTGATCCGCTCTCGCTTTAACAACTGGAAGAAGCTTTCTGCCACTGCATTGTCATGACAGTTTCCGCGTCTGCTCATGCTGCCTTGTAAGCCATGAGTTTTCAGGAATGCCTGCCAGTCATGGCTGGTGTATTGGCTCCCTTGGTCGGAGTGAACCATCACCTGTTTTTTAGGCTGACGTCGCCACACGGCCATCAGCAATGCGTTCAGCACAATATCTTTGCTGATTTGGGAATGCATCGACCAGCCAACAACCTTGCGCGAGAACAAATCCACAACCACAGCCAAATACAGCCACCCCTCATGCGTGCGGATGTACGTGATATCAGTTACCCATACCTCGTCAGGCACTAACGGATTAAACTGCCGCTGCAAGCGGTTCGGCGTAATGATATGGCTGTCCCCCTTACGTGATCTGGGTTTGCGATATCCAACCTGTGCTTTAAGCCCTTCGGATTGCATCAACCGGTATACCCGGTTAATGCCGCAAGACTCGCCGAAATCACGTAAATCAGAATGAATTTTACGGTAGCCATACACACAACCAGACTCCAGCCAAAACTGTTTTATTAATCCTGTCAGCCGCCGGTTTGCTTTATCGCGTTTCGACAGCGATGCCTTACTCCACGCATAGTATCCACTGGGATGCACATCCAACATGTTACAAAGCCAGCGCACCGGCCAGCTGTCGCAGTGTTCTTTAATGAAGGCGTATCTTAGTCGGACAGCTTTGCGAAGTACGCCGCGGCTTTTTTTAGAATGTCGCGCTCTTCGGTGGCTCGCTTCAGCTCTTTTTGCAGTCGCTTAATCTCGGCCTGAGCGTCAGCCAAATCATTATGCTGTTGTTTGTCAGGACCGTACTTTTTAATCCAGGCGTACAGGCTGTGCGTGGTGATATCGAGCCGTTTGGCAACATCCGCAACTGAATGGCCGCGATCAACGACCTGCTTAACTGCTTCGATTCTGAATTCTTCGGGGTAACGTTTACTGCTCATAGGCACCTCTCTTTGAGTTAGTTTATCTAACTGAAAGGTGTCTAGGAAATTAGTGGCGATTCAGGGAGCACTAAACGAAGTTCCTGACGCGTTTTTAGTTATATCTTTCTGCGTAGGTATTTCATTCTTTTCCTTTTCTTCACCTGACACTCAGTGTTCTCCCTAAAGTTAACAGTTGTATATTGTGCCAGCACACTTTCTCTGCTTCTACCAGATGAAAAACCAGCGTTACCGTATTAATAAAAAACAACTAATCATTGCTAGCTGCGACACAAACGCGTGTTGGCACATTATTACTTTTATCTGGCCTGTTATTTTCAGGTCGGTCCACTCTAAGTTTCTAAATTAGAATGTTTTCTCTTTTTCAGCAACAGAAAAATGTGCCCGTTGATTTGCTCAAAGTGTGCCTGTTTTATGGTAAAAGCAAATAACACTGTGTATTCGTGCGTCCAGATGTATAACCGATGTCCGCAATTGGCACAAAGTGACGATGCAAAAGAACTTAGAGAATGGTCGGACAACTACGTTAGCAGACCCTGTCCAGTTGGGTGAAGGCGGGATTTCAGCAAGTCAGTAGTCTGACTTGCTGCCGACTGAACGGGTTTTGCTCTGCAACCCCCCGGAGTGCTGGACAGGAGCCTACAGGGATGTATTTACGGCGTGTGTGCGTTGTAGTTGCCCGCTCCGTTATGAGGCAGAAGAACGGGCCTGAATCACTCCGACTGCAGCAATAACTCTTCAAGACAATGCTGCTGAATACCGTAGAAGCTTTTGATCTGTTGCACCTGAGCCAGAATTTGTTCGCGGCTTTTCGGCTTTTGGCTTTTAACCGCCAGGATCATTTTGTTTTTGCTGGTGTGTTCCAGAGAGATAAATTCAAACACCTGAGTGTCATAGCCATAAGCTTCCAGCAGCAAGGCACGCAGGCTATCGGTGAGCATTTCGGCTTGTTCACCTAAATGGATACCGTGTTTGAGCATAGGTTGCAGCAGTGGCGGGCTGATCAGTTGCGGCCGCAGTTGTTTATGGCAACAAGGTGAACACATAATCATCGAAGCGCCAGTGCGAATGCCCATATGAATGGCGTAATCCGTAGCTATATCGCAGGCATGCAGCGCTATCATCACATCTATGCCTTTGGCCTGAAAATGTTTGACATCGCCCTGCTCAAAACCAATGCCCTGCAAATTTAAATCACAGGCGACACCATTACATAAATCCACCAGCTCCTGACGCAGTTCGACACCTGTCACTTTGGCATCAAGCCCTAACTGGTGCGTCAGGTAGTCATGCACCGCAAAGGTTAAATAGGCTTTGCCCGAGCCAAAGTCGGCAATATGCACAGCAGGTTTTTGTTTTAAACCGGTTTGATTTAAAGCCCGGTCAAAGACTTCGACAAACTTATTAATCTGCTTCCATTTGCGCGACATAGCGGGCACCAGCTTATGGTTGGCATCAGTCACACCAAGCTTTTGTAAAAAAGGCCTGTCCAGCGTCAGAAAACGCTGTTTTTCTTTATCATGCGTCAAGACTGTGCCGGTTCCAGCTGTTTGCTTAATAGCTTTAGTACTGCTTAACACTTTGCCTTTTTTGCTGACACTCAATTGGGTTTCGCTATCCAACGCTGTGAAATGGGCAGCTTTAAATTCTGTACCCAATAACTGCTGAATAAGCGCAAGACCTTCATTTACGGCAAAGTTTTTGGTGATATCGCGGGTTTTATGCCGGTATAAAAAACTTAAATGCGCAACATCTTTTAACACCACAGGCCGTACTTCAATTCGCACCAGGCTGGTATCCTCGCCCTGATAACTGCTTAACAGCAGCTTTTGCCAGCTGCTGTTTTCAAGCTTTTGTGTAAGGAGTTGGATAAAGGCGCTGAAATCTGAAGTACTCACTGAAATTCTCTGCAATCAAAAAAGGACGCTAGTATAAACCTGACAACTCAAAGCTCCATAGTGCTTTATGGCGCCAACGAGATTTTTGCTTCTGGCACAGCGTCTGAGTCAAACTCAATCTGCGATTTTTCGACAAAATACTCTGGCAGCTCAGCCTGAATGGCTGGCGTTAACTCTTTAAATTCATTGACCTGTTTGACCAGATTCGCCCTGCCCTTATACAGCTGACTTTCAGCAGTCTCATAAGCTTCCTGCGCTTTGTTTAAGCTCTCTTTCACCCGTAAAAAGGTGGTCAGGAAGGTGCGAAGTTTATTAAATACCGCATCAGCACGTTTGGCCAATTCAGCCGTGTGCTTATGCTGCTCTTCGTAGCGCCATAACTGCCGTACTATATTCAGGCTGGTTAACAAAGTGGTTGGCGTCGCCACCAGTACATTTTGATTCAACGCTTGCTGAAACAAAGTTTCATCGGCTTTTAGCGCTTCAACAAAAGCCGACTCTATAGGCACAAACATAAAGACTAAGTCAGGAGAATTCAGGCCTGGTAACTTGTGGTAATTTCGGTCTGAAAGCTCTTTAATACGGGCCGCCATAGATGCCACATGCTCCTGCAGCGCCAGTTTACGCTCTGTATCGTCTTCTGAATTGATATAACGGCTATAGGCATTTAAGGAGACTTTGGCATCAATAATCAAATGTTTGCCTTGGGGTAAAAACACCACTAAATCAGGCCGCAGTTTATTGCCATCTTCCTGAGTCACAGAAAACTCGCGCTGATAATCCTGCCCCGCCCTCAAGCCTGAACGCTCCAGCACATTTTCCAGCACCAGTTCGCCCCAGTTGCCTTGCGTCTTTTTCTGGCCTTTTAAGGCCACAGCCAGTTGATGCGCTTCTTCGGTGATCTGCTGATTGAGGATTTTTAAATGCTGCAGTTCGTGGTTCAACAGTGCCTGCTGCTGGCTGTCTTTGAGGTGAATATCTTCCACTTTACTTTTAAAGGCATCTAACTGCAGACGAAACGGATTCAATAAGCTGTTTAACGCTTCCTGATTAGTCGCCTGGAAACGCACCGACTTATCTTCAAAAATTTGCTGTGCCAGCTGCTGAAATTCAAGACTGAGTTGTTGTTTGCTGTTTTGCAACAACGCCTGTTGCTCAGCAAAATGCTGCTGCTTTTCTTTTAAACTGATTTGCAAAGCGCTGTGTTCGCGCTGCAGCTGCATATAATCCTGCTGCTGGCTCTGGTACTGCTGTTTTAACTCAGCCCAGAGTTCTGATACCTGCTGATACTGGCTTTGGCTACGGGCTAATTCTGCGGCGTATTTCTGCTGCTGATAACTTAGATCTTTAAAGTCATCCTGAGCTTGCTGCAGCTGCAGGTGAATTTGTTGCAATAGCTGTTGATCGTGTTGACTTTGCTGAGCCTGAAGTTGATTTGTAGTTTGAAGCGAGGTTAATTCTTGCTGTAATTGAGTGGCCTTTCTGCGGCAGTAGGCGAGCGCCCAAAAACTAAAAACCAAAACCACAGCCAAAACAGCACTTAAAACGAACAAAGGTTGTATGGTCATGGTTCTCTCTGAATATTTTTCTTAACTATAAGCAATTAGCTGGCTGGCTGCCCTATTACACATTTCTGCGCTACACAAGCGCTCTGTGGCGGCACCAACATCTGACAAGTTGACATCAGGCCAAGCTTTTCATTTTGCTGCTTTTTTAGCTTCTGGTATCGCTCGTTGGTGTAGCTTAACATTTTTTCATCTGTATGCTGTGTGGAGTACGTCAGAAACTGATCTGGCCCGCCGCAAGGGCGAGCACCTACTCCAATCACTTTGCACTGATTGTCTTGCTGACATTCTTTATTTTCGGTTAATCGTTCCAGTCTTAATTGTAACTGACGGGTGTCGAGCTGAAGTTGCGCCAAAGGACCATCAAGTTGAGTGGTCAGACTTTCTTTATTGGCTGGCACTGTCGCGCATCCTGCAAGTGACAACACAAAGGCTCCGAGAATTAACGTTTTTTTCATTTTTTATCTCCTGAACAGCTCGCTCACCCAAATGGCGAAAAGCCTTGCAACAGCGCATTAGTTGCCTATCTTAGAGATCGAAATCAAAGGGGACAAGAGAGTTACAGAAGAAATTTGTAAGCAATTTATTAACTTGAGTAAAGAGAGCCAAAGCAGGCCCTCTTTACTCAGATCAAATGATGCTAAAAGTTAAATTTTGGATTCGAGCTCAGGCAAAATCGCAAACAAATCGCCGACCAGACCATAATCCGCCACCTGGAAAATAGGCGCTTCAGGGTCTTTATTGATAGCAACTATCACTTTAGAGTCTTTCATACCTGCCAAATGCTGAATAGCACCGGAAATACCCACAGCAATATACAAATCTGGCGCAACAATTTTACCTGTCTGGCCAACTTGCATGTCGTTTGGCACAAAACCAGCGTCTACTGCTGCGCGTGAAGCACCGATAGCAGCCTTCAGCTTGTCCGCTATACCGTTTAACAGCGCAAAGTTTTCACCGTTTTGCATACCACGGCCGCCAGAGATGATGACCTTAGCGGCAGTCAGTTCAGGGCGCTCTGATTTGGTCAGCTCTTCACTGACAAAACTCGATACTCCCGCCTCTTTGCTAAGGCTGATCGTTTCAACAGCAGCGTTGTTGCCTGTATCCACAGCGTCAAAAGCTGCAGAACGAACAGTCAGCACTTTAATGGCATCGCTGCTTTTTACTGTAGCAATGGCGTTACCCGCATACACAGGACGCACAAAGGTGTCGGCGCTTTCAATGGCTATCACATCGGAAATTTGAGCAACGTCTAACAAAGCGGCGACACGGGGTAAAAAGTTTTTACCATGTGTAGTCGCGCTGGCGACCACATGTTGATAATCCTTCGCCAGTTCTGTCACCAGTAAACTGATATTTTCAGCCAATTGATGCTGATAAGCTGCTGAATCAGCATGCAGTACCTTGCTGACACCTGCCAAAGTGGCTGCTTCCGCTGCTGCGGCGGCAGAGTTAAAACCTGCCACTAGCAGATGAATATCGCCGCCAATCTGGCTGGCTGCTTTCACCGCTTTGTAGGTATCTGCCTTTAGGCTCTGATTGTTGTGTTCCGCTATCACTAAAATGCTCATCAGATCACCTTCGCTTCTTGTTTTAATTTGGCTACTAACTCATCAACAGAGCTGACGATAACACCCGCTTTACGACTAGCAGGGGCTGTGACTTTGACGGTAGTCACGTTAGAACTTAGGTTCACACCGTAGCTGTCTGCCGCTTTTACATCTAAAGGTTTTTTCTTGGCTTTCATGATGTTAGGCAGTGAAGCGTAACGTGGTTCATTTAAACGCAGGTCTGTTGATACCACAGCTGGCAAAGTAAGTTCCACTTGCTGTAAACCACCGTCTATTTCACGGGTTACTTTTACTTTGCCATCAGCCACGACCACTTTGGATGCAAAAGTGCCCTGACCCATCCCAGTTAATGCTGCCAGCATCTGGCCTGTCTGGTTGTTGTCTGAGTCTATGGCTTGTTTACCTAAAATCACCAGTTGTGGCTGCTCGTCTGCCACTACTTTGCTCAGTAACTTCGCTACTTGCAGCGAATCTAAGCTTAATTCAGTTTCAATCTGTAAAGCACGATCCGCGCCTAAAGCCAAGGCAGTACGCAGTTGTTCCTGTACCGCAGCAGGACCGATAGAGACCACCACCACTTCTGTGGCAATTCCTGCTTCTTTAAGCCGCACCGCTTCTTCTACCGCAATTTCACAAAACGGATTTAGTGCCATTTTGACATTTGCTAAATCCACACCACTTTGATCGGCCTTTACCCGTACTTTGACGTTGTAATCTATGACCCGTTTGACCGGTACTAAAATCTTCATAAAAACCCCATTCGGCAGTTACGCTCAGCACTAAGTTGACGTTAAGGTAAAGCTGATTATTTCCAGGTCATCAATCTACTTACTGTTGACGTTAACGTCAACCTGAAATACCCTAGCAAGCGCAGAAGATATGAATTTTATGTCAAGTTAATCATCCATCAGCAGAATAAGGCAAAAAGCCAGACAAAAAGGTGGATAAGTTGAGGTTGTTGTGGTTGAACGTGAATCGATGGAATTTGATGTTGTTATAGTTGGTGCAGGCCCTGCAGGTTTGTCTACCGCTATCCGCATAGCCCAACAGGCCAAAACAGCGGGCACTGAAATAAGTTTGTGTGTCGTTGAAAAAGGCTCTGAAGTCGGAGCCCACATTTTATCAGGTGCTGTGTTTGAACCCCGCGCTTTAAATGAGCTATTCCCCGACTGGCAAAAAATGAATGCACCCGTTACTGCAGCGGTTACGCATGACCATATCTATTTATTAAAAGACGAAACTGCCGCGCAAAAGTTACCCAATTTTCTGGTGCCAAAAACCATGCACAATGAAGGCAACTACATTGTATCCATGGGCAATTTATGTCGCTGGTTAGCCACTCAGGCTGAGCAACTGGGTGTTGAGATATTTCCAGGATTTACCGCTGCAGAGTTACTGATTGAAGATGATGTAGTCAAAGGCATTGTTACAGGTGAAATGGGTGTAGCCCATGATGGCAGTCATAAAGACAGCTACGTACCTGCGATGGAGCTGCGTGGCAAATACACTGTTTTTGCAGAAGGCTGCCGTGGCCATTTAGGTAAAGAATTGATTTCCCGCTTTTCGCTGGATAAAGACCGTTCTCCTCAGCATTATGCTCTGGGCTTTAAAGAAATCTGGGATGTGCCGGCAGAGCAGCATCAACAAGGTTTAGTGGTGCACAGTGCTGGCTGGCCATTGCAACAGGATACCAGCGGTGGTGGCTATTTGTACCACGCTGAAGGTCAGCAAATTGTGGTAGGTTTAATCGTTGATCTGAACTATAGCAATCCACATCTGAGTCCTTTTGAAGAATTTCAGCGTTACAAACAGCACCCTGTTATTAAACAGTATTTGCAAGGTGGAAAACGTGTGTCCTATGGCGCCCGCGCTATTGCCAAAGGTGGCTTGAACAGCTTACCTAAAATGACCTTCCCTGGTGGAGTTTTGGTGGGCTGCGATGCTGGTACGCTGAACTTTGCCAAAATTAAAGGCAACCATACCGCGATGAAATCCGGCATGCTAGCCGCTGAAACTATTTTTGCTGCACTGCAGCAAGGTCAAGCCGGTACTGATTTAACTGAATTTGCACAGCATTTCGAGCAAAGTTGGTTATTCGATGAATTGTTCAGAAGCCGTAACTTCGGCCCAGCTATGCATAAATTTGGTTCATTTTGGGGCGGTGCTTTTAATACGCTGGACCAGAATATCTTTGCCGGTAAGCTGCCTTTCACCTTAAAAGACGACACTTTTGATCATCAAACCTTAAGGCAAGCCTCTGAAGCACCAAAAATTCAATATGCTAAACCGGACCAGGTTTTAAGCTTTGATCGTTTGTCTTCGGTGTATTTATCCAACACCAACCATGAAGAAGATCAGCCCTGCCATTTAAAATTGGCTGATACTTCTATTCCGGTGCTGGTGAACTTAGCCTTATATGACGAACCGGCACAGCGTTATTGCCCTGCTGGTGTTTACGAAATAGTGGAAGAGCACAATCAACCACGACTGCAGATCAATGCGCAGAACTGCATTCACTGTAAAACCTGTGATATTAAAGACCCACGCCAGAACATCACCTGGGTCACACCTGAAGGTGCCGGCGGTCCAAACTATCCGAATATGTAGGGCCAAATATGTAACGATCAGGGGAGATGGGATCAGAAGCAAACAACTAAAATCGACAGCTTCTGATCCCATTTATTTCTGCGTGTGGCGGGATAACAGCGGTATTTTTCAGTTTTCTTTTCTTGATTATCAAAAAGTTCAATTCTCTTCAATGATTTTGCTGTACTGTTCTTCATGCCAATTGTAATAATAGGCAGCTAAGTCTATGTTTATGACTCGAATAGATAGCAGAACAGAACAATAAAAATAGCCCGGAAGGTCATCCATGAGTACAAAAGTGATAAAAAGCAGCGCCGGTAAAGACGATGTCAATTTAACAGTGCGTCCATTCTCTGCGACTGAAACTGAAGCTGACCTGAATTTTGGTTCAGGCCGCTACATGTATTTCACTGAACGCGACCTGAGTCGGATCTTGTCCAACCTGGATGCCTTACGAAATAGTGTTTTCCCTATTCCAGCTTCCGAAGTGGAAGATGTTAACAGACGACAACAACAGTTCCCTTCTGTCTGTTTAATAGGTTTAGGCCGATGTGGCTCCAATATAGCGCTGGACGTGGCTTCTCTTGTGTATAACGCCCGCAGCTTTTATATGAACGAATTTAATATTGAAGAGCGTCAGCAAAAAGAAACCGAATACCGCCCTGTGCGCTGGATTAAAAAAGGTTTGAATCTGGATAAATCTCATCAGGTCAAACCCGTATTCCTGATCGAACCTTTGGTGATGCTGGGCGATTTGGATAAAGACATTGAAGGCCGGATTCGTTTTTCTCACAAGGGTGAAAAATCCAATTTCCTGCAAGATTACAACAAAATGAAAATCATGGACTTGTCGGAAGTTCATGCCGGTGGTGCAGGTAACGCTCCTATCCTTGGCCAATACCTTGCCAAAATTATACTGAACAAAGATACGCAGAAATTCTCCAACCCGGACTGGAAATTCATTCACTCTTATCTGATTGACTCCTGTGGCATCAAAGCCAACCAGTCCCGTTTGTATTTTTATATTTTCAGTGCTGGCGGTGGTACAGGTTCTGGTATGGCGTCTGAGTTTGGTTTGGCCCAGCAATACGCTTATATGGCGAAAACCTTCGACACCAGACCAGAAACAGAAAACGAAGCCAACGCTGGCCACTCTTTTGTATTTGAACCTATCTTCACCAGCGGTATCTGTATTCTGCCGAATATTACCGATCACGGCGTGGAGATGTCAGAAGCTTTACATATCAACTCAGGTCGTTTGTTATGTAAGTATCTGGCAGAAGAATGGGATTTCTCGTACAACCTGGAAAATGAAGACAGCGCCGAGTCCAGCGTGATGCACCGCATTCGCCCATGGAATGCGATGATGCTGATTTCTAACGACATTATGCGTTATGCCGAAGAAACCGATGATGGCGAAATTCAGCATATTGATGTGAATGCGATGGAAAAATATGCCAACCAGTATATTTCCCAGCAGATTTTCAACATCCTCACAGCTCAGGCTGTGACTACAGACTACGACGAAAACTACTTCCGCCGTGCCGGCATAGACATTGGTGAAACCATACGTTTAGACGCCAACGACTTGTTTATGAGTCTGGCTGGCCCTGTCGCCGTGGCTTATGCGGAGTCTGTGATCCCAAGCACTCCTGCTGCTGTGGATAAACTGAAACTCTTCGATAAAAACAGCAACAGTGGTTTGAACATTGACGATCTGTTTTTCCGCTCCATTGACCTGCCCCACTTTAACAAAGTGACACAGGCCATTGAAGGCATCAGTTTATTGCCTATAGAGTCTGGTCGTTACCGTGAAGCTTTAGCTTCTTATGTGAAAAGTGGCTACGATCCAAAAGACTTAAAAGATCTGCATTTCTTTAAGAACTGCTCGTCTGTGGTCTCTATTATCTCGTTACCGAAGGACTACAAACTGTCGTACATGGATTTAAATCGTCTAAAAAGCCATTTAAATACCCTGTTCCCAAACACTACCTTAAAACGTTATGCATTGGTCATTGGTGCTTCAGCCAATATCTCGCTGACCACTTTGATTGTTAAGAGCCCGTGTTTAAGCGACGACTTCCTGACGCTGATTGTGTCTTTTATCAAACGTTGTTTCGCCAAAGACGACTATCGCTTTAATGATTCGCTGGACAAAGCCATGCTGGACTTTATCCGTGATGAACAATTCGATGAACAGCGTTTAGATGAAATGCTGCATGAGTTTGAAAATCCGGCAAAAATACTTGATACGAACTGGTATGCGATCAAGCCAATGTACGAGAAAAAATACCGTGAGCTGATCCGTAATAAAGACAAATTTGTCTCTATTAATGACATTCGTTTATCCCGCGACAGTGTGAAAAAATCTATTCATTACCTTCGTGAGATTTACCGTCATAAGATCAGTAAAACTAAGGTTATTTCACTGAATAACCTGTCCGATAAAGTGACCAAATCGGAACCAGGAGCGGACAAAGCCTGAGCATAAGGCCTCCGCAACGCGGGGGCTTTTTTATGTGGTATATCGAAAACCCTATCCCTTTTACCCTGCTAATTTTTAGACCTATGGAGTCCATGATGAAACCATCCTTCTCATTGCTGCTGTGCGGCCTGATATTCTCATTTAGCTCGCAAGCCGCACCTCATGACAATATGAATGCCACCTTGTGGTATCAAACCTCTGCAGAATTCAAAGCCAGCGCTATTCAAACCTACCAAACCGCCGCTTTGCAGTTACCTCATGCTATTGCTGATAAAAACTGGACTGCTTTACCCAATCAGAGCACCAACTACCAACAGCTGCCTATGGCAATTATTGTTGATATTGACGAAACCATTTTGGACAACTCACCTTCAGCGGCGCAAAGCGTGTTATTAAATACGGGGTATGATGCAAAACGATGGGATCAATGGGTCGCCATGGCCGCAGCCAAAGCAGTACCAGGCGCTGTAGCTTTTGTGAATAAAGCTGAAGCTGCAGGAGTGAAGGTGTTGTACATCAGCAATCGTGAGTGTGAACAACGTGCCGGCAACAATGACAGCTGCCCACAAAAAACCGATACGCTGCGTAACTTAAAAGCTGTGGGTATAGCAAAAATTGATGCATCACAAATCTGGTTAAAATCAGAACAAAAGGGCTGGAGCAGCGAAAAAGAAAGTCGCCGTCTGCTTGCTGCCAAAGATTTCCGTATTTTGATGTCGATTGGTGATGACTTTGGTGATTTCCTGCCGGACGTGAAGAAAAATATCACGCCTGAACAACGTTCAGCCTTGGTAGATAACTATCAGGACTATTGGGGTGCAAAATGGTTTGTGTTGGCCAACCCGACTTATGGTTCCTGGCAGACTATTTTAAAGCAGCCAAACAGCCAGTATTTGCAGTCTGTGCCTGCAGCTAAGTTGTAACTTAAAGTTTCAATTTAAAAAAGGGCCTGATGGCCCTTTTTTAGTGCGCAAATATTAAGGTAATGCTTTTCCTCTGGCTGCGACATAAAGCGCATACCAGTGTTCACGGCTTAAGTTGACAGTTAAGGCTTTCTGGCAAGCGGCGATACGAGCAGGCGCGGTTGTGCCTATCACTGGCTGAATACCGACAGGATGCTTCAGCAAAAACGCCAGAACTATAGCTTCAGGACTGGTTTGATAGTCCGCAGCCAATGACGCAACTAATGCGGCCGTTGCCTGCTGGGCGGCAGTTTCCGGACTGCGGCCGCCGGTAAACAGGCCTTGTGCCAGACTGCCCCAGGCTTGCAGTTGTACTTTGTGTAACTGACAGTATTCCACAGTGCCATAACTGAAATGATGAGCCGCGCTATCCGGCATGGCGGTCAGAACATTTTGCTCCAGCCAGTTTAAATCTTTCAGGCTCATTTGCAGCTGATTGGCCACCAAAGGCTCAGGCAAGGCCGATTGCAGTAACTGCAGTTGAGGCCAACCAAAATTGGATACGCCAAATGCCTTCACTTTGCCTTGTTGCTTTAACTCTGCAAAAGCTTCAGCCACTTCATCAATCAACATCAGCTGATCTGGTCTGTGCAGCAGTAAAATATCTAAATAGTCGGTTTGCAGTCGTTTTAACGATTGATGCACTGATTCAACAATATAACTTTTACTAAAATCATAACGCCCAACCGCGGTTGCATCAGCAAAACGGATGGCACATTTACTTTGCAGTATCAGTTGGTCACGTAAACCGGAATGAGCCGCCAGATACTCACCAAACACAGCTTCGGCTTTGCCTCTGGTGTAAATGTCTGCATGATCAAAAAAGCGAATGTTAGCTTCCAGAGCCGCATCTATGGCAGTAAAAGATAAATCACGTTGTTCTTTGCTGGTAGTAGGTTGATCCCAGCTACCGCCCAATCCCATGCAACCATAAACTAACGCATCGGCTTTGGGAAAATAATGCTGAATGGGTAACATCAGTGGTCCCTTCTAAATAGTGAGCTGCAAGTTTACCTGATCTGCTCTCCTTGCCAAGACCCCGTCAGTTTTCTGGCTAAAATAAACGCCAGCCTTGCCCCTGATGCATTGTGCACCTAAACTATCGTCCTTTTTCAACTGTCAGGTGTGAAGCTTTGGAACAAACTGCATTGTTTCGTTTAAATAAATTTATTAGTGATACAGGTTTTTGTTCACGCCGTGAAGCAGATAAGCTGATTGAACAAGGCCTGGTGACTGTAAACGGTCAGGTGGGCACGCTAGGCACTAAGGTCTCAGAACAAGATCAGGTGCTGGTACAAGGCAAGCCGCTGAAAGCCAAACCGCGCCGGGTTTATCTGGCTTACCATAAAGCTGTGGGTATTACCTGTACCACTGAGTTGGACGTCAAAGGCAATATCATCGATGCCATAGGCTATCCGGAACGGATCTTCCCAATTGGTCGTCTGGATAAAGAATCTGAAGGCCTGATCTTTCTGACCAACGACGGTGATATCGTTAATAAAATTCTGCGTGCCGGCAACGAGCATGAAAAAGAATATGTAGTGACAGTAGACAAGCCAATTACAGAGCAGTTTTTACGTAAGATGGCCTCTGGTGTGCCTATCCTTGAGACCATTACGTTGCCTTGTCAGATTAAACAAATCTCCCGCCAAACCTTTAATATCATTTTGACTCAGGGTCTGAACCGTCAAATTCGCCGTATGACTGAGTTTTTAGGTTTTAATGTGACTAAATTAAAGCGGGTTCGCATTATGAACGTGCGCCTGGCTGAGTTAAAAGCTGGTCAGTACCGTGAACTGACTCAGTCTGAAATGGCGGAGTTGGAAGCTAAGTTATTAAGCTCAAGTAAAACGGAAGAAGCCTCGCTTCTGGCCACGCCGAAAGCCAACACAGCACAAAGACACAACTAATGAGTAAACAGCTGCGTTGGTTCCTGCTGCTGTGTGGTTATCTGCTGGTGTTACTACTGGCAGCTTCAGCCGCACAGCATTGGAACTACCGTCAGTTGACGCAAAAAGCTCAGCAGCAAAGTGATAACCTCGCCGCTTTTATTCGTTATGAAATAGGCCGATACGCCGACTTACCTAAGCAGGTTGCCGATTCTGCTTTATTGCACTCCTTGTTAAGTGATCTCCCAGCCAGTTCAGAGCAATTGAATCAATACTTGTTTCAATTACAACGAAGTGCAGATGTAGCTGATTTATATCTGGTGAACCCATCAGGCATAGTGATAGCCAGCTCCAATGCCAACGGCAGAATTTATTATCTGGGCCGTGATTTTGGTTTCAGACCTTATGTCCAGAATGCGTTGGCTGGTCAGGATGCACAGTATTACGCTTTGGGCCATACCAGCGAACGCCGGGGTTACTATTACAGTGTGCCTGTTCGTATCAAAGGACAGATCCTGGCTGTAATGGTAGCCAAAGTAGATTTAGAGCCCATAGAGCAGCATCAGCAACAAATTGCAGGTTTGGCGGACAGCCATTTTATGGTGACAGGGCAAAGTGACGAGGTATTTTTGTCTGATGTGCCAGAGTGGCGTTTAACCAGCCTGACCGGAAAGCCTTTAAGTGCGCAAGAACAGCAACGTTACATTACTCAGGCGATTGAACCTATGCATTATGCTGTGGGATCAGCTTTACTTGCGCCCGCTTATCCGCTGTGGCATTTACCTATTAAAAATAAAACCCTGAGTTTTTTACCTTATCAGCGCACATTGCCCGAATTTGGTTGGACCTTAACAGTACTGGCCTCGCCAGCCCCACAACAATCGGCTTTATGGTCTGCTCTGTTACTGGTCACTTTAATTTATAGCTCAGCCTTACTTGCCATCTGGGTGCGGCGCGAACGTAAAAAACGTCACTTGCAATTGCTGCAGCACAATCAGCAACTGGAGCAAAGAGTAATAGCCCGCACCAAAGATCTGGCAGAAACGAACAGGCAGCTGATACGCCAGATTGAGCGACGTGAGCAAACTGAAACTGAACTGGCACAAACCGAACAGCATCTGGTGCAAACAGCAAAACTAGCTACTATAGGCGCTTTATCTGCTTCACTGAATCATGAGTTAAATCAGCCACTGACTGCGTTGCAAAGCTACGCTCAAACCACAGAAAAGCTAATCGACAAAGGCTATCTGGACGACGCCAAAACCAATATCCAGGCCATGCGACAATTGATGCAGCGCTTAAGCGTGATTGTGGCTCAGTTTAAAGATTTCAGCCGTAAAAGCTCTGGCAAGAACCAGCTGGTGCAGATTAACAAGCTGGTATTAGATGCTCTTGGTATCGTCAAACATCAGTGTCAGCAGCAAGGGGTTAAAGTAAGATTGCAACTACCTGAACAATCCCCCCTGGTGCTCGCAGACAGTATTCAGTTGGAACAAGTATTAGTAAATATTTTGACCAATGGCGTGCAGTCCATGGCTGGACAAGCAGAAGCTGCTTTTCATATAGCCGTTAAAACACAGGCTCAACAGGTCAGCATTCATATACGCGATCAAGGCCCTGGTATAGAACCTCACCATTTAGAACGCATTTTTGAGGCTTTTTTCACCACTAAACAAAGAGACGGTCTTGGTTTAGGCCTTTCCATCTCGCAACGTATAGTGCAATCTTTTGGTGGTCAGCTTGAAGTGCGCAATGCGACACAAGGCGGAGCTGAGTTTATTATTGTGCTGCTGACAGCGACAACGGGGTCTTAAATGGCAAACATAGAACAGCAGCTTCCAGCTGTTATTTTTATTGACGACGAAGCTGATATTCGAAGTGCAGTCAGCCAGTTGTTTAAGCTGGAAGATGTGCCTTGCGCAGTCACAGCCAACCCTGGTGATGTGCTGAGTCGCATCAGCACCGCATTCAATGGCATCGTCATTACCGATATGCATATGCCTGCTTTAAACGGTCTGGAATTGCTGCAGAAAATTCATGCCATAGACGCCGAAATCCCAGTCGTGCTGCTAACAGGTTATGGCGCTGTATCCCTTGCGGTGAAAGCGATGCAACAAGGCGCCTATGATTTTCTGGAAAAACCCTTTGATAACGATCATCTGGTTGAAGTCAGCCGCCGTGCTTTGGAAAAACGTCATTTAGTACTGGAAAACCGTCAGTTAAAAGCAGCGGTCGAACGGGAACAACAACCAGGTTTACGGATCTTAGGGCAAAGCCCGGCTATGCAGCAGCTGCGTCGTACTTTGGATGCAGTGATCAACGCCCCCGCTGACGTACTTATTTATGGTGAAACCGGCACAGGAAAAGAACTGGTCGCTCGTTATCTGCATGAACAAAGCGACAGACGTCAGCACAATTTTGTTGCCATTAACTGTGGTGCCATTCCTGAGCAGTTGATTGAAAGTGAGTTATTTGGCGCCGAAGCTGGCGCTTTTACCGGAGCAGATAAAAAACGTATTGGTAAGTTTGAGTTTGCCAACGGTGGTACTTTGCTGTTGGATGAAATAGAAAGTACACCTCTGTCTTTACAGGTGAAACTATTGCGGGTGCTGGAAGAGCGTAAAGTCACCCGCCTGGGTTCAAATCAGGCTATCGATCTGGACATCAGGGTGATTGCAGCCAGTAAAGCAGACTTAAAGCAGCTGGCAAATACAGGGGAATTTCGCAGCGACTTGTATTACCGCTTGTCTTTGGTGGACTTACATCTGCCTGCTTTGCGTCAGCGAAAAGACGACGTGTTTTTGTTGTTTTCACATTTTGCCCGTATCGCAGCCGCACGTTTTCATAAAGAATATATTCCGCTTAAAAGCACAGAACTACAGCAATTGGCGCAGCACCAGTGGCCTGGCAATGTGCGTGAGTTGCGAAATATGGCTGAGCGTTATGTGTTGATGGGGGCCGAAATTGCGTTTAGCCAGCAGCCACACAAGGCTGAGCATGGCATCACAGGCAGCATGAGTTTGCAACAGCGGGTTGAGTACTACGAAAAAATGCTACTCGAAGAGGCGTTAAATCAACACAAAGGCGCTATTAAAGCTGTGATGACCGAGTTGGATTTACCCCGCAAAACTTTGTACGACAAAATGGCGAAATACCAACTGACCCGCCGAGATTTTCTGGATAAACACGAAGACTAATTGTGCTCTTGTGTGGATTTGGTGACAGCACTCATTTTTATTTGTGCGGAAATCCGCACAAGCCTTTATCTAACTCAAAAACTAAACACGTAAACCACTGTATTTAAACAATATTTTTGAGACCGAAAAGCTGGCGTTCTCTTTGCTATTGACTGTCTGACAGGGAGATTTTCTCCATAATCAGAGAGACAATAACAATGAAAAATAAAGCCATAAAGCTGTTATCCAGCCTGTATATCCAGGTGTTAGTCGCCATCAGTATAGGTATCTTTTTAGGCCATTTTTACCCGGAGCTTGGTACCGCCATGCAACCGCTGGGTACAGCTTTTATTAAGCTGATTAAAATGATTATCGCGCCCATTATCTTTTGTACCGTCGTTGTGGGTATAGCAGGTATGGAAGACATGAAAAAAGTCGGTAAAACCGGTGGTTACGCCCTGCTCTATTTCGAAATTGTCTCTACCATAGCTTTGGTCATAGGTTTAGTGGTGATTAATGTTGTCAAACCTGGTGTGGGCATGCATATAGACCCTGCCAGCCTTGACCAGCAATCCATCAGTAAATACACAGCTCCGGATCAGATGCAAAGCACTACAGACTTTTTACTGAATGTGATCCCTAGCAGCGTATTTGATGCTTTTGCCCGCGGCGACATGCTGCAAGTGTTGTTTTTTTCTATCCTTTTTGGTTTTGCGTTGCAGCGTTTGGGTGGCCGGCAGAATCTGATTTTTGGTTATGTGGAAAAAAGCTCAGAAGTATTATTTGCCATTGTGCATATGCTGATGAAAGTTGCGCCTATTGGTGCTTTTGGCGCTATGGCATTTACCATAGGTAAATACGGCATTGCGACTTTGTGGTCTTTAGCTGGTTTAATGGCTACGTTTTACCTGACCTGCTTAGTCTTTATTTTTGTGGTGCTGGGCGCTATATGTCGCTACCACGGCTTTTCAATCACCAAATTTATCCGCTATATCAAAGAGGAATTGCTGATTGTTTTAGGCACATCGTCTTCTGAATCAGTACTACCCCGTATGATGGCGAAACTGGAAAAACTGGGAGCCACTAAATCCACTGTAGGTTTAGTGATCCCAACAGGCTATTCCTTTAACCTCGACGGTACTGCCATTTATCTGACCATGGCCGCTGTATTTATTGCACAAGCCACAGATACACCAATGGATTTAACTCAGCAACTGACTTTGCTTGCGGTGTTATTAGTGACCTCTAAAGGCGCGGCTGGCGTGACAGGCAGTGGTTTTATTGTCTTAGCTGCCACTCTAGCTTCGGTAGGCTCAGTGCCTGTTGCTGGTATCGCCTTGATTTTAGGTATAGACAGATTTATGTCTGAAGCACGGGCTTTAACCAACTTAATAGGAAATGGTGTAGCCACTTTAGTAGTTTCAAAATGGTGTGGTGAATTGGACACAGCACAACTGGACAGAGAGCTGGCGCAAGGTGCAACACCTGAACAACACAGTCCATCAGCGACTGCGGCCGCTACAACAGCTGCAACAGCGGAGGTGCAGCATGGTTAAGTCGTATTTATCTGCTGCTATTTGTACCACTCTTGCTTTTAGCCCGGCCGCCAGTGCCTTTGAATGGGATTGGTACGGCAAACTTGAACTACAAGCTCTGGACGTTGATAAAGGCCTGTATCGTTATGCCGATGAGGGTCGGCAGATTGAAGCCCCCTTCTCTCGTTTAGGTGTCAAAGCCAAACATCACTTGACCGATGGGCTGGCTGTTATTGCAGTTTATGAGTGGCAGGTCAACGGCCTGGACCATGCCAACAAAGATCACAGATTGGGTTCACGTAATACCTATATTGGCGTTGCCGGTACGTATGGCGAACTGGTGTTTGGTAAAAACGACACTAAGTTTAAAAAGTCTGAAGGTAAAATCGATTTATTTAACGAGACAGTTGCAGATTTAGCACAAATTACACCGGGTCAGGACAGGCTGGAAAATGTGATTGGCTACCAGTCGCCTACTATTGCAGGCTTTAACTTTTCCGCCACCTATCAAACGGGAGCCAGCGACGAGGTTGCAGGTGGTTATGATTGGGTGTTGGGATATGGCGACCCTGCATTAAAAAAACATCCACTTTATTTGGCCTATGGCCGAACGGATAAGCTGAATAACATCACAGCAGAACGTTTGTTGGCTCAAATGCCATTGTGGCAACTGGACGGTGCTGTACTTGCCGCTGGCCTGATGTATCAACACAGTGAACATGTGGTACGCAACACCGAGGGCGATGCATGGCTGGCCCAATTGAGCTATCAGCGCGGCGACTGGACTTACAAATGGCAATGGCAAAAGGATGACAGCCAAACCCGCCATGCTGAAAGCGCGCGTCTGAATAACATTGGATTGGACTATCAATGGCGAAACAATTTGACGACTTACTTGCTTCTGTCCAAACTCAATTTCGAAACCGACAACGATCATGCGGCTGCTTTAGGCCTTAAGTTTTTGTTCTGATCACACCGGAGCTAGGCTCCGGTTTCTTTTAGTAAGGATTGTCTATGTCACCAATTACCAGCCGCTTACTTCTGCTCTGCGGTCCCTTATTACTCTTATTGACTATTTTTTTGCCCCCTCCGGTTACTGAAATGAGCCAGGCAGCATGGATGGTGACAGGCCTAATGGCCTGGATGGTGCTTTGGTGGATCACCGAAATTGTACCTATCCCTGTCACCTCTTTGTTACCTATGATTTTTATTCCTTTATTGGGCATAGATAAACTAGATGCTGCGACCTCTCCTTATGCTCATCCGTTGATCTTTTTATTTTTCGGTGGCTTTTTCCTCTCTATAGCGATGGAAAAAACTAATTTACACCGGCGTATCGCACTAAAAGCGCTATCTTTAGTCGGCACTTCTCCGGGTTTACAAATAGCAGCCTTAATGGGTGTCACTGCTTTTTTATCGATGTGGATGTCCAACACCGCCACATCCGTGATGATGCTGCCCATCGGCTTGTCTATCATTGCCATGGCGAATGCGTCAACCCAGGATCAGTTTGGTAAAGCGGTCTTGTTGGGGATTGCCTACAGTGCCAGTATCGGCGGTGTTGCAACTCTCATTGGTACACCTCCAAATGCTTTACTGGCTGCTTATATGTCGAAAAGTTATGACATTCAAGTCAGCTTTGCAGACTGGATGATATTGGGTGTTCCGTTGGCGCTGACCATGCTTTTAGTTTGTTGGTTGTGGCTGACTAAAATCCATTTCCGTATGCCTGCATCTGACTCTGGCCAAAATGACACTCCAGAGCAGTTAAAAGCGCTAGGCCTGATGTCTCGTTCACAAAAGTTGGTGCTGATGGTGTTTGCTCTGGCAGCATTAAGCTGGATCAGTCAGCAATGGTTAGTGAAATGGACTGGGCTGCCTATCAGCGACACTGTCATTGCACTTTGCGCCGCCGCTTTATTGTTTTTATTACCGGGAGAAAAAGGTTCTGGCACTACCTTGTTGGAATGGAAAGACAGTCAGAATCTGCCTTGGGGCGTTTTATTGTTGTTTGGTGGCGGTTTGAGTATGGCCGATCAAATCCAAAAAACCGGTGTGGCTGAACTCCTGGCGCAACAGCTGCAGTTACTACAGGGCGTGCCACCTATCCTACTATTGATCGCCGTTACCAGTCTGATTATCTTCCTGACTGAGGTAACCAGCAATACCGCAACAGCAGCTGCCTTCCTGCCGCTATTAGGCCCTGTTGCTGTTTCTATGGAGTTATCACCGCTGTATCTAGTAGTACCAGCGGCCCTGGCTGCCAGTTTTGCCTTTATGCTGCCCGTGGCCACGCCTCCTAACGCTATAGTGTTTGCGTCAGGTAAGTTACAGATCAAAGACATGGTCAGAGCAGGTTTAGTATTGAATCTGGTCGGTATAGCGGCTATTAGCCTGTTTAGTTTATGGTTAGGGCCACAATTGGTGAGTTAAACACTTGAACGGACAGCAAGAAGTGGCCAAGGCCGCTTTTTGCGTCTTTTATACGAAAAACTGAAAGCTAAAGATGCAAAGACAACATGTTTTAGGCTCAAAAGCAAAAAAGCAGCTCTAAGGCTGCTTTTTCTAATTTGGAGCGGGCAACGAGGCTCGAACTCGTGACCTCGACCTTGGCAAGGTCGCGCTCTACCAACTGAGCTATGCCCGCTTAGGCATTTTGCAGATAACAACCTGCTTTGGTATTTAACATTTTTCAGCTTATCTCAACATATTGCTGTTGAGATGGTGCCCGGGGCCGGACTTGAACCGGCACGCCCTTTCGAGCGAGGGATTTTAAATCCCTTGTGTCTACCGATTTCACCACCCGGGCAAACACTTTTCAATTTTGTATTACAGCCAACAGCATCTAACCAAGTACGACGTTAAATGGAGGCGGGTCCCGGAGTCGAACCGAGGTGGACGGATTTGCAATCCGCTGCATGGCCATTCTGCCAACCCGCCATCTGGCGTACGACTTGGAGCGGGCAACGAGGCTCGAACTCGTGACCTCGACCTTGGCAAGGTCGCGCTCTACCAACTGAGCTATGCCCGCTTTAAACTGGCCATTCGCCGTAACACGAGACGCATTCTACTGGTTTATGCTTTTACGTCAACCACAAATTTATGCTTTTAAATTCGTTTGCTCAAAAAGTAGCTTCACTGCTGTTTTTGCAAACTTTTTCCGCTTATTTACTCAGCGATGGCCAGGAAGCTTTTAAATAAACCAGCATAGACCAGACCGTCAATAAAGTAGCGATATACAGTAATGCCATACTTAAATCGGTCAGCCAATCAACGGGTTGCCAAATTAAGCCAATCAAAGCCAACATCTGAGCCGCTGTTTTGTATTTGCCCACTTCCGATACGGCAACCTGAGCACGTTGTCCTACGCCCGCCATCCATTCACGCAAGGCAGAAATTAAAATCTCGCGGCTAATCATAATAAAAGCCGGAATGGTCACCCACAAGGTTTGCATATCCACAGCAATCAGCACTAAGGCCGCTGCAACCATCAGTTTGTCTGCGACCGGGTCTAAAAATGCGCCAAAGGGCGTCATTAATTGCATTTTACGCGCTATGTAACCATCCAACATGTCCGTGATAGCGGCAAACCAAAAAGCAAAAGCAGCAAAAAAACGGGCGTGTTCCAGTTCAGAGTAGAAGCAGAATAAACAAACCGGGATCAAACACAATCGGAACAGAGTCAACAGATTTGGAATATTCCACATAACACTACTTCTCAAAGTCGGCACAAATTTTTAGTTATTGTGACATGCCTGGTAAATCTTTTCGGCCTGTTGCCTGGAAATTCCCGGTACTGTCGCGAGTTCGTCCACAGAAGCTTGCATCACGCCATGCAAACCTCCGAGGTATTGTAACAAAGCTTGTCGGCGTTTCTCACCTACTCCTTCGATATTTTCTAACGGGCTTTTAATGATGGCTTTACCGCGTTTATTACGATGGCCGGTGATAGCAAAACGGTGTGCTTCGTCGCGGATTTGCTGAACTAAATGCAAAGCCGGTGATTCAGAAGCAAGAGAAAAACCTGCAGGATTGTCCGGTAAAATTAATGTTTCAAGGCCAGGTTTACGACTGGTGCCTTTGGCCACCCCAACCAATAAGGGTTTTTTAGCAAAAGGCCAATCACTGAAAAAGTTAATCGCCTGAGTCAACTGCCCCTGGCCACCGTCTATTAAAATCAAATCAGGAATACGGCTTTCATCGGTTAGCTTGCCATAGCGCTTATTCAAGGCGAATAACATAGCGGCATAATCATCACCGGGCGTAATGCCTTCGACATTAAAACGGCGGTATTCGCTTTTGTTAGGCCCTTGCCCATCAAATACCACACAAGAAGCAATAGTCGACTGTCCCATGGTGTGGCTGATATCAAAACATTCCATCCGTTCCAACAACTCAAGCTTCAGCGTCTGTTTAAGCTCTCGATAACGCACTGCCACCTGCTCTTTAACAGACAACTTGGTCGCAGCAGCCAGTTGGGCATTTTTTTGCGCTAAAGCTAAATACCGTGCTTTTTCGCCACGTTTAGCATAAACAAAACTCACTTTACGTTGCGCTAATTCGCCAATAGCCTGAGCCAGCTGTTCGTCATCAACCACCTGCTCGCTTAATACCAGCTCTTTTGGCACCATTTGGCCACCGGCACCACTTAAATAAAACTGGGCTAAAAAGGACGGTAAAATTTCTTCAGGCTCAGAACCTGCCGGCACTTTAGGGAAAAAATTCTTACTGCCCAGCACCTTATGATCGCGGATAAAAAGCACATGAATACAAGCCACACCATGCGACCACTCCAGAGCTATCACATCCATCTCTTCGTGATCACCGCTGACGTATTGCTGTTCCTGTACTTTGCGTAAGCTGACGATTTGATCGCGAAACTGCGCTGCTTTTTCAAAGGCCATCTCGCTACTGGCTTTTTCCATTTGCTGCACCAGTTGCTCGATCAACTGCTGGCTTTTGCCGGACAAAAATAACGAGGTATTTTTTACTTCAGCTGCATAATCTTCATCAGAAATTTTGCCAACACAAGGGGCTGAACAGAGTTTTAACTGGTATTGCAAACAAGGCCGGGTGCGGGCGCGGTAAAAGCCATCCTCACACTGGCGAATAGGAAATACTTTTTGCAGCAGCTTTAAACTTTCCCACACTGCACCTGCGCTTGGATAAGGACCAAAGTACTGCCCCTCCACTTTACGAGGTCCACGATGCGAGCTGATACGAGGATGTTTGTGATTAGTGATCAAAATAAATGGATAAGACTTATCGTCCCTAAGCAGAATATTGTATTTCGGCAGGTACTGCTTAATCAGGTTATTTTCTAAAATCAGCGCTTCAGTTTCACTTTGTGTGACCGTAATTTCTACGCTGCGAATATGGCTGACTAAAGCGCGGGTTTTGCTACCGGACAGATTCTGGCGGAAATAACTTGATAAGCGTTTTTTCAGATCTTTAGCTTTACCGACATAAATGACGGTTTCTTTCTGATCCAGCATACGATACACGCCCGGCATATGGGGCGCGGTTTTCAGGAAGCTTTTGGCGTCAAACATCGGCTTTAAATATCATGGAGGCTGTTACAACTTTGCAATGTCGATCATGCCATGGCGTAAAGCTAAGTGTGTCAACTCGACATCGCCGCTGATATCCAGTTTTTCAAACATACGATAGCGGTAGGAATTGACCGTTTTCGCGCTGACATTCAATTGTTCCGCAATGTCATTCACCTTCTGACCTCGGGTGATCATCAACATAATTTGCATTTCACGATCGGATAATTCTTCGAAAGGATTTTGACTACTACTGGTGACACGGCTCATTGCCATCTTTTGTGCCACCTCACCTGAGATATAACGCTCACCTGCATGCACTTTACGTATTGCACTGACCATCTCAGAAGGCGCAGCGTTTTTAGAAATAAAACCTGCTGCCCCTAACTGCATGACTTTGGTAGGAACCGGCTCCTCGCAAGAGACAGATAAGGCCAGAATTTTAATTTCAGGACAATAATGCAAAATACGTTTAGTGGCCGTCATACCGCCCATACCAGGCATATTCATATCCATCAACACCACATCCGGTGTTTGGGCACGACAAAACTGCAAGGCTGCTTCACCGGAAATAGCTTCGCCTATAACCTTGATGCCACGTTCGTCCATTAGTATACGACTGATGCCGGTCCGAACCAGCTCGTGATCATCCACTAATAAAACATTAATCAATTTGATCTCTCCGGTGCCAAGGTGAACTACTCCAGTCTAGCTCTATTATGTCCGAGCATAAAGCAGAGACAGGATAAAGCTCAAGCACTTCATTAACGAATACGACAAGTAACACAAATATGTTGGGGATAACACAGAAAAACTTATAAACCAATAAGATAGGAAAGTCGCAGGCATAAAAAAACCACCTTGATGGTGGCTTTAATGGCGGAGGGGGAGAGATTCGAACTCTCGGAAGGCTATTAACCTTCGCCGGTTTTCAAGACCGGTGCATTAAACCGCTCTGCCACCCCTCCGCGTTGGACGTCATATTAGGGGCGTCGCCTTTTTTTGTAAAGTGCTTTTCTATCGCTTTTAATCCGTTTGCTCAGCATTTGCGCAAAGTGGTTAATTTTTGCTAATTTTCTTCGCTCTTTTATGCTATTCAGTATGAAATAACTGTATCAGTAAAGATTAAACCGAACAAAACCTGACAGCCCTGTTGCTGTTGATTACAATAGCCATACAACAGATCAGGACCTTCTCTGTCATGAATAAAAAACGAATTTATGTCGCCTACACAGGCGGAACTATAGGTATGCAGCAATCCAGCAATGGTTTTGTTCCAGTGCCTGGCTTTTTATCCGATACCGTCAAAAGCATGCCTGAGTTCTATCGCTCAGAAATGCCGGAATTTGATATCCACGAATACCACCCTGTGATTGACTCCTCCGATATGACACCAGCACACTGGTTGGAGATAGCTACGGATATTCAAAGCCATTATGCCGACTACGATGGTTTTGTCGTGCTGCATGGCACTGATACTATGGCTTACACCGCCTCTGCTTTGTCCTTTATGCTGGAAGACCTGGCCAAACCTGTAATAGTCACAGGCTCACAAATTCCACTGGCGCAATTACGATCTGATGGCCAGGTGAATTTACTCAATGCCCTCTATTTAGCAGCTTATTATCCTATCGCTGAAGTAGCTCTGTTTTTTAACAATAAGTTATTCAGAGGAAACCGAGCCACCAAGGCGGATGCAGATGGTTTTGATGCTTTTGCATCTCCGAACTTTTCACCGCTGATTGAAGCTGGTATTCATATCAATTTAATCTCTGGTCATCTGGCCTCTACTGCCGTAACCAAAGCTTTAAAGATTGCACAAATCACACCTCAGCCTATAAGTGTGGTGACTTTGTATCCTGGCATAAGCGCTGAAGTGATTAAAAATATGGCGGCCGCACCTATTAAGGCGTTGATCATTAAATCCTACGGCGTAGGTAATGCGCCACAGCAACCAGAACTGTTGGAAGCTCTGACTGAAGCTTCCAAACGCGGCACTATTATTGTCAATTGCACCCAGTGTTTTAAAGGCAAGGTCAATATGGGCGGTTATGCCACAGGTAACGCCCTGCGGGCTTGTGGTGTGATTAGTGGATACGATATGACACTGGAAGCGACTTTAACCAAACTGCACTATTTGCTGAGCCAGCCATTAAGCACAGAGCAAGTAAGGCTCTTTATGCAACAAAGTTTGCGTGGTGAGTTAACTCTCTAGAAGTAATGGGCGATGTCAAGATCGCCCTTCTTAATTGAAAGCTCAATGAATTTCAGCGTTTGAGGAGACCTCATCATTGAGTAACCTTTTAATCGCTAAGTATCTCTCTACTATGTCTTTTCGGTAAGTCGTTCTAATGTTTAATTTCTCCAGACTTTCAAGCAAAAAACTTTTTTTTGAATGCCGGTACTACATAATTTCGAGATTTAACAAAGCATCGATACTATGCATGTCAATTGCGGCATCGAGCAAATCCACATTTCTATTTAATTCTTCTAGGTCCTTTAAATTCATTGAAAACTCAATCAGCCTCGAATAAAGAGAGTGCGCGGTATGCGTCAGTGAAAATACATAATCTTAATACTGTTTAGAGATGAACTTACCGCTGGTCTTTGCACTGTGTTGCTGTAACAAGAGGCTCCTAACGGAAGTTTGGTCTAGTAAGACCATTTCCGAATGCCCCTCATAAACTTGAATCTTCTTTATCGGAACAATCCCTTCAGGAAGAGGCCTCTTATGCAAAGCTGAATTACATAGCTCGATGATTTTAATCAGATAGTTAAGTCGATTATTTTGCTCTATAGCATCCATATTTTTTTGCTGGTCTGCTCTCGTAGCGAGGGTTGCATGAAAAACAAAAATAACGCTTAGTAAACTAAAAATCGGAGATAAAATACCGCCAACAAAAGAACCAAAATTACCCCAATCTTGGTTGTTATTGCTTATGCTTTTATGTCCAAAGCTATACATTTCATAAAAATAAAAAGATACGACGCCAAATAAAACCACCGAGCAAACAGCAAGTAACAATAGCAATTTACGCAAATTGGAACCCCCTCGAATGAATAATCCGGCTTAGAGTAACTTGCCATAAGACCTAAAACAATGCCCGCTACAAACTCCCTCCCCTTAGCCGCAAGCCGCTCAAAAATGGGTGGCCAAGGTTTTAAGACGAGGAGTGTTTGAGCGAGGAGCGGTAGCGACGAACGAGTTTCCGAGTCGCCTTGGACGCACTTTTTTGAGCGGGCTTTCGCAGCGGCCAGGGTCGCATTTTCTTTGCGCCACTTTCTTTTGGCGACGCAAAAGAAAGCGGCTCGCCAACGGCGAAAGCATTTTTAATGTTATGTAAAAAAGCCGACTTACGCCGGCTTCATAATGATGTGATTTGCAGCGTACGTTTATGCAAACACCGCTCGTAAACGCTTCACTAAGCCCTGCTCTTCTGCTTTCACAGCACCAAAACTTAACCAGCGTTTTAATAAAGCGTCCACGGTCAGGCTGGTACCTGAGTTGTGTTTATCCGACAACAACTGCAGTTGCACTTGTGCTTTATCTGCAGCAACACATTCCTTTCCACTGATAAGCTCAATAGCAGTAGTGAGCTGAGCCCGGGTTAGCTGTGACTCATTGCCTTTAGCGAAGTCTTCACGAAAACGCACGGGAATAGCCTCAGCTGTCACATGTGTTTGTTCCAACGCATCAAACAGCTGTTGATAGCTGGCATTAAAAGCAGAGTGCTCTAATGTCTCCAGCTTCTGCTGTACGTCGGCTAACAACAGCTGCTTTTGCTGCAACAAAACAGATTTGGCTGGCAGATCCAAGGCTTGCAGTGCGCCTTGGGCTGCATGCAATTCTGGCGCAGTGGCTGCTTGTGCACACTGTGTTGCAACTTCAGCAAACTGAATTTCAGCTTGTTGTTGCTGCTCGGCCCATTGCTGATCTTGCTGCTGTTTAGCTGCGGTTTTATTGGCAAAAATCTGATCGCAAACGACACGGAACTCCGACCAGAGTTGCTGGTCAGTTTTGCCGGCAAAACCAATCTGTTTCCAGTCTTGCTGCAGCTTTTTAGCGCCAGCCACTGCTTCATCAACTGATAGTGTCAGCAATTGTTGTGCTTTTTGAATCAGCTTTTGTTTTTCAGTTAAATTCTGTTCATGTTGACCACGAACCCGACCTTTAAGCTGATCGACCAGAGTTTTAAACTGAGCTGAAAGCTCTTTGTAGAGGCCAGATTCTGTTGGGCCGCTTTCGCGCCAGCTTTTTTGTAGTCTGTTCAACTGACTATCAAAGCTCTTGTCTAAAGGCTGCTCCAATAAGGCGGTTAAATCCGCCAGTATTTGCTGTTTAATCAGCGCATTTTGTTTACGTTGCTCGTCTTGTGCGGCGAAATAGTCACGGCAAGGTGCAAAAGCTTGCTCACAAGCCAGATTAAAGGCCTGGTTCAAATCAGCCTCTAAAGCTTCATCGGCACGACCCAAAGTCTGCCAGGTTGCGCGAGCTAACTTCACCTGTTCAGCACGCTCTGGCGCTGCTACATCAGTGGCTACAGCCAAAGCTTGCATTTGAGCGACCAGTTCTTGCTTACGAGGTGTGGCGATGTAGTTTTGTAACTCATTCAGGTGTTGCAGTTGTTGCTCAGCTGCTTGATAGTCTTTTGCAAGCTGTTGCTGCTGTGCCGGGGTCAATTCGGCATAACTTTGTTGGATACCTTTAAACAGGCCAAACAATACTTTATAACGCCCCCCTTCATACAAACGGCGGAATTCAGCAAGTTTTGAGCGCAGCGACTTTAGGTTTTTATCTGCCTGGCCAGCAAAACCAGCCATCACGGCTTGCCACTGAGCATTTAATTGTTGCTGAGCATCCGCCAGACTGTCTGGCAACATAGCGCCTAAGATCTTGCGGCCTCTGCTCCATTCCTGTTGCCATTGCTGATATTTAGCTTCGATCTGTTGGAACTGCACTGCATCAGTTGGAATAATTGCTGAGGACCAGTCAGCTAACAAACGGGTCATTTTAAACAGTTGTTCAGCCTGAGCGGGCAACTGCTGCAATTGACGCTCAAAGGCTGTCAGGGCTTTTTGCAAACTGGCTTTTACTGCAGACGCTAAATCACTTTGCAAGACCTGCTGTTGCAATGTGGTAGCTTCAGCAGCTAATGGATCAGTTTCATCCAGCCGTCCATCGGACACCAGCTGAGATAACTGTTGTTGTAAAGCTTGCAGTTTATTTTCAAACTCTTGCTGCAGCTGTTTCATTGCCGCAACTTTTTGCTGCTGAGCCAGCTGTTGTTGTTGTTCTTTTACCAGCGGCACCCATGCCGCTTCGGTTAATGATTTGATTTTATTATATTTTTGCATCAGTTCAGCAGCGTCATCCAGCAGAGTCAGATCAGACTGCAAAGTGTCCCATTCTTGCTGGTACTGCTGCCATTTTTGCTGCATCTGAATTAAATCACCGCGCTCACGCACAGCATTGAATTTTGCCAACAGCAGGTTAACTACTTTTCTTACCTGAATAGGTTTCTCTTTGGCTTCTTGCTGTTGTTGCAACTGCTGCTTTAATTCACTGGCTAAAGGTTCAGCCAGTTGTTTGCTTAGTTTTTCTAACTGCTTTGGTTCGGTGATTAAAGCAAGCAGCTGACGTTTTTGCTCCAGACTCAGCAGGTTTTGCTGCAAATTGGTCAGGATCAGATCTGTCTTTTTTAGCCTCATAATCAGTGAGAAACGAATATCAGCGTCTGTTTCGGTTTGGGCTAACTTTTCTAAAATGCTGCTTCTGTGACATTCTTCAATAAACTGACGCTTCAAAGGTGCTGAGATGCGATTTTCCAGTACCATCTGCACAAGCTGAGTCTCAGCATACTGCTTTAAACGCTCGGCATTATCTTGTTTGCTGGCTTGCCACCATAAAGAAAATTCATTGAGTTTTTCTAATGCGGCGCGGCGCACAGCTTCGTGGCCATCATTAAAGGCCAGCTCGTGCAAAATTTCTTTGTGCTGGGTATCCACATTTAACCCGGCGATTGCCTGTTGCCGCACTGCAGCATCTTTGTGTTGCCATTTCGGCGCAAACCAACGTTTAAAGATCATCATGCGCAAACCTTGCTATCGAAGAGTCCTGAGGGAATTGTTTTTTCATTTCAGCTTTGGATTTAACCACCATCTGACCATCCGCTCCTATGGTGTAAGGCTCGGTGGATTTAAGTACATAAGCCTGATAGGCCATCACCAGTTGCTGAGTATGTGATTTTTGTTGTTCTGAAAGCGCCACACCATCAGCCCAACGGCCGGTCGCTACAGTTTCGAGAAGTGACTGGTAGGTATCAGGCGACATCGCCAGTACAAGAGCTTTGAAATCCATACTAATTTTTTCGCTTCAGATAAATCAGACGAGCTCTGGCATAAATATACCAAAGGAAACCCAATGCAATCATACCTTTAGAGACCATAGCTTCATAACCGTCCGGTTCCAAAGCCCAGAAATACAGAAAACAAAAGCCCGCTAAAAACAGAATTAACGCCAACATGGATTGGTTTAGCGCACCTTGCATCTTTTTATCTCTAGCTTCTATGGCTAAATGATGCTTTCTTTCCGCAGACATACCTGTCATGTCAAGCTGACAATGCTGACAGCTCTGACTTTTATCCGAAATCTTTTTAGCACAACGTGGGCAGGAAATAATTGCCATAGTAAAACCCTCTAAAAGTTATGGCGCACTATAAAGCAAAAGAACAAGTTTGCAAGCCAGCCCAGACTGGCTTGCGTATGCGAGGATACGGACCTTTTACCTTAACTGATCAACTACGGCCAATACTGCCACCAGGCTATCCTGCCCCAGTTTCATAGAACGCACATCAGACCAGCCATAATCACTATCCGGCAAGTTTGCATTGTCTTTAAATGGCATCTCCAGCGTATAAGACAAGCACTTAAACTGCTCTGCAACCCAGGTAGAAGCTATAGTCAGATTGGCCTGTCCTGGCGCATCCAGCTCATAACCAAATTCTGTTTGGAACTCTGGAGTCACCAGCAACAGTGCATTTTTAAAGGCAGTTTCCAGTTGTTGCATTTTGGCATTGTATGAAGGTACACCTTCAGAGCCCGCGACAAAGTTATATGGCAGGTTTTCATCACCATGCACGTCCAGCAGCATATCAACGCCAGTTTCCAGCATCTGCTGGCGTACTAAATAGACTTCAGGACTTTTTTCCATGCTTGGTGTTTGCCATTCACGGTTTAAATTCACGCCAGCAGCGTTGGTACGTAAATGACCTCGCACGCTGCCATCCGGATTCATATTTGGCACTATGTAAAATACTGCTTTTTCTAACAAAGTACGGGCTACGCCGTCCTCTTCGTCCAGCAGTCTGTCTAACAGGCCTTCAACAAACCATTCAGCCATAGACTCGCCCGGATGTTGACGTGCTGTGATCCAGATTTTTTTCTTGCCTTCCTCAGGCTCACCGACCACCAACATACTCATATCACGCCCGTCCAGCGTTTCACCCAGCTCTACGATTTGCGCCAGTCCAGAGCTTTGTGCTGAATGCAATAAGTCCATATGACGTTCGTAACTGTACGGTGCAAAATAAGCAAAATATACAGATTCAGCTTCAGGGTAATGGGTGATCACCAGCTCGTCATTGATCAACTGAGTTTCTACTCTAAACCAGTTTTCACGGTCATAAGAAGCCACAGCCTGATAACCTTTCCAGCCATCCGGGTAGGCAGAATCTTTGACATTAACGATACGAATAGTATGAGGTTCGGCACTTTGAGAATGTAAACGGAAATGGAACCATTGGTAGAAATCAGAGTTGTGGTCTTTACGGATCGCCAGCTGAATATCGGCAGGATGTTCGGCTTTGACCACGTCAATATTACCGCTGTCAAAATTACAGGTAATTTTCATAACTTATCCACTTGGTTAGGTAACAGATGCTGCCTTGGGGCAGTCTTAACGGACCGGCATCATAACACTATCCCCTTCGTACTTGAAGCCGCAGCATTGTGGACTGCGCGCTCTCTATCAGTTGTTTCGGGACGGGCGCGGATAAACCGTGCCCCTACTGTTCGCCTCCTTGCAACTGCAATTACTTTGGGTATCACTGCTTGATCTTCAGCCGAAGCTGCAGATTTGGCCGCCTTACATAACAAAAAAAGGCCGCACTGAGGCGGCCTGATCTGAGATCGATTTCTACTTATTTACTGGCAAAGTTGGGTATTTAACGCCTGCCATTTCGTTCATCACCCGAATAACCTGAGTGCTGTAACCAAACTCGTTGTCGTACCATACGTACAATACGCAGCGGTCATCCTGCACAATAGTGGCTTGTGAATCGACCACTCCTGCGTAACGTGAACCTACTAAATCACTGGATACAATTTCAGTCGAACTGGTGAAATCAATCTGATCCTGCAGTTCGGAAAACAGTGCTACTTTTTGCAGGTAGCTGTTCAGCTCTTCGCGGTTGGTTTCTTTGTTCAGATTTAACGACAAAATTGCCATAGACACGTTTGGTGTGGGTACACGAATAGCATTTCCTGTCAGTTTGCCCTTGAGTTCAGGCAAAGCTTTGGCTACCGCACTGGCTGCACCAGTGGAGGTAATCACCATATTCAACGGAGCAGCACGACCACGACGCTCAGCTTTGTGGTAGTTGTCGATTAGGTTCTGATCGTTAGTGTACGAATGCACTGTCTCGACGTGGCCATTTTTTATACCGTATTCATCATTCAACGCTTTTAAAACAGGTGTAATTGCGTTGGTCGTGCAGCTCGCTGCCGATACAATGCGATCTTCCGGCTGGATCATACTGTGATTCACGCCATACACCACGTTGTGCACTTCACCTTTGGCTGGGGCAGTTAAAAGTACTTTAGCTGCGCCTTTGGATTTAAAGTGAATAGATAACTCTTTGTCATCTTTCCAAATCCCGGTGTTATCCACTACCAGCGCATCGTGAATGCCATATTGGGTGTAATCCACCAGTTCTGGTGAGTCGGCATAAATGACTTTGATAAAAGTGCCGTTGGCTTTAATACCGACGTTTTCCTCATCCACTGTAATGCTGCCGTTAAATGGGCCATGGATGGAGTCGCGACGCAGCAAGCTGGCACGTTTCTCTAAATCACCTTTACGACCACCACGCACAACGATGGCGCGTAAGCGTAATTTGCTGCTTGGGCCTGAACGCTCCAGCATCAGGCGGGCTAATAGACGCCCAATACGTCCAAACCCATACAGTACTACATCGACTGGTTTAATTTGATCGTCACGATGTAATATTTCAGACAGCTGATTATCTAAATACTGCTGTAAGCTTTGGCCTTCGCCTGCATTTTTGTACAGATAAGCAAAAGCCAATTTACCAATATCGACGCGGCCTGGCGCCAAATCCATTTTAGAAATCGCTTCCAAAAGCGGAAAACTCTCTCTTAAACGTAATTTCTGATGTTCAAAGCGTTCGACTGTTTTATGAGCCTTAATGATGTCAATGGTGGTTGCATTTACCAGAGGACGGCCATAAACCACAACTTCAATGCCTTTATTACGATACAAGCGACCTATGATTGGTTGCATGTTCTCAGCGTATTCCTGACGTTCCTGCCAGCTGCGTTGATACTGTTCTTCGTGTGATAGAGTCATGGTTTCGCCTTTTACGTCTTGTAGGTTCAGAGGTGTGCCTGTGGTCATCGCCACATTGAGGCAGGCGCATTGTAATTGAACATGTAATACTACGACAAGAATTACAAAAAGATTTTTTCTGAATTCTTCGTTATGCTGGAAGCAGAAAAGATGAATGAGAAACTTATGAAATATTTGGTGTTAAGCATGAGCCTGGTGATGTTGAGTGCCTGCTCTGAGGGTGAACTGACGTTACGCACTGTTTGTGAGCAAGAACCAGGTCTGTGTAGTGACTTAAATAGCGACTCCCATTGCAATTTGCAGCGTCGTGATTTGATTATGCAACGCTTTGAAGAAAAACGATTACCCTCAGACAAAAACAAATATCAGTTACTGGTCAATTTTGAAAAATATTCCAAATGTATTGAGCTTGCTGCTGGTATCGAACATATCAAGCTGAAAGAAAAAACCACCACCCGTATGATTGGCTACATGACCAGTCTGAAAGAAATCAGGCGCTTAAGTGACGAAACTGTCAGCTCAGACGATCCACATTTGCTGTTTTACCACTGGTCACGAAATAAAAGTGACAGTCATCTGCAACGTTTTTTACAGGCAGAACAAAATAAGCAACTGGAAACGCCTGAACTGCAAATGGCGCTTGTCAGTTACTACAGCAAAAGAGATACTGAAAAAAGCATTCAGCTACTGCATCATGCTTTAGAACTTTATCCACCAAATCCTAAGATCGATCCTGAAATTTATGCGTCACTAACCAGCATATTTTACAAGAAAAAAGACTACGCAAGTTCCTATCACTGGGCAGTACTTGCACAAAAAAGTGGGGCTTTTAATGTGGAATTACAAGAATTAAAAATATATTTGGAACAGGCAAAGCTTGACCATAAAAAAATAAAAGAAGCAGCTGAACATACCTTGGCTCAGCTGCAACTGGGTCAGTTTACTCCGCCGAAATTTTAACGTCAGGATTAAATAACAACGACACTGAATTGACACAATAACGTTGCCCGGTCGGTGCCGGGCCATCGTCAAACACATGACCTAAGTGCGCGTCGCAGTGTTGGCATAAAATTTCTATTCTGGTCATACCATGGGAAGTATCTTTTTCGTACTTCACCTGACCTTTAATAGCCTTGCTGAACGACGGCCAGCCACAACCCGAATCAAATTTATCTACTGAATCAAATAACGGCTGCTGACAACAAACGCAGTGGTAACTACCTGTGTCTTTATTATGTAGCAAGGTTCCACTAAAAGGATACTCAGTGCCCTTTTGCCGTGTCACTCTGTATTGTTCATCGTTGAGCTGCTGACGCCACTCTTGTTCAGATTTTTTCATTCACCGCTCCAAGTCAAAGTACATGCTGAACAGCACTCAGGTTCTCTACTGTAAAACAGCAACTTTTAACAACAGTACTTCTAATACGTAAAAAGCCCCTTGCGGAGCTTTTTATTTACTTAATTTTTTGCATCGGCCTGTCGTTATGACTCCAGTCGACGTGAAAAGTTTTACCTTTGGCTTTATCAGTGCGCTCAAAGGTATGAGCGCCAAAATAATCCCGTTGTCCTTGCAGTAAATTCGCAGGCAACACCGCAGTGCGGTATGAATCGTAATAACTTAACGCTGAGCTTAAAGCAGATACCGGAATACCTGTCATGGCAGCTTCTGCCACAGCGCGGCGCCAATTCATCTGATTGACAGAAATTTGTTTGGAGAAAAACGGGTCCAATAATAAGTTCTGTAAATCATCGTTACGCTCATAAGCTTCGGTAATAGACTGTAAAAACACTGCACGGATAATACAACCTGCACGCCAAATTTTTGCAATCTCAGCAAAGTTCAGCTGCCAGCCATGCTCTGCTGCTGCAGTTTTCATTAAATCAAAGCCTTGCGCATAAACGCAGATCTTGGCGCAGTAGAGTGCGTCGTGTAGCTGCTTAATCATTTGCTCAGGGGTTTGATTGGTGCAATGCTCACGCACTGGGCCCGACAATAAAGTCGAGGCTAACACCCGTTGATCTTTTAAGGTCGACATAGAGCGGGCGAATACAGCTTCACTGATAGTTGGCGCTGGACAACCCAATTCCAGACTACTGACAGCTGTCCACAGACCTGTGCCTTTTTGTCCTGCTTTATCCAGTATCACATCCACCAAAGGTAGACCTGTTTCTGAATCTTTAGTGGCCAGAACTTCAGCGCTGATTTCCATCAGGTAGCTATTTAATATGCCCTGATTCCACTCTTTAAACACCTTAGATATTTGCTCTGCGCTCATACCTAAAGCATCGCGCATCACCTGATAGACTTCGCAAATCAGTTGCATATCCGCATATTCAATGCCGTTGTGCACCATTTTTACATAATGGCCTGAACCACCAGGCCCAATGTAAGTGGCGCAGGACTCGCCTTCAGTCACTGGATTACCAGGCTCGTGTCTCTCCAGCGGACGGCCTGTTGCCGGATCCACTTTGGCAGCAATGGCACGCCAAATAGGCTCAATACGGGTCCAGGCATAAGGATCACCACTTGGCATTAAAGAAGGACCAAAACGGGCCCCCACTTCACCACCGGATACGGCAGTACTGAAGAAAATAAATTTCCCTTCGTAATGTTTTTCACGGCGTACTGTGTCAGTCCACAGGCTATTGCCTGTGTCGACAATAATGTCGTCGGCCTGAATACCTGCATCAATCAGCTTTAAGCAGACATCATCGACAGGTTTGCCGGCTGGCACAGATAAAATAACTAAATGAGGGGAAGATAAACGCGACAGAAGTTCTGTGTAAGAGCTGCAGCTGATCACTCGGGCCGGTTTGTCGCCCCGCTCGGCTTTGTCCTGCGCTATAACAGCTTCCAGTTTTTTATGGTCTAAATCAAAAGCGGCAACCCGATAACCGTGATCAGCCAGATTTAAAATGAGGTTCTTCCCCATTACACCTGCGCCGACAAAACCTATATCACATAATACGGATGTCTCAGACATTTGATTTTCCTTTTAAAATCCGGCACTGCAAAAGTGGCCGCGATTATACTGGAAAACTCCGGATAAAGAAAAAGCTCAACTGAAAAAACTCATCTCCAAATGGATAAAGATCGTTCACTCTGCAAATATCGAGTCCTTATTGCTGATTTTTCCAGCGGCTCACCAGTCTCAAACTGAGTATCAACAAGCAACTGCCAGCTTTTTTTCGGTAACTCGACCTGAAGCGGATGATCACTAGCGTTGATAATCACCAGCATGGCCTGATGATCTTTTAAGTGCTCAATGACAAAAACACAGTTTGTTTTGTAGGGATCTGTCCAGTGTTCGTCTTGTTTTACACTGCCATCTGCTAAATACCAACTGACCTGATGTTTATCACCATGCAGTTGATACTGATCGTCCAGCAAAGAGAGCTGCTGTAAACAGGTAAACTGCTGACGCAAATGAATCATCTTTTTGACGAACCCCAGAAACTGTGTGGCCTGGTAATCCAACTGCCAGTGTAGCCAGCTGATTTCATTGTCCTGGCAATAGGCATTGTTATTGCCTTGTTGGGTGTGACTCAGCTCATCTCCCCCCAACCAATGCACTATGCCCTGACTAAGCATTAGCGTTGCCACTAGGTTACGTTTATGCCTGAATCTTTTTTGCAAAATGTCAGCATCGCTGCTGGGCCCTTCCACACCATAATTCAGGCTTAAATTGTGGCCATGGCCATCGCGGTTTTGCTCTGCATTCAACCAGTTGTGTTTATCCTGATAACAGACCATGTCCTGCAAGGTAAAACCGTCGTGATAACTGATGTAGTTCACGCTGCAGCAGGCAGGTTTATGATGTTTCTGGAAAATATCGCGTGATCCCAACAAGCGGGTGGCGAACTCAGGCAACTGACTTGCATCCTGCCGCCAGAAAGAGCGAAAGGTATCGCGGCATTTATCATTCAGTTCAGACCATTGCGCCGGAAACTGCCCCAACTGGTAACCAAAAGGCCCTAAGTCCCAGGGTTCAGCTATCAATTTAACCTGACTTAACACCGGATCCTGTGCTATTACCTGTAAAAAAGTTGCATAGGCATCAAAACGCTTATGTTCACGCGCTAAAGTCACAGCTAAATCAAAGCGGAAACCATCGACCTGCATCTCTGTTGCCCAATACCGCAATGCATCTAGCACTAAACGTTGAGTCACTGGATGCGCCACATTGAGCGTATTACCGCAGCCGCTGTAATTACAGTTTTGCTGATAATCGGTAATGTCGGCGTGATTTTCAAACAGATAATAATGCCTGTTAGCTAAACCTCTGAAACTTAAACGATAGTCCTCAGCCTCCGCCGTGTGGTTAAACACCACATCCAGAATCACTTCCAGACCATGCTGGTGATAAGTACGGATCAGCTCTTTAAACTCTGTCACTGCATCCTCGACCTGATAACGGGCATCAGGAGCGAAAAAATTGATCGGGTTATAGCCCCAATAATTACTCAGTTTCAGCTTTTCTAAGCGTGGCTCACTCATAAAACTGGCGACAGGCAATAACTGCACTGTGGTAATGCCTAAGTCTTTTAAATGCTGAATAACAGCCGGATGACACATGCCCTGATATTTACCGCGAAGAGCGTCCGGTACATCCGGATGCAACTTGGTCAGCCCCTTAACATGGGCTTCATAAATAATGGTTTTCTCGCGAGGTATCGCAGGTTTTTTGGCGCCTTGCCAATCAAAAGCCTGCGATGCCAACACTGCTTTGGGCACCATATAATGGCTGTGCACCTGATAAAGCCGTTCGTTCCAGACTAAAGCGCGATTCAGTTGTTTGGCATAAGGGTCTATCAATAATCTGTTGCGATCAAACACCAACCCTGAACTCGCCTGACAAACACCTTCGGCCCGCAGGCCGTATAAAGTGCCAGGTTCAATACCTTCCAGCTGTATATGCCAAACTTCTCCGGTACGGGCAAAAAACTCAACCTCAGCCAGCGGCTCTTCGGTATCAGGACAAAATAAACATAACCAGAGTGAAGACGCATCAGGCGCATACACAGAAAAGTTCCAGCTATGTGGGCCTGTCTGAGTGGGACCTGGTGGATAAGCAGTGCCTGTACTACTTATCCATTCAGGAGTTGGCTCTGGTTTAGTATTCACGATAATTTACGTCTCACATAAAGGGTCGACAAAGGAGGTAAATCCAATTGCACCATATAGTCTAAGCCAAATGCTGCGGCTGGAAAGGCTGGCAAATAATCACCCACCGGATAATTGCTGCCCCAGTAATATTCGCTGTCTGTGTTGAGGATCACTTCGTATTCGCCTTGCTCTGCCACAGATAAACGGAAAGCGCTGCGTGGTATTGGCGTAAAGTTACTGACCACATACACAGCCTGGCCTTGTTGATCTAAACGGTAGAAACTTAAAGTGCTGTGTTCAGCATCCTGATAATTAATCCAGCGGAATCCCGCTGGTTCGTGATCCAGTTGATGCAGAGGCGCACAGGCTTTGTACGTCAGGTTTAAATCACGGAATAATTGCTGTATGCCTTTATGCTTTTCGAAAGATAATAAAAACCACGGCAATTGCTGGTTGTGATCCCATTCGGTGCCCTGCCCGAACTCATTGCCCATAAAGTTTAACTTCTTCCCTGGGTGCGCAAACATAAAGGCGTAATAAGCCCTTAAATTAGCGGCTTGTTGCCATTCATCCCCAGGCATCTTATTGATGATACTGCCTTTGCCATGCACCACTTCGTCGTGTGACAAAGGCAAAATGAAGTTCTCATTAAAGGCGTACACCATAGAGAAAGTTAAATCGTTATGGTGGAACTTACGATAGGCTGGGTCTTTTTTGATGTAACGTAGCGTGTCGTTCATCCAGCCCATGTTCCATTTAAAGCCAAAGCCTAACCCGCCTAAATCCACAGGTCGGGTCACGCCGTTAAATGATGTTGACTCTTCCGCTATCATCATGGCTTTTGGATACTGGCGATACACTTCAGTATTCAGCCAACGTAATAAACTAATGGCTTCATAGTTATGATTACCACCGTCGATATTAGGCACCCATTCTCCATCACGACGCGAATAATCCAGATACAACATCGACGCCACCGCATCAACCCTTAGCGCGTCAATATGAAAGTAATCCAGCCAGAACAAAGCACTGGCGACTAAAAACTGCCTTACCGGATCTTTGCCGTAATCATAAATGCAGGAATTCCAGTCCGGGTGCCAACCACGGCGTGGATCTTCGTATTCATATAAATGACTACCATCAAAACGGGCCAGACCATGCGCATCTTCCGGGAAGTGAGCTGGAACCCAATCTAAAATCACGCCGATTCCGGCCTGGTGGCACGCATCGACAAAAGCTTTGAACTGATCCGGAGTACCAAAACGTGAAGTTGCGGCAAACAACCCCAACGGCTGATAACCCCATGAACCAGAATATGGATGTTCCATCACAGGCAGTAATTCGATATGGGTGTAGCCCATATCCAACACATAAGGAATAAGCTCAAGCGCAAGCTCAGTATAGGTGAGTGGCTCACCATGCTGATTGTGCTTCCAGGAGCCAGGATGCAGTTCATAAATGCTCATGGCTTCATGATAAGGATCAAAATGCCGCTCTTGCCATGTTTTATCCTGCCACTGGTACTGAGAGTGATCGAAAACCAACGAAGCATGAGAAGGATATTGTTCAGCGGCAAAGGCCAAAGGATCTGCTTTATGAGGTAATAAATTACCAAAAGCGTCTTTGATTTCAAATTTATAACGCACACCTGCGCCAACCTCTGGCATCACCAACACCCAATGACCGCATTCAGTGCGTTGCATCGGATGACGGCGGCCATCCCACTGATTCATATCGCCTATCAGACTGACACTGGATGCATTAGGAGCAAAAACAGCGAAGCGGGTTGCGTTAAGTTTCTTTTTACCAAGGTTCAGCTCTATAAGCTGCGCACCTAGCTGTTTATAAAGATTCTCTGGTTTGCTGTTGACAAAGTGCACAGCGTAATAGGCTTCGTCTTGAAACTGAAAAGGGTCAACCAGCTCATAACCATGATGATGAGGGGTTTCTATCTGAAAATAATAAGGACTGGCTTTACGTTTTTTAGGTAATTCAAGTTCAAATAAACCATGTAAAACAGGCTTTGCCGCCATCTGACCCAAAGATTTGCGGGTCGCAAAATCAAATACTTCAACTTTGGCCGCATCTGGCAAATAAGCGCGGATCATTAAACCTTTGGTTGTTCCTTGTTGCCAGGACAATATAGAGAATGGAGACGAACAACTGGCAGAGGCTAACTGAGTTACGGACATGAACTATCCTTTTGATTTTTTTACCGTCTTGGTCTCTAAGATAACAAATTACAATAAAACTGCCATGGGGTTATGGCAGTTTTATAACCGAATTATTTGAAGCCATCGCTTTAGTTTTTTGCTATGGCCTCAAAAATTCGAATTACATCGTGACTTTAGCGCCTGTTAACTACGACGTAAACGAGTCAGCTCTTGCAGTAATTGATTAACATTTTGCTGCTGCGCCAGTTGTTCTAAGGTCATAGTCAACTTGCGTCGCCAGTTCGGGTATTCATCGCTGGTGCCCGGTATATTCACTGGTTGTGTCATTTCCATCCAGTCTTCCAACTGCAAACACAATAACTGACTAGAGCCTTTAGCAACATGGCGCTGAATGGCATGACTCAGCTCAGTACTCATACCGACATGGTCTACATTGTGGTCAAAATTCGAGTCCAACATTTGATGGCCATGCAATGAATCAAGGATTTTTTGTTTGTCTTTATGACGGGATTCAAATAATGCAGGTAACTGATCATCACGATACAGCCCCACTTTTTTACCTAAATGCAAGTCATCACAGTGCCAGTAACCTATTAAAGTTGGCATATCATGGGTTGTTAACGTCGCCATAGCCTGCACCGGATAGTGAGCCGGGGACACGTAACCACCATCTTCGGCTTTTTCAAAGAAAAACACCCGGTAAGAATACATACCGTACTCAGCCAGTATTTCACGAATGCCGTCTGGTACTGTGCCTAAGTCTTCACCTATCACCACCACCTGATGGCGCTGCGACTCAAGAGCTAAAATACCTAATAAATCCTGGATCGGGTAATACACATAAGCTCCGTCCCCTGCACTTTCAGCTCCTTTCGGCACCCACCATAAGCGTAATAAGGCCATAACATGGTCAATACGCAGCGCACCTGAATTTTGCATATTAGCGCGGAATAAATCGATCATAGGCCGGTAAGCTTGCTGGAACATTTGATAAGGCAGCATAGGAGGTAAACCCCAGTTCTGGCCTTTAGGTCCTAAAATATCAGGCGGCGCACCTACGCTGGCACCACGGCAATACAGTTCAGGGTTCCCCCAGATTTCAGTCGAAGCTTCACTGACGCCAACAGCTAAATCACGGTACAAACCTAATAACATGCCCTGCTCTTTGGCAAAGGCTTGCGCTTTTGCCAGCTGTTCACGGGCAATGAATTGCAGATAGCAGTAAAAATCCAGTTCATGGGCATGTTCTTCGGCAAATGCCAGCACTTCAGCGCTATCAGGTCTTTGCCAGGCTTCAGGCCATACAGGCCAGCCCCACGCATGCGCATCTTTTTGAATTAAATGGGCGTGAATTGCATCGTACAACGCCAATTGTAATAAACTTTCACCAGATTGTTGTTTAAATACAGAAAATGCCTGAGCAAGTTCAGTATGTTCAGCCTGATGCTCAGTAAACCATTGATACAGTGCCTTTAACACCGGCAGCTTCAAACGGGTCACAGCGCTGTAGTCAACCCATTCAGCAGCACGCGCAGCCTCTAGCTGCTGCTTAAAGCCTGGCGCATTAACCAACTGTTTAACCTGCTGGCATTGATCAAAACCCAACATTTCAGGCACGGCTAAATAAATAATATTTAACCAGCGACGTGAAGATGGGCTATAAGGGCTGGCAGATTCCGGCATGGCTGGATAAAGTGCATGGATGGGGTTTAAACCGACAAAATCAGCGCCTTGTTTGGCTAAATGCCCCAGCAGGAAACGTAAGTCCGCAAAGTCTCCAATACCCCAATTCTGTTCTGAACGCACACAGTACAATTGCACCGATACGCCCCATTGTTTTTGCTTCTTAAATTCGGCAGGCTGGAAACAGGCAGGTGGTGTAATGATCAATGACTGAACAAAATCCAGCTCACCTAAAGTCAAGCTTAAACTGTGATAACCCTGCTCAAGCAGTAATGGCAAAGTCCATTGATATTGTTGATATTCTTCACCGTCAAATACTATCACCTGGTTTAAATCAGCATCCTCTGTCGCAGTCACTGTAAAGGTATATGTTTTACCTTGTTCAGTGTTCAATACAAGCTCTAAAGGTGTATTGGCTAAGGCGATAGGTAACTTCAACTGAATTTGTGTATCTTGCCCGGCTTTTTGCACCGACACAGGATCGAGCAATAGCTCCCAGTGATCTTGTTGGCGCTCAATTAACTGCTCGCGGGTTAACGCATCGTTATCCACAGCAAAACCCTGGGCTGCTAATAAAGTGAGTAAATTTTTCTCTTCGACTTCTGATTGGTTGCCCCATGCGTCGGTAAATTTTGTTTCTATGCCTGTGAAGGCAATCAGATCGGAAAGTAATTGTTTGTCCATAAAGGCTCCAGGGACCCGCATTTTGCTCGGAAAAGTAAATGGTTAGCGAAAATTAATTATCACAGTCTACTCCAGATTCAAGACCTGGATTAAGAAAATACGAATGCATAACTTTTTTGTACTTGAAAAGAATGACAAAAAATGTAATTTTATTACAGAATTAAATTACAGTCTGGGGATAGGTTATGACAATTCGTGTAGCAATTAATGGTTTTGGTCGTATTGGCCGCAACGTTTTACGCGCTTTATATGAGTCAAAGAAGAATTATGACATCAAAGTTGTAGCCATCAACGATTTAGGCGATGCCGCTATTAATGCTCATCTACTGAAGTACGACACAGCTCACGGCATTTTCTTCGCTGACGTAGAGCACTCAGACAAAGCCATTTTCGTTAATAAAGATGAAATTCTGACCTTAAGTGAACGTAGTCCGGCGAACCTGCCATGGGCCGAATTAAATGTCGACGTAGTACTGGAATGTACAGGTCTGTTCACCAACCGTCAGACTGCAGGTGCTCACTTAACAGCAGGTGCAAAGAAAGTCATTATCTCTGCTCCGGCGAAAGATGTGGATGCGACTGTAGTGTATGGCGTAAACCATGATGTCATTACTAAAGACATGACCATCATTTCTAACGCTTCATGCACCACCAACTGTTTATCTCCTATCGCCAAGCCGTTAAACGACGCCTTAGGCATCGAATCAGGTTTAATGACCACTATTCACGCTTACACCAACGACCAGCGTTTAAGTGATGTGTACCACACAGACGTGCGTCGTGCCCGTGCCGCTGCGATGTCGATGATCCCAACTCAAACCGGTGCAGCTGCAGCTGTAGGCTTAGTAGTGCCTGAACTGAAAGGTAAATTTGACGGTTTAGCCGTACGTGTTCCTACCCTAAACGTTTCTTTAGTGGATTTATCTTTTATTGCCGGTCGTAACACCACGGTAGAAGAAGTCAACGATATTATCCGTAAAGCTGCAGCACAAAGCCCGATGAATCAGGTATTAGCGGTCAACGATTTACCATTGGTATCAGTCGATTTCAACCACAACCCAATGTCATCTATTTTTGATGCCAGTGAAACCCGCGTAAACGGTCGTCTGGTGAAAGTAATGGCATGGTATGACAACGAGTGGGGTTTCAGTAACCGTATGCTCGACAACACTGTTGAACTGATGAAACATAGTCAGTAAGCTTCAGAACCTTTGCAGAGGCGGCTTTTTAGCCGCCTTTTCTTTCTCCTGAATTTGAGGTCATCAGATGTCCAGCAACGCCATTACTCAACTCTCCGGGTTTGCCCACTTAGAGGATTTACCTTGTTTTGTACTCACTTGTGGTCAGGCAACAGCTGTCATTAGCAGCTATGGCGCTCACCTGCTCTCTTATAAGCCAACAGCAGAGGTTGAGGTCATTTATTTATCACCTAAAGCGGCATGGCAAAATAATACCCCTATCCGCGGAGGCGTACCTGTATGCTGGCCCTGGTTTGGACCTGTAGCAGCAGAGTTTAACCCTGCAGCACAAAAGTTACCGAATCATGGCGTAGTGCGTACTGAACTTTGGCAGCTTGTGACCCAGTCAGTCACCGGATCCGCTGTCAGCATTGAGTTTAGTATAGAAACCAAAGCTTTGCCTTATTCCGACGCGCCTTCTTATTTAAGTTTGACCCTGCAGTTAACCGAAACCGCTTTAACCCTGACGCTAAACTCGGACCAGGGCATACAGCAAGCTGCATTGCATAGCTATTTTAACGTGGATTCAGTGCATCAGGTTTCAGTCAGTCCCTTGTCCGGAGATTATCTGGATAAAGTACAAGGCGGCGGGCGTTTTGTGCAGACACAGGCTGAACTGAAATTCACAGCAGAAGTGGACAGGGTTTATCTTAATACCGCAGATGAGTTAACTTTAGATCAGCAAAGCACTGCTGTGCAGATCGCTCAGCTAGGCCACGATGCCAGCGTGTTATGGAATCCATGGACAGAAAAAGCGGCAGCATTAAAAGACTTACCAGATACAGGTTATCTGGATTATGTTTGCGTAGAAACAGCCCGCTTGGATCTGAGCAATAAAGCCCCGCTGCAATTGGTACAACAAATCCGTTATTTGGCTTAGTCTGGCCAGCTGGAATAAAAAGGCAACAGCAACAGCTTTTCCCCTTCTGTGGCATGAAGCAGTGTCAACTGCAATTGCCACTGCATTCTCGGCTGACTGCAGGCACCCAACACCATTTCAGTACTATAAAGCTGTGACTGCCCAGCCACAGCTTTAAACACTAGCGGTATAGTGCCCATACTCATCGACAGACCTGTCACTTCTGCTTGTTTGATTTTCCAACCGTCCGACAATTCGATAGTCCAGTTTAGAATTTCTTCGACCGGCGCATCAGCCGGGCTTAAACTTACGCTGACGTTCTGGTCCTGATGCAGTTGCAATACTTCGCTCTGCAACTGAGGCTTTTGCTCTGAACAGGCAGCAAGACAGAACAAATAAAAAGCGAGGACGAAGAATCTCATCTGATCATTTTCCTTAGATAAAGGATGCTAAGTGTACCTTCTTGCTGCGATGAAACGCAAAACACTGCTGTAATTGGTTATTTTGCGACCAGCAGTATTGTTCTACATCATAAAAGCGGCTGTTTTGCCTATCTTTTTAAAGGCAAAACTCGTATTATTTCGCCCCAAAATGGTTAGGGGTTTAGTTGCTTTGCTTGTTACGGAGGCTGCTACACTGTTAATCAACAATAAGAAGGGTCACCTTAGGGTGAATTTTTAATCACTAGCAATAAACTGCAGCGGAACTCAACATGAGCCAGACCAAATCGTTAAATGTTGACTACAACTATACCGTTGTCCGCCTTTTTGCCGTCACCACAGTGATGTGGGGTATTGTCGGTATGGGGTTGGGTGTATTACTTGCGGCGCAACTGTATTGGCCCGCACTTAATTTTGACACGGCATGGTTTACATACAGTCGTCTTCGTCCTCTTCACACTAACGCAGTAATCTTCGCCTTTGGTACAAGTGCTCTGTTTGCCACGTCTTATTATGTGGTTCAGCGTACCTGCCAGGTCAGGCTTTTTGCCGAGAAGCTTGCGATGTTTACTTTTATTGGCTGGCAAGCAGTCATTATTGCCGCAATTATTACTTTGCCTCAGGGTATAGGTAACAGCAGTAAAGAATATGCTGAGCTGGAATGGCCAATCGACATTTTGATTGCAGTGGTCTGGATTTCGTATGCCATAGTGTTCTTCGGCACACTGGTTAAACGTAAAACCAGCCATATTTACGTGGCAAACTGGTTTTACGGTGGTTTTATTATTACCGTTGCAGCTCTGCACATAGTAAACAGCATGGCAGTGCCAGTGTCTTTCACCAAGTCGTATTCTGTTTACGCTGGTGCAGTAGATGCCATGGTGCAATGGTGGTATGGTCACAACGCTGTAGGTTTCTTATTAACAGCAGGCTTCCTGGGTATGATGTATTACTTCGTACCAAAACAGGCTGGCCGTCCTGTGTACTCCTACCGTTTATCAGTGGTGCACTTCTGGGCTCTGATCGCGCTGTACATCTGGGCCGGTTCACACCACTTGCACTACACTGCCCTGCCAGACTGGACTCAGTCTGTAGGTATGGTGATGTCAGTCATCCTGTTCGTACCAAGCTGGGGTGGCATGATCAATGGTATCATGACACTGTCTGGTGCCTGGCATAAACTGAAAACTGACCCTATCTTACGTTTCCTGATCGTGTCACTGTCTTTCTACGGTATGTCGACTTTCGAAGGTCCTATGATGGCGATCAAGTCTGTAAACGCGCTGTCGCATTACACAGACTGGACAGTAGGTCACGTACACTCAGGTGCTTTAGGTTGGGTTGCCATGGTGTCTATCGGCGCTATTTACCACCTGATCCCGAATATTTATAACCAGGGCCGGATGTACAGCATCAAGCTGATCAACACCCACTTCTGGTTACACACTATCGGCGTGGTTCTGTACATTGTTGCTATGTGGATCAGCGGCATTATGCAAGGCATGATGTGGCGTGCAGTCAACACTGACGGCACCCTGACCTACAGCTTTGTACAAAGCTTAGAAGCCTCTTACCCGTTCTACCTGATGCGCTTTATCGGTGGCTGTTTTGTCGTCACAGGTATGCTGGTCATGGCGTATAACGTTGTGAAAACTATCAGAGCGAAAGATGGTGCTCTGGAACCAGTAGCTGAAGCAGCGTAAGGAGCTTATTGTGTCTAAGAACTATCATGAATTTTTTGAGAAAAGTGCTGGCTGGTTAGCCATAGGCACAGTGCTTGCAATCAGCTTTGGTACTCTGGTTGAAATCACTCCGCTGCTGTTTTTAAAAGAAACCACCGAACCTGTGGACGGCTTAAAGCCGTACACAGCGCTACAACTGGAAGGCCGTGACATTTATATCCGTGAAGGATGTGTCAACTGCCACAGTCAGATGATCCGCCCGTTCCGCCATGAAGTGGAACGTTACGGTCACTACTCTGTTGCCGGTGAAAGTGTATGGGAACATCCATTTTTATGGGGTTCAAAACGTACTGGTCCTGATTTAGCCCGTGTTGGCGGTCGTTACAGTGATGACTGGCACTATGCGCACTTAATGAACCCACGTGACGTTGTGCCTCAGTCGAATATGCCTGGTTTTCCATGGCTGGCGACAAACACGCTGGATGGCGAGTTAACTCCGAAAAAGATGGAAATCTTCAACAAGTTAACTAAAGGCAAAATGCCTGCAAACGATGAAGACGGCGTGATGTACTCTGCCGAAGAAATCGCGGCTGCTACAGAATCTGTCAAAGGAAAAACAGAGATGCAGGCATTAATTGCCTATCTGCAATCCCTTGGCACGGCGCTGAAGTAATAATGATGGATATTGCAACCCTACACAGTATTTTCACCGTGCTAGTGTTTGTAGGTTTTATTGGTCTCGTGGTCTGGCTATTTGTACTAAAACGCAAGCCAGACTTCGATGAACAGGCAAATTTGCCTTTTGCAGACGACCAAAAACCAAAACAACAACAGAAACAGGAGTCGGATCATGAGTAGCTTTTGGAGCACTTGGATCAGTGTCTTAACAATAGCGTGTATCGTATTTTGCGCCGTCATTTTAACCTGGAACTTAAAAAACCATGTTGGAGTCAAAGAGGGCGAATCGACTGGTCACGAGTTTGATGGCATTGAAGAAATTAACAATCCTCTGCCAAAATGGTGGACTTATATGTTTTACGCCACCATCGTCTGGTCGGTGTATTACTTTGCCGCCTACCCTGGCTTAGGTAACTATAAAGGCTTTTTAAACTGGACCAGTTCAAACCAGGGTATTAAAAACCTGGCTGAGTCTAAAGCTGCTGTAGAACAAAACAAACTGGATGGCAAAAACGTACAGTTGGACCGCGAGTATGATGCAGCCAGCGAAACCTATGCCAAAGAATTTGCCAAGTACACCAGCCGCGACATACTGGATTTGGCCTATGACGCTGATGCATTAAAAGTAGGTCAACGTTTGTTCCTGCAAAACTGTGCACAGTGTCACGGCTCAGATGCCCGTGGTCAGCGTGGTTTCCCTAACCTGACAGATGATGACTGGTTATATGGTGGTACGCCGGACAAGATCAAAGAAACCCTGCTGTATGGTCGTAAAGCGGCTATGCCAGCCTGGGGCGATGCTTTGGGTGAACAAGGTGTAAAAGAGATGACAGCTTATGTATTAAGCCTGTCAGGCCGTAAGGTAAATGATAAAGATGCAGCAGCCGGCAAAATGAAGTTTGGCATGTGTGCAGCTTGTCACGGCGTAGATGGTAAAGGCAGCTTAGCCCATAACCTGCCATTCGGCGCACCTAACCTGACGGACAACACTTGGTTATACGGTGGTTCACACGGTGCTGTAGAAGAAACGCTGAATAAAGGCCGTAACGGTCAGATGCCCGCGTTTAAAGAGATTTTAGGTGAAGACAAAATCCATATTATCTCTGCTTACGTTTACCGTTTATCACGTCCAGAAGAAAGCAGTAAGTAATCTGTCTTGCTGTTAAATCTAATAAGCCCCGCTTTGTGGGGCTTATTGCTATCTGTAAGAGGTCTTTATGTTGCATGATACAAAACCCTGGTACAAACAGCTGTGGCCCTGGTTATTGATCGCCTTCCCCATCGTCTCCTTTATCAAAGGTGGCCACACCATTTACATCATGCAGCAAAATAATCCGGATCTGGTGATCGATGATTACTACAAAGAAGGCCGTGCTATTAATATGAATTTAGCCAAATACCGAGAGGCTGAATTACGTAATTTACATGCCAACACTTTGATTGCCGCCAATCAGGTCATAGTACGTTTCGAACAAAATAAAACCTTAGGCCAACATCTGTCGCTTGAGTTTCTCCACAACACCATTGCTGCCAATGATTTTATCGTTACTGCAGAGCGTAGCGGCGAAAATCTGTATGTCGCCACTTTACCTAAGACTTTAGAAGGTAAATGGAATCTGGTGGTGTCTGATGAACACAAAGACTGGAAACTGAGGGCTACCGTTATGCTGCCACAACAAGGTGAATTTAAGCTGGGATATTAACAGTGTCGTATACAGGTTGTTTTCACTGCAATGAAGCCATACCGGCAGGCTCAGACTTTACTCTTAGCATAGAGCAGCAGCCGCGGCATTTTTGTTGCCCAGGTTGCTTAGCCGTCGCTGAAACTATTATCGACCAGGGACTGGGCGATTATTATAAATTTCGTACCGCCCCGGCCAGCAAGGCTGAACTGGTACCCGGTCAATTACAACTGCTCAATTATGACAGCGCAGAAATATTGGCTGACCTGACCCAAAGCAAAGACAATCAGACTCAAATTGAATTATCGATTAGCGGTATTAGCTGCGCAGCCTGTGCCTGGCTGATTGAAAAACAACTGAAAAAAAATCCCGCCATTCACACCGTCAGCGTTAATTCCAGCACAGCCCGCTGTATCGTCAGTTGGGATGTAAAACAACTTAAACTCAGCGACATACTCAGTAGCATCAATCAATTGGGCTATCAGGCATCGCCTTTTATGGCTGATCAGGAAGAAGCCGTTCAACAAACCGAATTACGTCAATTTTTAAAGCGTCTCGCTGTATCAGGCATTATGAGTATGCAGGTGATGATGCTGGCTTTTGGCCTCTATTTTGGAGAATACACCGGCATAGAACCAGAATTTGAAGGCTATTTGCGTTGGATCAGTTTGTTATTAACAACTCCTGTGGTGTTTTACAGTGCTAAACCTTTTACCTTAAGTGCCTGGCGCGCGGTCAAAGGGCGTGAGTTAAATATGGACGTGCCTGTTACGCTAGCCGTATTTTATACCTTTATCGCCTCTGCCTATGCCACTTTGTTTGGTATAGGTGAAGTGTATTTTGAATCCGTTTGTATGTTTGTATTTCTACTGCAACTGGGTAAGTTTTTTGAATTCCGTGCCAGAGCTCAGGCCAGAGCTGCCACAGGTAACCTGTTAAAAATCATGCCCGTTTCTGCCAGGTTGCTGCAAGGAGATGAGGTGATTTCAACCTCTGCCCGTCGTTTAGAAGCCGGACAAGTCATACTTGTTCAGGCCGGTGAAACCATAGCAGCAGATGGCATGGTATTGTCGGGGGAAAGTTCGGTGGACGAGTCGATGTTAACCGGTGAATACAAGGCGGTGAGCAAAAAGGTTGGTGACACTGTGATGGCCGGCAGCATTAACCATGATGGTGTGCTGAAAGTGACAGTGCATCAGGCATTGGCTCATTCACGTTTAGGTCAGATCATCAGTCTGCAACAACAGACGCTGAATCAAAAACCACAGATTGTGGAAAAAACAACTAAGCTGGCGCGCTTCTTTATTCAGCGATTATTGGTTATTGCTTTAGGTACTTTTTTAGTCTGGTATTTCTGGCTGGATCAAGACAGAGCTTTTTGGGTTACCTTATCAGTTCTGGTCGCCACCTGCCCTTGCGCTTTAACACTAGCCACGCCAACGGCTATTACCTGTGCCTTAGCTCGCTTAAACCGCAAAGGCATTCTGATCAAAAATCAGCAGGTGCTGGAAATTCTGCCACAGCTTAATTCGATATTTCTGGATAAAACCGGCAGCCTGACGCAAGGCCGTTTTAGTGTCCAAAACACCCGACTGCATAGCAACCTCTATGACGAAGATACCTTGCTCGCACTGATAGCACGAATCGAAACCTATTCAGAGCACCCTATCGCCAAAGCTTTCGCGCCTTACCTGACGACTACTGCAAAGATAGAACGGGTACAAGTGCATGTGGGTTCTGGTTTATCAGCACTTTGGATACAGGAAGATGGCTCCACTGCAGAAATAAAAGTGGGCAGTGCCGCTTTTTGCAACGTTCAGGACCAGATCACTGACTCGGTCTGTTGCACTGTCAATCATCAACTGGTGCTCTCTGTTGAACTGTCAGACGCATTGCGCCCAGAAGTGCCTGCACTTGTTCAAGCGTTAAAACAACGTGGTTTAGCCTTGTCCATGCTGACGGGTGACTCTTCTGCTCAAGTGGAAGAAGTGCAACAGCAATTGCAGCTTGATCAGGTCTTTAAAGGCTGTAGCCCTGAGCAAAAAGTTGAACAAATCAGCTTAGCTGTTGCCCGGGGTGATAAAGTGCTGATGTTAGGCGACGGCATTAACGACAGTCCTTGTTTTCATGCCGCCCATGTATCTGTGGCTCTGGATTCAGGCACGGATTTATCGAAAAATCAGGCCGATGTGGTATTACTGCATAATGATTTGAATTTAGTACAGGAACTGATTGAAGGCGCTGTATTGGCGCAACGCATCGTAAAACAAAACCTGTGGTGGGCTGTGGGGTATAATCTGGTGATTATTCCTTTGGCTGTTGCTGGTTTTGTCTCACCTTATGTGGCGGTGATTGGTATGTCATTCAGCTCTATTTTAGTGGTGTCAAATTCACTGAGGTTACTTAAAGCATGAGTATTATTTATGTGCTGATCCCTATTGCGATACTTTTTGTCTGTATTGGTCTGGGCATTTTTTTCTGGGCGGTACGCAGCCGCCAGTTTGATGATTTAAACAAAGAAGGCATGAGTATTTTGTTTGAAGAAGAAAAGCAAGCCGTAAAACCAGAAGTTGATCCGGATAAACAGCCTCCGCAATGAGTCCAGAACTTACGCTTAACCTGCTGGCAGCCCTGAGCATAGGTTTTTTAGGCAGTAGCCACTGCCTGGTGATGTGTGGCGGCATTGCCAGCGCATTGCAACTCGCTATGCCTCAGCTTAATTTGCTACAACAACTCAAGCTGCAGTTCATGCTCAGCCTCGGTCGTATCACGACATACAGCTTATTAGGGGCTCTGACAGGAGCATTTGGTGCAACGGTACTGGTCAAACTCGGCATCAGTTTCTTTTGGTTAAAATTACTGGCCGGTATGCTGTTATTGCTGATGGCTTTTTACGTCGCTCGCTTATGGTTTGCCCTGACGCTGTTTGAAAAGCTGGGGGCAGTTTTATGGCGCAAGATCCAGCCACTCGCTAAGGCCTTGTTACCTCTGGATCGCAGTTCAAAAGCCTTAGCTTATGGTCTGTGTTGGGGCTTTTTACCTTGTGGTCTGGTCTACAGCAGTTTAGGCTGGAGTCTGGCCAGTGGCAGCGCCTGGCAAGGTGCAATGCTGATGCTGGCTTTTGGCTTAGGAACCTTACCTGCTATGCTGGCCGTTGGCAGTTTTGCCCGCCAGTTAAGTCAGTTTAAAAATAACAAATGGGTCAGAACCAGCGCAGCTTTTCTATTAGCTTTATACGCGCTTTACACTATAGCTATTGCATTAGCGCCGCGACTTTTCTAAGCTGGGAAAGTTGCCATAAAGGAATACTTATGTCCGGTTCAAATTTGAGTTGCCAACACTGCGGATTTAGTCAGCTGTGCCTGCCCTTCAGCCTTAATAATGCTGAACTGGACACACTGGATGATATTATTGAACGCAAAAAACCACTGCACAAAGGTGACTTCCTGATTGAAGCAGGAACTACGCTGCATTCTCTATACGCTGTGCGCAGCGGTTCTTTTAAAACCTTTACCCTGACTGAGTCAGGTGAAGAACAAATTACCGGCTTTCATTTACCTGGTGACGTGATAGGTTTTGATGCCATTGGCGAGCAGCAACATCCAAGCTTTGCTCAGGCACTGGAAACTGCGATGGTCTGTGAAATCCCCTACAGTCAGATGGATCATCTGATGGGTGAACTGCCAAAGTTACGTCAACAAATGATGCGACTGATGAGTCAGGATATCAGTGGCGACCAACAAATGTTGTTGTTACTGAACCGCAAAAATGCCGAAGAAAAGCTGGCAGCCTTCTTAACTAACCTTTCCCAGCGTTTTGCCAATCGTGGATTTTCAAAAAAAGAATTCCGTTTAAGCATGACCCGAGGTGAGATAGGCAACTATTTAGGCCTGACGGTTGAAACTATTAGTCGTTTATTAGGTCGATTCCATAAGGACGATTTAATACAGGTGGACGGAAAACTGATTTCAATCAGCAATCCTGACGCTTTAAGCAAACTGGCTGGTGGTTCCGCTATCGCTCGCTGACAGATTGGTAAACCCAAAGTAACCATATAACTGGTACCAAGGGTTTTATTGATCCAGCACAAGGACTTATCAGCCTACCTTCGCTACCTTGGCTACACTTACAGGGTGAGCCCTAGCTTAGCAGGAGCATGATATGACCTTATATCCTAAAGTACTGGTAGTACTAGACCCTTCAGTGGCTGAACAAAAAGCTCTGAATCGGGCGGTTCAACTGGCCAAACTGCAAGACTGTCAACTGACGGCTTTCTTATCTATTTACGATTTTTCCTATGAAATGACCACTATGTTATCCGGCGAAGAGCGCGAATCGATGCGCCAGGCCGTGATCAATGACCGTGAACTCTGGATCAGTGAACTGGTTGCAGAACACAGAGAACAGGGTCTGAAGGTGGATATTCAGGTGGTCTGGCACAACAGGCCTTTTGAAGCCATAGTCCAGGCTGTACTGGAGAAAGATTACAGTTTGGTGATCAAAGGCACACATGATCATGATGTGCTGAAATCCATGATATTCACCCCAACCGACTGGCATATTTTGCGTAAATGCCCATGCCCTGTATTACTGGTGAAAGATCATGACTGGCCTGAGCATGGCAATATAGTGGCGGCAGTCAATGCCGGTAGCGAGCAGACGCACCACAGCTCGCTAAACCAACGCATTATTCAGCAGTCCAAACAACTTGCAACGCTGCTGAATGGCAAAGTGCAACTGGTTAACGCCTTCCCTGGTACACCTGTGAATATTGCCATTGAAATTCCTGAATTTAATCCGCAGGAATACAACCAGACCATGAAAACTCATCATCTGGACGCGGTGCAAAAGCTGGCATTGGAATTTGAACTGCCATCGGCTCAGACTCATGTACTCGAAGGGATGCCTGAAGATGTGATCCCTAAACTGGCGCAACAACTGGATGCCGAGATGGTGGTGATAGGTACCATAGGCCGCACTGGTTTATCAGCAGCCATTATTGGCAATACTGCTGAGCATGTGATAGACAGGCTCGATTGTGACGTCTTAGCAGTCAAACCTGCAGGTTTTGTCTGTCCACTGACAAAACATTAAGTTCCACACGCTACAAAGCTGGCGCGTAGTTGGTTATACTACGCGCCATTTTTCCGTAGGGTCGTTGTTTTATGTCACATGCAGCAGAAGCCAAAGCACAATATAACCTGAATAAATTACACAAACGCCTGCGTCGTGGCGTTGGTCAAGCCATTGCCGACTTTAATATGATTGAAGAAGGTGACAAGGTGATGGTGTGTTTGTCCGGTGGTAAGGACAGCTACACCTTGCTGGATATTCTGCTGAATTTACAACAATCTGCCCCTATTCAGTTTTCCATAGTGGCGGTGAATCTTGATCAGAAACAACCTGGGTTTCCAGCGGATGTTCTGCCTGGTTATTTAACCCGTATCGGCGTGGATTTTCAGATAGTCACCGAAGACACCTACTCTATTGTCAAAGACAAAATTCCTGAAGGCAAAACCACCTGCTCTTTATGCTCACGCTTGCGCAGGGGCATTTTATACCGCACGGCCAAAGAGTTGGGCGCCACTAAAATTGCCTTAGGCCATCACCGTGACGACATGATTGAAACCATGTTTTTAAATATGTTCTACGGCGGCAAAATGAAGTCGATGCCAGCTAAGCTGATTAGTGACAACGGCGAGCATATTGTCATTCGTCCTTTGGCCTATTGCCGCGAAAAAGACATCGAAAAGTACTCGACTGCCCGTGAGTTCCCAATCATCCCTTGTAACTTATGCGGCTCGCAGGACGGTTTGCAGCGTCAGGTGGTGAAAGAAATGCTGCAGGACTGGGATAAACGTTTCCCTGGCCGTATCGAAACCATGTTCCAGGCCATGCAGAATATTGTACCCTCGCACATGATTGACAAAAATCTGTTTGATTTTGCTGGTATCAGTAAAGACAGCCCTTTGGCTGTTGAAGGTGATATGGCCTTTGATAAACCTGATGTACCCAAAGTACCAGTGGGTTTACTGCAGGATGAAGACGAGCCAGCTGCTGCAGCTGTCCAATTTGTTGAATTACTGTAGGGGATGGGTTGATCCCGTCTAAAATCCAAACCCAATGCCAGACAGGGACCATATTTCGCTAATGGTCAGCGCTTATTAAATTCATCAAAGAGCAGCATCAGCTGCTCTTTTTCATTAATAAATCCCTTTTGCTGCAGCAGTTCCATCACCACTTCTGCGGTACACAAGGCGCCGTCCCTTTGATTACGCCGTAGTGTATACACAGATGGTGTATCGGGCTTAATGCCAAGGCGATAACAAGACTGCAAATAAGGGCTTTGCCTAAGCATTTTAGCCGCTTCCTGCCAGGTGGCATCCAACAAAACCCAGTGTGTGATAGATTCATTCAGGCGGACTGCCAGCTCTTTAAGGGCTGCAGGATTTTGAGCCTGATATTGGCCTTGCTGCAACAGATAACAGGCTTGGGGTATATCAGATAACAAAGGATAAATTAACCCTAGCTGCTGCTTGTCAGATAAATCCAGCAGCCTTTGATCAGCTGCTTTGCGTTGCCATTCAATCACCTCAACCTTGATCTTTAGTGAAGCTCTGAGCGCCTTTAACACTAAAGCGCCGGTGTTGGTACTTTTTTGCAACTCCCTGCTGTGGGTCAGCAGGTAAAGCACCAACTCCGGCATCGAATTAAGGCTGCAACAATAAAGGAGTAGCGTGATCCGGCACTTTAGAAAACTGTACTGTTGCAGTATCAGCTAAAGATTCAGGTAAAAATAATCGGCAACGGTTTTGTTCACATAAAAGTTGCTGACTTAAAGCCGCATCTGAGCTTTGCGCCACCACTTCTGAGGCAAAATGCACGGTTAAACCAGAAACATCAGGTAACCAGTATTTGCCCCAACCTGCCAATGAATCCAAAAGTTCATCAAACTGGCCTTGTAATTTACGCAGCTGAGCCACAGTAGCTTGTTGTGGCACTGGCATCTTACTGCGCAGCTTAAAGTTTAAGTCACAAGCTGCTGCACCTTCAGGCTGCTTTAAAACGATCAGCGCTTTTTGTACATTCAGCATCTCGTCAAAAGGCAACATCAGCTCGCCATTGCCAGCAATAGTTAAAGGAGCTTCAGAAATATCAGTGGTGATTAACGCCTTATCCACAGTACAGACTTCACTGGTGCCGGCTTTTTGCAGTATAAAGGCCAGCGTAATATCGCTGAACTCGACCTTTTCACTCTTTTTCATCCGGGCATAAAAGCCATCGTAATTAAATACGGTATCAGCTAAAGCTGATCCGCTAAAAGCAACCAGCGCACTGGCCAGAACATAAGATTTCATCATTAGCTGTCTATATGTTTAGTATTGGCTTTAAGCATGGTATGGATTTCTTTGACATAGTCCTGACCACGCTCTGAATACCGAAGCAAACCTGTCACCAGATGATGCCCGGCGACTTCGCCTTCAGCGCGGCGTTTTGCTCTGAGTTGACGTAAATCTTCATACACATAAAAGGTGTTGAGGTTATAAAAGTAACTATTAATAGCGGCAGCCACATGAGGAAATACTGCAACTTCATGGTATTTGCCTACACTGCGTTTTTGTGGCACCAGGCCACAACCTGCTTTAAAGCACCACTGGCCAAAGAAATTATAAGCTTCTAAGGCAAAACGACTGCTACCCCAGCCTGATTCTTTTGCTGCCTGAATAAGTACTAAGTCCGCTGGTATAGCGTCGACACGGCTGAGCAGCAAACGAAAGCCTTCAGCATCGACGTCCGGGTAATCCAGTTTAAATTCATCATACAGACTGAAGATAAAAGCATATTCTTCCACTGTTAATTCTTGTTGTTGCAGTTTCTGCTGGACTTCAATGATCTGCTGACGGATATGCAACAACCTGGCGTTTTCACGTTCAATAAAAGGCAATAAATATTCAAAAAAAGCCTTTTTCTTCTCTACCACATCTTTATATTGTTCAAAGTCAGGGACTGGTAACAACTCTGGCATGGCCACAGGGTATGCCAGTCTTTTTAATAACTTACGTTGATCAGCTGCATCAAGAGCTTCCAGCTTTGACGGTATTTGCCAATCAGCTAAAGAAGCGATGTCTTCAACAGGAGCAGGTTTTAGAAATGGGTAAGCCGCAGCATAAAGCGCCAACGCCCATAAAAGTAACCAAAAACTCAGTTCTGTTTTTTTCATGCGATGCCCTGATTTCGCCTTTTATCCGATCCATTCACTGAGTGAATAGAACCACAATGGCGCGTATTCTAACCAGATCTGTTGGTAGTTTCGACCACAAATTGGCCGAAATAATTAGACACCTCAATGATGAATAAGATAAGCATTTGTTTTTTAATAAAATTTAAAATGGCAAGAAAACTGCATACTCTGCTATAACAATGAAAAAGGAGAATAACATGCGTCAACTTAGTTTAATTTCTGCTCTGGTTATAGCTTTATCTGCAACAAGCGTGATGGCGGACGACGCCAAAGTGCTGGAAAAAACCATCGATGCCAAAAGCTTCAGCAAACTGGTGTTGGACGTTCCGGTTGGTGAAATTAATGTCAAAGTATCAAAAGGCACTGACATCAATTTAGTGGTTGCATTAGAGCCAGATGACGACTGGTTAGGTCGCAGTAGTGATTTATCAGATGCAGAAATCAGCATACGTGATGATGGGTCCACCTTAAAGCTGAAGGTTGATTTAGAAGACGACGATGATGTAGAGCAAACCTGGACAGTCACTATGCCAGCCGATATAGCGGTGTCGCTCAATTTAGGTGTGGGCTCCATTGAAATTGACGATCTGACGTCGGATATCAATGTAGATTTAGGTGTTGGTGAGATAGATATTGACGTTGATACCAGTTTGTTCGACTCCATTAAACTGGACGCTGGTGTAGGCGATACCTCAATCAAAGGTGGCAAAGGCCGCTATGAACGGGATCAGGTGCTGGTCACCAGTTCAAGTCAGTTACATGGGCAAGGTAAAAAAGAACTGGAAGCCAATGTAGGTGTGGGTGATATTGAAGTGCGCGATAACCAGTAACTATCAATCAAACAAGTTTTAAGGCGCTTTATCTACCCTAAGTAATTGGAGTTGCAGCAAGGCGGCAAGTGACAGAGACCCCAGGAGCATAGTTGTTCCTATGTGACTGGGGCGAGGAATGCGCCAACACAGCTGCGGCTTCAAGTAAGACGGGTATGGATCCAGTTGGGTGTAAAGCGCCAGTATGATTTTAAAGCCTCTTTTAAATCAAAAAAACTGGTTAACGGCAAGGAATCACCACTGATACAACTGTACGTAAAGCGGTGGCAGTTGTTCCTTAGTAAGTCGTAATCCTGATAGCTGTAAATCTTTTCTATAGCCCGGTTTGCCGCAATCTCAGAACCTATAATCTCACCTGCCGGTGTAGTGGCAAAAATTAAGTCAGCACCGGATCGGTCTGCCAAAAAGCGGTTAAAGGATAAAGAACGCACCAGGCCAGATCCTGCCAGCTCCACTATTTGCCCGTCCCCTATATAAATACCAGTATGCTCAAAAAACTGAAAAATTTCGCAGCCGACCACAGCGCCGACGGGGATAGTTCGCAGACTTAACATAAAGCTCCTGATTTTCCCGCTTTTTTTTGCAATCATACTTGCAAAAGACGTCTAGGCGTGTAAAAAGGTGTAAGCAAAGATATTTATAACTAATAACGAAAAACGGAGACATAAGGGTAGCGGTATGAAACCAATAGAGCGCTCGACAAAATTAGATGGGGTTTGTTATGACATTCGGGGTCCGGTGGCTCGTGAAGCCAAACGGATGGAAGAAGAAGGTCAGCGTATTTTAAAGCTCAATATTGGTAATCCCGCGCCTTTTGGTTTTGAAGCGCCGGATGAAATTTTAAAACACGTGATCCACAACCTGCCCACAGCTCAGGGCTACAGCGATTCTCAGGGTATCTATTCTGCGCGGGTTGCAGTGGCACAGTATTATCAGCAGCGCGGCATTTTAGGCGCAGATGCGGATGACGTGTATATTGGTAATGGCGTATCAGAACTGATTCTGATGTCGTTGCAGGCACTTCTGAATAACGGCGATGAGGTGTTGATCCCCTCCCCTGATTACCCGCTCTGGACAGCTGCAGTCAATCTGGCCGGTGGCAATGCGGTGCATTATCGCTGCGATGAGCAATCAGACTGGTTTCCTGATTTAGCTGATATTCGCGCCAAAATCACCAAAAAAACCAAAGCTCTGGTGTTGATCAACCCGAATAACCCAACAGGGGCTGTTTACTCTAAAGCGGTTTTATTGGATCTGCTGGCCATTGCCCGTGAGCATAAGCTGGTGGTCTTGAGTGATGAAATTTACGACAAAATATTGTATGACGGTGCAGAGCATGTCACCACAGCTTCGTTAACTGACGATTTATTTATGCTGACCTTTGGTGGTTTATCGAAAAACTACCGAATCGCAGGTTTTCGTGTCGGTTGGATTTTGTTATCCGGTGCTAAACATCTGGCAAAACACTATGTCGAAGGTTTGAATATTCTGGCTTCTATGCGCCTTTGTGCCAACGTTCCCTGCCAACATGCGGTACAAACAGCTTTAGGTGGCTACCAAAGTATTAACGAGCTGATCATACCTGGTGGCCGTTTGTACGACCAAATGGATTTAGCCCATAAATTGGTAACCAGTATTGACGGAATCAGCTGTGTGCGGCCCAAAGGTGCTATGTATTTATTCCCTAAACTGGACCGTAAAAAGTTTAAAATTAAAGATGATGAGCTGATGGTGCTGGACTTTTTGCGTCAACATAAAGTGTTGCTGGTGCATGGCCGTGCTTTTAACTGGCCTGAGCCGGATCATTTCCGTATTGTGTTTTTACCGCATAAAGAACAGCTGGAAATGGCGATTGGCCGCTTAGCGCAGTTTTTACCGGGCTATCAACAGTAGCATCAACAGTAGTGGATCAGCAGTAAAAGGCCATAATGATTACGGATAAAGAACCAAGCCACTTTTTCGCTCATCTGTTCCGGATGAAGCTGATCAACAGATGGCCGCTAATGAGAAACGTCAATACAGAAAATGTGGCCGAACACAGCCATCAGGTGGCTGTTGTGGCCCATATGCTGGCGCTTATTCGTCGTGAAGTATTTGCGGGTGAAGTGCAACCGGAACGGGTGGCAACACTGGCGTTGTTTCATGACGCCAGTGAAGTACTGACCGGTGATTTACCCACGCCGGTAAAGTACTTTAATGCGCAGATTGCTCAGGAATACAAAAAAATAGAACGTATTGCTGAGCAAAAGTTGCTGTCGATGTTGCCGGAGAAATTACAGCCTTTTTATCAATCTTTGCTGCTGTCAGATCAGTATTCGGCTGATGAAAAACTGCTCGTTAAGGCTGCGGACACGCTCTGTGCTTATGTAAAAACTCTGGAAGAGCTGTCGGCCGGCAATCATGAGTTTGTGCTGGCGAAAAAGCGTCTGGAGAGCGTGTTAGAAGACTATGCTTTACCTGAAGTGAACTACTTTCTTGAAATTTTCATCCCAAGCTTTTCGCTGTCTTTGGATGAAATCAGTTTGCAGGATGGCCAACTGTAGGGGTGGGCTTGTCCCCACCCGTCTCAAATTACAATCCAATCCCGAACGGGTTTATCCCGCCCCCGCCGTAACGGTGCGCGGTGCAAATGGACGGGCCGGCACAAGCCACGGCACCTGCTACGAGCCTGCCTTTAATGCTGGTCCCGACACACTTCCTGATTAAATTCAAACTCTATGGTGGTATGTTCAAGCTGATAGGGCTGCAGTAACTGCCGTATTTGTTCTTTATGGGCTTTTAATTGCTCTGCCGCAGTCTCAGCTTTCAACACCAAATGAGCCGTTAACACATGTTTTTCGCCGTCCAGTGACCACAAATGCAGGTGATGTACATCCTGCACAAAACCTAAGTCCTGCAATTGATGTTCAATTTTAGCGGCCAGTTTTGGGTCCGGGCTGACCTGTAAAAACAGTGCCAGAGTGCGACGTAAATTACGCCAGACGTTGATCAGAATAAAGCAGGTAAAACCAATACTTAACAGCGGGTCTAACCAAGCCCAGTCGGTAAAATAAATCAGAATAGAACCAACCAGCACAGCAACCCAACCTAAGACATCTTCCAACAAATGCCAGGTCAGAATTTTTTCATTTTGGGTTTTGCCACCCCGCAGCTTAAAGACAGCGGCACCATTGACCAGTACACCTAAAACGGCAAGCCCCATCATTCCCATAGCATGGGGTAATTGCGGCTCCCATAAACGAGGTATAGCTTCATATAAAATCCAGCAGGAGCCCAGCACTAAAATCACGCTATTAATCAGAGCACTTAATAAGGACCAGCGCCGGTAACCATAACTGTATCTGGGATTCGCTTCTTTCCCTGCAACTTTGGCGGCGAACCAGGCAAAAGCTATGGCCAGTGTATCGCCTAAATCGTGCATAGCGTCAGCCATAATGGCCACGCTATTGGTTAGCCAACCGCCGATAAATTCGATAATGGTGAAACTAAAGTTCAGCCAGAAGGCGGTTGCTATATTACCGGACTCAGAACCATGATGATGGTGGTGGTGACCAAATAGACCATGGGAATGCGAATGCTCGTCGTCATCGTTGTGAGCATGCTCATGCTCTGGTCCATGGTCATGATTGCAGCTTGTACTATGCTGATGGGATTTGTGGTCTGGCTTTGAATGGTCGTGTGGCATGCTACACCCGAAAAAAATGCCGTAATATGAATACCATATCTGGTTTTGCCCTGCTCTGCCAGAGCGCACATCAGCTAGCTGAGAAGAATTTAAACTTTTACGTCATTCAGAGCAAAAAAGCTTGAGCCAGCGCCAACAAAACAATAGTCTGAGACTGAAGTTTAACTGAATGATGCCGATACAAAACCAGTCGTCAGCAACAACAAGAACAACAAATGCCATTGAATTTTACTGTCCTTCTACTTACAGCTCTGTGTGCTTTATCAACGACGTCAGTCGTAGCGGGTAGCCTTAACCACAACAAAAGCACCGATTACGCCGCCTGGTCGGAAAAAAATCGCGATGGCAGCTGGACCCGCATGACAGAGCAGGCTGTGGCACAATCTCCACTGGTTAAACTGGTACCAGCCGATGTGCAAAGCTTCTGCCCCCGTTATGCAAGTCTTGCCCAACAGCAACGTAGCAAGTTCTGGGTAGCTTTGTTTTCTGCTATGGCCAAACCTGAAAGTAATTTTAAGCCTCAGTCTTTTTATCAAGAAAAGTTTAAAGACGCTCAAGGTCGCCGGGTCATAAGCCGTGGTTTGCTGCAAATTTCCCACGAAAGCGCCAATCAGCCTCGTTACGCCTGCGATATTAAACAACCGCATTCTTTGCACGACCCCAAAGTGAACTTAAGTTGTGGTGTGAAAATAATGAGCAAGTGGGTTCAAACTGATGGAGTGATCAGCCAGCCCCGTTGGAGTAAAGATCCCAAAGGCGGCGCCCGTTATTGGTCTACGTTACGGCCACAACGCGGTAAAGTGCAATCTATTGCCGATTTTACCCGCCAACTGCCCTTTTGTGCCCCTTATGCCGGCAGATCAACCAAAGCCAAATTAACAGTAGCGATTTAAGTTCTGCCATTACCGCTGACGACTAGTCAAAGTGACCAAAGCAATACCTCCTAAAATCGCTATTGAAGCCAAAATCAGACGCACACTGAAAGGCTCTGCCAAAAACAGCACAGCCCCCACAGCGGCGACCAGAGGCACACTGAGTTGTACCGTTGCTGCTGTACTGGCTTTTAAATAAGGCAAAGCAGTATACCAAAGCGCGTAACCAAGGCCTGATGTCAGAGCTCCGGATAGGACAGCGTACCAAACACCATCTAAATCAAGCAAAATCCCGTCAAAAAACACCAGAACCAGGATCAGAGCAATAGGCACAGTGCGTATAAAATTACCTGCTGTCACTTTGATAGGGTCGCCACCGCCTTTCCCTCGCAATGAATACACTCCCCAGGCCACACCGGAAAGCATCATTAACAAACCAGCCCCGAAAGGAGGAGCAGATAATCCCGGTAATAACAAGCCAACCAAACCTGCACAGGCAAAGATAAAACCCAGACTCTGTAACCAAGTAAAACGCTCCCCCCGCCAGAAACCATAAGCAATCATACTGGCTTGTACTGCGCCAAATAGCAGTAAGGCCCCAGCTGCTGTACTTAAACTGACGTAAGAGACGGAAAATGCGATGGCATACACAAACAAAGCCAAAGCTGACCACCAATTGCCCTCACCGGCACGATTGTCCGCTTTGATGGATATCAGCAACCAAAGTACTAAAGCGCCTGAAATCAGCCGCACCGCAGTAAAACTAACAGGATCAATATCGGTGTGGATCAATGCAGCCCGGCACAGCAGCGAGTTACCGGCAAACGCTAATAAGGCAAACAGGGTAAAAACGGCAACTCTAGCAGCAGACATAGCTAATGTTCATCTCTGAATACAATGGAATCCAGCATAACATTGTAAAAACAGAGAGTTAAATCATAGAAGGTGGAAAAGATAAAACAGAGGTATAAATTGCAGGTATAAAAAAGCCACCCGGAGGTGGCCTTTTACTCTGCTCAAAGAATTAAGCAGTTAAAGCTTCTTTTGCCTTAGCGACTAAAGCAGCAAATGCGCCTTTGTCGTATACAGCGATATCAGCCAGGATCTTACGGTCGATTTCAACAGATGCTCTTTTCAGACCATCGATGAAGCGGCTGTAAGATAAACCGTTCTGACGAGATGCAGCGTTGATACGCGCGATCCACAGTTGACGGAATTGACGTTTACGTTGACGACGGTCGCGGTAAGCGTATTGGCCAGCTTTAATAACTGCCTGGAAAGCGACACGATAAACACGACTGCGGGCACCGTAGTAACCTTTAGCCTGGTTTAACACCTTCTTGTGACGAGCGCGAGCTGTCACACCACGTTTTACTCTTGGCATTTAAAATCTCCTAATATTATGCGTATGGCAGACAACGAGCGATACCAGCCACGTCAACTTTTGCAACTAACGTTTTTGGACCTAACTGACGCTTACGCTTAGAAGACTTCTTCGTCAAAATGTGGCGAAGATGTGATTGCTTACGTTTAAAACCGCCTGAGCCGGTTTTTTTAAAGCGCTTTGCAGCACCTTTGTTGGTTTTCATCTTTGGCATAGTTAAATAACTCGCATTGTTTAGATTACAACGAATAATAAGGCGATAAAAAACGCCGCTTTATTCAAGCGGCGTATCTTATGCTTGAAAGCTCTTATTACTTCTTATTTGGGGCCAGCATCATGATCATCTGACGACCCTCAACACGGCTTGGGAAAGATTCACAGATAGCGATATCTGCCATATCTTCTTTAATCCGGTTAAGCATCTCAATACCGATGTCCAGATGCGCCATTTCACGACCACGGTAGCGGAGCGTTACTTTAGCTTTGTCACCCTCTTCAATGAAGCGACGCAGGTTGCGTAGTTTTACCTGGTAATCGCCTTCATCAGTTCCAGGACGGAATTTTATTTCCTTAATCTGGATCTGTTTTTGCTTTTTCTTCTGCTCTTTAGCAGCTTTGCCTTTCTCAAACAGGAACTTACCATAGTCCATCAACTTACAAACAGGTGGTTCAGCGGTTGGGCTAATCTCTACCAAGTCAGCGCCTGCTTCTTCTGCTAAACGAATAGCTTCTGAAGTGTTTACTACACCTAATTGCTCACCTTCCAGACCTAACAAGCGTACTTCTTTAACGTTGATTTCTTCGTTAATACGGTTTGGTCTGTTCGCCGGTAAAGTTTTCTTTCCTACTTTAATAGTATGTTCCTCCAAGAGTGAAAATAATTAGACCCGGTTTTTAATTTCAGTGGTCAACTTGGTTACAAAGTCGCTTACACTCATTTTTCCGAGGTCTTCGCCCTTCCGTGTTCTTAACGCGATATCACCGGCTTCAACTTCTTTGTCACCGACTACCACTAAATAAGGAACACGCTGTAGCGTGTGCTCGCGGATTTTAAAGCCTATCTTCTCATTTCTCAAGTCAGAAATAGCTCTAATACCATGAGATTTGAAAGTTTTTACTAAATCCTGCACATATTCGGCCTGATTATCGGTAATATTCATCACCACAACCTGAGTTGGGGCCAACCAGGCTGGGAAAAAGCCTGCATATTCTTCAATCAGAATGCCGATAAAACGCTCCAGCGAGCCCAAAATCGCACGGTGGATCATCACTGGCACTTGTCTGTCGTTGCCTTCAGCAACAAAACTTGCACCTAAACGACCAGGTAAAGCGAAATCGAGCTGCACTGTACCACATTGCCAGGCACGGCCTAAGCAATCGTGTAAAGTAAATTCAATTTTAGGGCCATAAAACGCACCTTCACCAGGTTGCAGGTCGTAGGCTATGCCGTTGGCATCCAAAGCTTCTGCTAAACCCTGCTCAGCACGGTGCCACATTTCGTCAGTACCAATGCGTTTTTCCGGGCGAGTGGATAATTTCACCTGCACGTCTTTAAAACCAAAAGTACTGTAGACGTCGAAGACCATTTTTATACAAGCCGATACTTCAGCCTGCACCTGATCTTCAGTACAGAAGATATGAGCGTCATCCTGAGTAAAACCGCGCACCCGCATCAGGCCGTGTAAACCACCTGATGGCTCGTTCCTGTGACAGCAACCAAACTCAGCCATCCGCAGCGGTAAATCGCGGTACGACTTTAAGCCCTGATTAAAAATCTGGACATGGCCAGGACAGTTCATTGGCTTGATGGCGTAATCACGGTTTTCAGAACTGGTGACAAACATATTGTCTGAATATTTTTCCCAGTGACCGGATTTCTCCCACAGCACTTTGTCCATCATAAATGGACCTTTGACTTCCTCATAATCGTATTGGCTCAGCTTTTCACGGACAAAAGTTTCCAGCTCGCGGAAGATGGTCCAGCCGTCGTTGTGCCAGAACACCATGCCAGGTGCTTCTTCCTGCCAGTGGAATAAACCTAAGGCTTTACCAATTTTACGGTGATCGCGTTTTTCCGCTTCTTCCAGTTGCAGTAAATAAGCTGCTAATTGCTTTTTATCTGCCCAGGCTGTGCCGTAAATACGTTGCAGCATTTTATTTTTTGCATCACCACGCCAGTAAGCACCGGCCACTTTCATCACTTTAAAGTGCTGGCAGAACCGCATATTTGGCACGTGTGGGCCACGACACATGTCGATGTATTCTTCGTGGTGGTATAAACCTGGCTGGTCATCTTTGGCGATGTTCTGATCCAGGATTTCCATTTTGTAGCTTTCGCCACGCGCAGCGAAGGTGTCATAAGCTTGTTGCCAGCTTACTTTTTTCTTCACTACGTCATATTCGGTTTTGGCCAGTTGCAGCATACGCTCTTCAAGTTGCGCTAAATCATCGCTGCTGATTGGACGGTCTAAATCTACGTCATAATAAAAGCCGTTGTCGATGACAGGGCCAATCGCCATTTTGGTATTTGGCCACAACTGCTTAATAGCATGACCTAACAAGTGAGCACAGGAGTGGCGGATAATTTCCAGGCCTTCCTGATCTTTGGCGGTGACAATGCTTAATGAAGCGTCTTCAGTGATCAGCTCACAAGCGTCTACCAATTGACCATTGATTTTGCCTGCAATGGTGGCTTTCGCCAGACCCGGGCCTATGTCTTTGGCAACGTCTAATACAGATAAAGGGGCGTCAAATGAACGCTGACTACCGTCAGGTAAAGTAATAACTGGCATGATAAGTCCTCACAGTGGTGGCCCGTACCAAGGGTCACATGTTGATTCAATTTAAATTAAGGGTATGTTTTTTGCGGTTCAACCTTACGAGCGGTAGAACAAAACAGCTCAACACGTAGTTGGGACTGTTTTTAACAAAAAGCGGCTGCATCATAACCGATACGGCGCTTTATCGGCAACAACCAAGCCAATAGCTGTATAAAGCAGGCAATTTTTTCGCCTGATACAGTATTAAGGCCTACACTACAACTTATCAGGAGCTTTAAAGGGAAGGACCCGCAGATATTCAGTCGCCAGTGCTTGCTGCAACAGGTGTTGGTAAACGGAGGATCTATGGACATACTGCATAAAACTATTCTTTGCCCTTTCTGTGGTCACCCCACTCATATCACCCTGGATATCAGCGGTGAAGATCAGGACGACATTGAAGATTGCAGCAATTGCTGCAACCCAATTCATGTGCAGACTCATAAAGATGAGCTGCATAATAAAGTGCAAGTGTTTATCGACGCTGAAGACGAGCAGTATTATTAGCCATATCAGGCATTTCTGGCAGCAAGCACCCGTTCTACCGTATCCACTATGGTGACTGTTTGCTGATCCAGTTCGATATTCACTCTGTCACCCACTTTGCGTTGGCCTAAAGTAGTCACGGTGAGCGTTTCTGGTATTAAATGCAGGCTAAAACTCTCTGCTGTCACTTCGCCTACGGTCAGGCTGATACCGTCAATGCTGATAAAACCTTTGCTGAGCACATAGTTTTTAAACTCTGGCTTTAGCTCTATATCCACCCGCCAATTCGCACCTGTTTGGCTGACAGCTAAAATAGTGGCTGTACCGTGCACATGGCCTGACACCAAATGCCCACCAATTTCACGGCCAAAAGTTAAAGAGCGTTCGAAGTTGACTAATGAGCCAGTGCTTAAAGCGCCTAGGTTGGTTTTAGCTAAAGTTTCGTCAATCACATCAAAACTAACACAGCCTAAAGGCTCCATCAGACTGAAATCGGTGGCAGTTAAACAAGTGCCGTTAATAGAGATGCTGGCGCCCCGTTCCAGGTTTTGTAATAACTGCACAGGTACTGCAAGAGTTAGGCGACGAAACTGCTCCTGGTCGCCGATTTCACTGACTTTAACTTTTGCCTGCACTATTCCTGTAAACATAAAACCTCTGCTGTGCTATCTTTACGGCGTTTTTTCGCCTGTCTGACAAGAGTTGTTATGTTACCTTTTTCCCGCTTTGAAGCAAAAACCATTCTGAAGTTATCTGGCCCTATTATGCTGGCTCAGCTGACCCAAACCATGATGTTTGTCATCGATACTATTATGGCAGGTCGCGTTAGTGCACTGGATATGGCCGCTATTGCTGTGGCTTCCGCCATTTGGCTGCCTATTATTCTGACCTTACAGGGGCTATTACTGGCACTGACTCCTATTATTTCTCAGCTCTATGGCGCGAAAAACCATAAGGCTATTCCGCATAATGCGCTACAGGGTTTTTATCTGGCGATGGTACTGGCGACTGTCATAGTGATAGCTATGCAGTATATTCACCTGCCACTGCAGTATTTGTCGATGGAAGACAACCTGCGTGCCAAAGCAGTCGATTATCTGGTGTATGTCAGTTACGGCGTTTATCCGGCCGCTGGTTACATGATCTTCCGTAACCTGTTTGAAGGTATAGGCAATACCAAAGCCACCATGTGGATAGCTTTTGTCGGTATTCTGGTAAATATTCCTGCCAACTATGTGTTTATTTACGGCAAGCTGGGTATGCCGGCTTTAGGTGGCGCAGGTTGCGGTGTAGCGACTTCTTTGGTGTTTCTGGCGATGTTTATAGCCATCACTATTTATGCCTTCAGAAGCCGTAGCACAGCGCTTTATATGAAGAAGCCAGACAACCTGAAACCCAACAGCAAAGATTTATGGCATATCATCGCTATAGGCACGCCCATCGCCTTTTCGCTGTTTTTTGAAGTGACTTTGTTCTCTTCTATCCCGCTGATGATTGTGCACTTAGGCCCTATAGTGGTGGCCGGTCATCAAATTGCGAATAACTACAGCGCTCTGGTCTTTATGTTGCCTATGAGTATGGGTATGGCAACGACCATACGGGTCGGTCATCTGGTTGGCAGTAACGATGTACAGGAGCTGAAAAAAGCCGTATCAACCGCAGTACAATTGGCGATGATGATGGCGGTTGGCATAGCACTGGTGACTTATTTTGGTCGTTTTTTAGTGGCATCACTCTACTCTGCCGATCCTGCGGTATTAGCTGTTGCGACCTCTATTTTAGTCTTGGCCTGCTTTTACCAGATCTCTGATGCGATACAGGTGGTGTCAGCTTGTGCCTTACGTGGCTTAAAACATACCAAACCTATCTTTTTTATCACCTTTATTGCCTATTGGCCGATCGGTTTTGGTTTAGGCACTGTATTAGGTTTAACCGACTGGATTTTGCCTAAGATGGGCGCTCATGGCTTTTGGATTGGTATTATTGTCGGTTTATCCTGCGCTGCTGTGATGTTGGCGCTTATTCTGAAAAACCAAATCAGGCGATTAGAAGATGGCAAAATTATACAGCAGCAACAGGCTGCATCATCTCACTAAACTACTGAGCTTGATTGCTGTTGTTTTTGTGGTTACTGGCTGCAGTGATCCGGCTCAATCCCTGATGGACGACTATGCCAAACGGCTTGGTCGTACTTTGGCTCTAGAGCTACAAGACCCAGCCCCGCTTGATTTAAAGCCACTTCCTTCCATCACAGCAACCAGAGCCGATATAGCAGAAACCAGCATTAGTCTGGTTGAGTTAGTAGCAACCCGCTCTTGTGGTCTGGATTTATTGCTGGGCGAGCGTAATAGCAGTCTGGGTAAGGTCATGCCGCCAAGTCAGCGTTTAAAGTACGAACTGGCGTTTCTAAAGCAAGTGCACCCTTGTTTAACTAACCCTGATATAGCACCCGACTTGCAGCAAAAACTTGCTGTTATTGCCTCTGACAAAGCCAGACAAATTGATAAACATTGGCAAAATTTTTTGCAGCAAGATGAGACTTTACGTCAACAACTACACCCCTACCGCAGTTTGTCAGAACCAGACTCAGCCGCTGGCGTGGCTGAAACAATGCAAGCCTTACATTCCTTGCTTGCGCTGCAACAAAGTATTGCTCAGCAAAACTGGCAGCAGGCAAGTAGCATCAATCCCGAACAAGCGTTAGAAGTTTTATACAAAGCCAATACGCTAAGCCAGTTGCAACAAAGCCTACGCTTTAGCCAAAACTGGCTGCACAGTTTAAATCAACAGTTAGAACAGCTTGATTTAAAAGTCCTATGCCCTGTCGGTAAACCCACAGATAAAGCAGAGATTTTGAATACCATTTTGCTGCAGTATTTTATCGGCAAAGTACAGCTGTATCTGGCGCAGCTGGATGGTGCTTATCAGCAGTTGTATCCGCTGTTAGAGCAGCTATATCAGGATACAGCTCTGGCTCAGCCTATTCAGCAACGCTTCGAAGTGCCCAATACAAAATTAAAAGCAGAGCTAAAACGCCATGTGATTTGGTGGAAAGCAGTACAGCAGCATTGCCCTAAATCGTAGGCACGGGACGTAGGGGTGGGGCTTGTCCCCACCCGTCTTGACGATACCGCGGTGTTGTATCGCAAAACACCACGGTACAGATGGACGGGCCGGGACGAGCCGCGGCCCCTACGGCACCCGCCCGTTACTGAAGCCTCAAGTACAACGGGCTTGCCCCTAAGTAATTGATGTTGCAGCGAGGCGGCAAGGGATTGAGACCCCAGGAGCATAGTTGCCTATGCGACTGGGGCGAAGCTTTTAAAGTAAAATCAGGCAGCCAACAAAGCTGCAGCTTCAAAGTACAACGGGGATTACATTTCGATATATTGAGGCCAGCCTAACAGAGGGTTTAGCATGCCCTGCTTATGCTCATACGCATCACGACGCTCTGGTGATGCATTTTCTGCCAACAGCTTTTTATAGCCTTTGGCAAACTGCAAAGTGCGCACTAGAGCGGCATGGAAATTTTCTCCCAGCTCCACAGTCACAGCTTCTGAAAAACCAGCAGGTAATAAGCTAAGCACCTGATCGGTATGAGCTTTGATAAAGGTTACGTCAAACCATTCATCGGCTAATTCGATATCGCGTAACCGTTGCTTTAAATCCTGTTTCACCTTGCCACCTTTGGTACAAAGGCGATACAGCACCACTTCAGCCAACATATCTTCCAGGTTGAAGTGCTCGAACGGGTCCAACTGGGTATGGTAGAAATAGGTTTGTTTCACCACACTGATGGCCTGACGACGACGTGATTCGCGCAGCGCATGCTGATATACAGCCACGCCGTGCCACTCTTCAATGTCCGGTGGACTAGCGATGTCCTGCAGCAACTGCTCTTCTACTTCGCCATAGAGCGATTTTCGATTGGGCACTTGCTGGCTGACCTGCGACAACATGCTCCAGCCTTTTTGAAAAGGTTTAACTATTCCCTCAGGGCTGATCAACAAAGCTAAGGCTTTATCTAAATCATGATCTGACAGTTCTGCCAGACCCAAACTTGCCACACCAATAATGTCGTGGGCCGCTTGCTCCAACAAATGCATTTTGTATTTGTTGTAAAACTTATCGGCAAACTTCAGGCTCATCAGCACAGCTTTGCTTTTCAGTTGTTCCAGCTGTGTTTCTGAAAGTTTTTGCTCAGCTTTAGCGTAATTCAGCACCTTAGTTAAAAAAGGTCCCTGATTGGCATCCCGCACCACTAACTGCATAACTTATCCTTTGCCTTAATCGAGGAAACTAAACATATCATCCACTTCAGCATATTCGTCTGTGGCCTGATTTTTCTCTTTAGCTTGCATCACCAGCTCAGCAGCAAACTTATTGATAATGTGCTCCCAGCCTGAATTTTCGTTACGCACCAGGTTTTTAATCGCCTGCTCTACAGCAGGAGTCAGCTGGCGAATAAGGGCCAATAAGCTGCGCGGATCGTCATAACCTAAACCATGCACTTCTTCGTTCAGATGACGTTCGGTGTAGCTGATGGCTTCTTCTAAATCTTCTTCTTCCTCGTGCAACAAATCGTGCACTTCGTCTTCATCTTCAACCACTTCGCCGCGGTACAGCTCGATAAAAGGAATAGACAAATAAAACAGGCCTGCCGGGTCTTCAGCAATAGCTTCAAGAATTTCAGCCTGCTTGGTTTCGCTGTCCTGAGTACGAATAAGGTAAGTTAAAAAATCAAAGGTATGCTGCTTTAAATCTTCCGCATTGTTTTTGATTTTCTCTTCCCAGTACAACGGCTGCTGGCAGACGATGTCGCGGATTTTTTCCGGTGTCATCAGCTCGGAAATAATGGATGGGAAGGAAATATCGTGCTGGCTGTTAATTTGAGTCAGGGTCACAATATCGATATTTTCAATCACTTCAACCAGTTGCGCATCCGACATGGTGTTGGCCATCAGCTCAAACTTTTTGCTGGCTTGTTTTGGCTCAACAATGGCGAGTTCTTTAATTTCCGCAACGGCAATTTCAATCAGGTTATTCATTAGCGGCCTTCCCTGTTAAAGGTGATTTCATCGTATTGGTCATCGTAGCCTTCTTCTTCATCGTCCTGACCTTCGTAATCATCATCCGCATTGTGACCAAAAGAAGAGTCATCCGTATCTTCGTCGTCTTCATCACGCGGATCGCGTGGACCAGGCGCTGCAGCGACGTGCTTGTTCAGCATAAACAACACAGCACAACTTTCGATCAGTAACTCTTCGTTAAATTCCCGTATGGTTTTTACCAGCGGTAAATCGGCATTATTAAAAGCCACGGAGGTTTTAAATTCGTCCCACACAGGCATGGTGTTTTTGGAAAGCCAGGCTGCCCATTTCAGATTGGCTTCAGGGGTGAACTTTACCCGGCCATACAAAGCTACAGGCAGATATTCAGGCACCGAATGCAACATCTTTGGGTCTGCCTGCAAAATGCTTTTTATTTGGGCGGTAAATTTTTCCAGCGCTTTTGGCGTATCCGGATCGTTATAAGATTCAATGTTCTCGTAAGCGTCAGTTTTTAACGCTTCTAAACGGTTTTTGTCGAATGTTTTGCTCATAAGTTTTAACCTTTTACGGACGGGTAATAACTATCCCACAGCTCTTTCATCGCTGCGGTCGGGTCCGGCACTATCACATTATTAAAATCTTTAATAAAAGCCGCGCGTTTTTTAGCGTCTGACAATACATCATAGGCTTCTTTTACCCGTTGTAATTGGACGCCTGCCTGCTCTTTTTCATCATCAGTTAAATTAAGCAGCTTATCCGGATGATATTTATTGGATAACCTCTTGTAGGCTTTTTTAATCTCGTCTTCATTGGCGCTGGCTTTTACGCCCAAAATGCGAAAATAATTAATCATTCAAAGTCCATTGAGTTAAAAACATAAGCGCAGCTTTTAGCAGATCAAGCCAGACGCTAAAGTACGGCGATTCTAACAGAAAATTGTGCTACTGCAGCAGCTCAATCAGTGTGGGATCAGAGCTTTTAACACTTCAATGTCAGCAGCTGAAACACCAGCCTTGCTAAAATGCTGCGGCCAGCTTCGAATAAGCAGTTCAGCTTCTGCCACTATCTGCCTGGCTTTGTTTAGCTTTAAACCAAAACGGCTGCATTGGCTTAAGGCGTTTTCCACTGTACCGGCACGGCCAAAGTCTCCTAAGCCCATTGCATGCTGGCGCGAATTATTCACAGGCACCATGTCGTAAGCTGGCGACAAGCGCCAGTGTTTGCTGGTCAAATCCAATAGTAATGCATGGTTGCGGCCATGATCGTCTGTATTGCCTACCAGCAGATTAAACAGCATGCGCCGAAACAGTTCTTCACTGTCTGAAGGCTCAATACTGTACTGACGTAAAATTTCAGCCAAAGCCGGATAACCATAGCTGATTTTTAAACTCAGCTCCGACACTTTTTGTTCAGAAAACAACGATTCAGCGCTGATAAAATGAGAGTGGATCTGACTGGCACTGCGATCAAAACGCTCGATCAGCAGAACATCCTCAAAGCCAGTTTGCACCACTTTGCTGTGCGCCACCCGAATCCCAAACTGCTGTGCCAGTGTTAAAGTGGCGTGTTCAACTCTGGCCATATTCACCAAATCATCGGCTTTGTTAAATTTAACCAGATACAACCTATCGCCGTCCTGCACAGAAGATTTAGGCCGGGCGCCGCCCATGCTGATGCCATACTCCAGCGCTTTTTTCGCTTCGGCACTTAAACTGTTGTGGGCCAACAGATCATTTTTACTTTGGGTCAGGCTCTGTAGATCAGCAAACTGGTTTTTAGCAATTTTCTTTTTCGCCTGATGCCGCGACAAGCTAAAAGCTAAGGCACCTACGCCTTCACCACTGCCTGCCAGTAAAAAATCGACTTCATGTTGAGGTTTAGTGCTATGCAGCGACAACATCAGTTTACGACCCCAGCTATCAGGAGCTGCATCAGACAAGACGCCAAACACGGCTTTTGGCAAACGACAGATAAACTCTTGCTCAGATAAAGGTAAATGCAAAGGGTCCAGCGGAAAGGCGTCAGGGCGTTCTAGCCAGGATTTACCGTAACGAAAGTAGCCTGTACCTGAAGCCAGATCGAGCTCAAATACAGCACAGATCACAGCATCAGCCTGCAGGCCTTCAACAAACACATAACAACGGGGGTTAAGTGGATCAGAAATCATTATCCAGCCTCTGGACCGGATGCCGAAAACGCTGTCGTTGCTGATCCTGCTCTTGCTGGCTCAGCCAGTCGCCAAAAGAGCCTGCTAATCCCAGCACCAGCATAGCCTGTAGATAAGTACCCACAGCCACCTGGGCACTGCCATTTTCCAGTGCAGATACAGTAGAACGTCCCACGCCTAAACGTTTGGCAAACTGACTTTGGCTTTCGCGTTCAGCACGGCAACTCTGAATTAAAGTGCCCCATTGTTTTAGAAGTAAATCAATGGAATTATGCATCATATAGCAGTCATTAAGTGATTAATGACTGCTATAATAGACAAATATCTGAAATTGGTAAAGCAGAAAGGTTCTGTAGTGACTAGCTGTTCATCCACTGCTGAACAGCAGAAACCAACTCATCAGGGTGGAACTTGGCAATAAACTGATCGGCACCAACTTTTTTCACCATGGCTTCGTTAAAGACACCACTTAACGAAGAGTGAAGAATGATATGCACATGGCGCAGATGTTCATTGGCTTTCACTTCGGCCGTTAGGGTATATCCATCCATTTCAGGCATTTCGATATCAGAAATAATCAGTGGTACTTTGCCGGAGATATCACCACCCAACTCCTGCGCTTTAGCTTCCAGCCAGTTCAGTGCCAGACGACCATCATTCACAGTTTCAACATTGATACCTATGGTAGACAAGGCTCGTTTCACCTGATTACGGGCTACTGCTGAATCATCTGCCACTAATACGGTTAAATCTTTGAAGTCTGCATTTTTGGCTTTTTCTTTCACCGACTCACTGACCGTTTCATCAACTGGAGAAATTTCAGAGAATACTTTCTCTACATCAATAATTTGCACCAGTTTTTTATCAACTTCAGTTACAGCAGTTAAATAATGCGTACGACCTGCCCCGTGAGGCGGAGGTAAAATTTGCTCCCAATTGACGTTGACAATGCGGTCAACGCCTCCAACTAAAAAGCCCTGAGTATTACGATTGTATTCAGTCACCAGAATAAAAGCATTGGATAAATCGGAGATAGGTTTGCCGCCAGTCGCCTGACTTAAGTCGATGACGGTGACCGGAACGCCCCGTAAATGCGCTATACCGCGCACATGAGGATTAGCTCCAGGTAGTTCACTGAGTTCAGGGCAACGTATCACTTCACGCACTTTGAACACGTTGATGCCATAAGGCTGAGGCCCATGCAGACGAAACATTAAAAGTTCGAGGCGATTTTGACCGACAATATTGGTGCGTTGGTCAACTGAATTCATCAAACTGGTCATAGGGTACACCTCTTCAACTTAAATTATGTCGCCCGTGCAGGCTTTTAATAACACCACTGGATGTCTGGCTTGGTTAACCGACTAAATATAGGATTTACTTAAGTATTTTTTACTAATTCCTGATTATTATACACACAAAGCTTCAGAACAGTTTTGACTACAATCATGAATCACTGCTTAAAAAATGAAAAATACGATAAAAACTAAAAATTAGCAACAGTATGCAAACAGATTAAAAGCACCTTGAACAGAATAATGCCAACTCGTTATTAGCATAGCTGGCATACAAAAGATAAACAGCGGAAAACAAAGAAACTTTAACGCAGTAAATCAACACAATGCTCAGGATTTAACACCTCTTTGTCCCGAGTTTTAATTTATCCTGCAAAAGCCTTTTGTTTAATCGGTAACTTGAGCATCACTGAAGTCTGAGTGGGATCTGATAACCAACTGACTTCCGCGCCAATAGCCTGAGCTCTGTGCAGCTGACTAGCCAGGCCACGGCCTCCATTGTGCAGCGCTTCATTCAATTCAAAGCCGCTGCCATTGTCCGTAATTTTTACCAACACAAAATCTTCAACCTGGCTGGTCATCAGAGTCACTTCTGTTGCCTTGGTATGCTTAATAATATTAGTGAAGGCTTCTTGTAAAATGCGCAGCACGTGCAATGAGCTTCAGGGATCAAACAAGCTCAGCTTGCCGCAGCCTATGCGCTGAAGCTGGATGCAAATAACCTGGAATCTTTACAGAAACTGAGTCAACGCCTTACTCAGTGGCAAACCTCCTACCAGTCAGGTGATACTGTGGTGACGCCACAGCTGACAGGCTCAGCCCCCCCCTTTATCTCTCCCCGTTACAGCAGCTTTTGCTGATGCCACGTCAGGGCCTTTGGTCTATGTCTGGTTTGATGGAAAGTGAAGTGATTTCAGGCAGCTCTGGCGTACCACTGATTAAAGATATCCCTGGTATTAAAAACCTGTTTTCGAAAAGCACCAGGCAGTCATACAAAAAGTCAATCCTGATCCTGATCACTCCCAGACGAGTGCCGAGTTATGACAGAACTCTGCAAGGTGCTGAAGCAGAGCAAATCAGGGCCCAAGAACCGCCGGAAACCATCCGCCAGCTGCGCCAGTTTGCTCACCAAGAGCTTCATCAAAAATGGCCGCAACTGGCCGCGCATATTCAGCCTATGTCCCGCAAAGTTCGCGCTTTTAACGCCAGAGCAAAAGATATCCAACCTTAAACCAGCACGACTTGACGTAATCATTTTTGAGTTTTTTCAATGGATAAAGCCACATCTTCACTGAAGCGAGTGCTCATCCTGCCAACAACAACCGGAGTTACATAATGACTAACCTGAAAAAGAATCTGACCTTAACTTTAGCTGCAGTGCTTTTATAAAGATCTGAAAGCCACCTGCAATACACTTCCCTTCCCGCAATTTTTACACTCCGAGTTCAATTTGTTTTAAGCTGTGGCTGTCAGAACAAAAACCATGGAACTTACAATGAAAATCAAAGCATTAAGTCTGCTGACTTTGTTAGCTTGCTCCGGCCCGGTGTGGGCGGATGAGCAGTATTCTTACACTATTCTGGTCGACAATGGTGTCAAAGCCGGCGAGCAGATTGTTCATGTGGATGACGAGGGTGAAATCAGCGTCCGCTACATCTTTAAAGACAACGGCCGTGGCCCTGAACTGGATGAAAAAATCAGTTTAAACAAAGAGGGATTTATTAAGGATTATCAGGCCAAAGGCAATACCACCTTTGGCTCTGTCATTAACGAAACCTTTAAAGTGACAGGCATTGACGCCAGCTGGAGCACAGGCAAAGAACAAAGCAAAGCCAGGTATCAGCAAAACGCCTTGTATCTGCCGGTAGACGGCTCACCTTACCTGTCGTCTATTGCGATAGCTGCTATGGCCAAAAGTGGTAAAAACTCTTTACCTTTATTACCAAGCGGCACTTTAACTCAGGAGGTTGTCAGCGAACTTATAGTTGATAACGGTGGTGAAAAGCAGCAAGTGCAGTTATTGGTGCAAACCGGCGTAGGTTTTGAGCCAAATTTTGTCTGGGCTACCCAAGGTGAAAATCCGCGGATGTTTGCTTATTTGATCCCAGGTTACCTTACTCTGATTGAAGAAGGCTGGCAGCAGAATGCCAAAGCTATGCTTGATATCCAGCAAAAAGCTGAAACGCTTTTACTGGAAAAGCTGGCGCTATTGCCGAAAAAACTCAGAGGCCTGACGATAGTGCGCAATGCCCGTATCTTTGACAGCCAAACGCTGAAACTAAGTGCCTCAAGTGACATCTATCTGCTACGCGGCAAAATCACCAGCATAGTGCCAGCAGGTTCGCTACAAAGCCCGGTTGAACATGAAATTGATGCAGCCAACCGTATTGTATTGCCAGGTCTGTTTGATATGCATGGTCACCTTTCACGTTGGGAAGGCCCGCTGCATTTAGCGGCTGGTGTCACCACCTTGCGTGATATGGGCAATGACAACGCTACTTTGCAACAAATGATCGATGAAATCGACACTGACAAACTACTGGCCCCGACCATAGTGCCTACTGGTTTTCTGGAAGGTGAAAGCGCCTTTTCCGCCCGCAATGGTTTTGTCATCAAAGATCTCGCTGAAGCAAAAAACGCCATCGACTGGTATGCAGCTCATGGTTATCCGCAGCTGAAAATCTACAACTCTTTCCCGAAAGAAATACTCAAAGACACTGTGGCTTATGCTCATAGCCGTGGATTAAGAGTCAGTGGCCATGTGCCGGCATTTTTAAAAGCTGAAGATGCAATAGCTGCAGGTTTTGATGAAATTCAGCATATTAATCAGTTAATGCTGAATTTCCTGGTCAAGCCTGACACTGATACCCGCACCTTAGACAGGTTTTATCTGCCAGCTAAACAAGTGGCAGATCTGGATTTAAACGGCAAAGCAGTACAGGACTTTATCCGTCTGCTAAAAACCAACAATCTAACTGTCGACCCAACGTTGGCGACTTTTGATTTCCTGAAAAAAACCGATGGCACAGTAGGTGAACCATGGCGCGCCATAGTCAAACACCTGCCACCTGATGTTCAGCGTTCTTATGCCCGTGCCGAGTTGGATATACCGGATGAGGCTACTGCACAACGTTATGCCACTTCCTACGCCAAAATGGTGGAGTTTGTCGGCATGATGTACAAAGCTGGTATACCTGTGGTTGCAGGTACAGACGAGCTGGCAGGTTTTACTTTGCAAGGCGAACTGGAGTTATTGGTGAAAGCAGGTCTGACGGCTGCTGAAGCTTTGCAGGTTGCCACCTTAAACGGCGCCCGTTATAGCAAGGTAGAACAGCATAAAGGCCAGATCAAAGTAGGTTTTGATGCCGACTTATTGCTGGTAGACGGCGATCCAACTAAAAACATAGCGGATATCCGCAAACTGGCGTTGGTGATCACTCAGGGCAAAGCTATGGTGCCAGCCGATTTATACCAAAAACTGGGTGTAGAACCTTTCGTGAAAGACCAGGTAAAAATCCGCGACTTTGATACAGACAAAGGCCAAGGTGGTGGCAAAACCAAACAAGGTCACCGTCATTTGCATTAACAAAACCTTATAGCAGCCCCATAAAAAAGCCTCTGAAAAACTCAGAGGCTTTTGTTTCTTACCTGGCGGATTTCACCTGACAACCATGCAGGGCGTAATACAAAATCATTGCATAACAAGGCAACAGCACCACATAGCCTGCTATGGCACCCAAGTGTTGGGATAAAGCACCGTACAACAGGGGTAGTAAAGCACCACCTGCTATGCCCATAATCAGCAGGGCTGAAGCTTTGGGTGTCAGTGAACCTAAACCCGCCAGTGCCAAAGGCCAGACAGCAGGCCATACCAACGCATTGGCCAGGCCTAACAAAGCCACCAGACTGATCGGATCCGGTAATAGCGGAATACCAGCCCAACCCCATAACAGTGCAGAAATGCCTGTGTTGCCGGGTTCAGAGACCAGAATACTCACTGATAACACCAAACCTAAAGCAGCAGATAGTGCCAATGCCTGACGCTGCGACAACACCTTAGGGACCAGCAACAAACCCAGACTATAGCCCAACACCATAAAAGCCATAGTATAAGAAGCTAAAGTAGTAGCGCCCTGAACATTGAGTGCAGAACCTAATAAACCTATGGTATCCCCTGCTATCACTTCTACCCCGACATAACAAAACAAAGTCACAACACCTAACACCAGATGACGATGTTGCCAGATGGATGTTTCGCTGCCATCGCTGCTGACTGGCGCTTCTTCTGCCGGTAAATCCGGTAAAGCCGAAAAACGCAGTCCCACAGCCAAGAGTAAAATAGCCACAGCAATACCTGCATAAGGAGCCATCAGCTGTGAGGCTAACAGCGTTAATTGCTGCTCACGGTCTGCTTCACTTAACAGCGCCAGACTATCCGCCGTGATATGGCCTAAGTCCTGTAATACCAGCCAGGTAAATACCAAAGGTGCTAATACACCTGCGCTTTTATTCAAAATACCCATTAACGAAATACGGGCTGCAGCAGAATGTTCTGGCCCTACCCGCACTAAATAAGGATTTGAAGCGGTTTGCAGCAAAGTTAAACCCGAACCCACCACAAACTGCGCCAGTAAAAACACGCCAAACTGCTGGCTGTAAGCCGCCGGAATAAATAAAGCGCAGCCCAAAGCAATCAACCCCAGACCAATAGACATGGCGTTTTTATAGCCCGACCAGGCCAGCACGCGAGCCATAGGTAAAGCCATCACTACGTAGGCAATATAAAAACTAAAGGCGATTAAAAGTGCCTGAAACTCGCCCAACTGGCACACCAGTTGTAAAAACGGGATCAACGCGCCATTGAGCCAGGTAATAAAACCAAACATAAAAAACAACACGCCGATAATGATGATCGGCTGCAGACTTGATGAGTTGTCTGACGAATGGTCTGATAGGTTTTGAGTTACTTTACTCATAGAGCTTCCTTTTTATTATTCTGTTGTTCCACGCCGTGCAGCCAGCAGCGCTGCATGTTCAGATTATTGTCTAACAGCAACATATTGGCTACAGCGCCAGCTTGTAACTGCCCCATATCATCCAGCCCAACTAAGCGCGCCGGGTTGGCACTTAAAGCCTTTAAACCAGCGCTTAGCGGCAAGGCTAAGTCCTGACAAAAATGCCGCAAGGCTGTATTCATATCAAGGGCTGAGCCTGCCAAAGTACCTTCAGGTAAAGTTAGTTTCAGGCCATCCCGCCGGATTTCTGTCTGCAAATAAGGCAATACCTGCAGCTCACTGCCGGTATGGGCCATCGCATCTGTCACCAGGATCAGTTTGTCTTCGCCTTTGCACAAAGCCGCAATACGAGCCGACAGTGGATGCACATGTAAATGATCCAAAATCAAACCACAATACACCTGCGGGCTGGCCAACGCAGCCCCTACCATACCGGGTTCACGGCTGGTCAGTGGTGACATCGCATTAAACAAATGGGTAAAACAGCGGGCTCCTGCCTCTATAGCGGCCTGAGCTTGTTCTGCAGTGGCAGCCGAATGCCCCAGACTCACCATAACGCCTTGAGCCACAAGCTCGCGAATTTGCTCCACAGGCACAGTTTCGGGCGCAACTGTCACCATCACTTTGCCTATGTCTTTACGACACATCAGCTGCATTTCTTTATCCGACAAAGGCCGTATTTGCTCTGCAGGATGAATACCCCGGCGAGCAACTGATAAATGCGGGCCTTCAAAATGAATGCCCAGCACCGTATGCAGTGGCTCTGGCAAGAGTTCAGCCACAGCATCAGCAGCATTTTGCATCACCTGCAAACTGTCGGTGATCACTGTCGGCAACATGCCAGTAGTGCCAAAGCCAAGATGAGCTTTGCTGATGGTTTTTAGCGCTGTGATATCAGGCAACTGGTTAAATAACACCCCGCCGCCGCCGTTGACCTGAATATCAATAAAACCAGCACAAAGTAAGCCTTGCAACTGGGGCTGAAGCTGTGGTTTTACGCCGGATTGCAGCGAAATAATACGGCCCTGTTGCCAGTCCAGCCGCACATCCTGCTGCAGCTCTTTGCCATCAAAACAATGCGAAACATAAATGCTGTTCATAAGGTACTGGTCACTTTGTTCAGGCCCACAGGCGCATCCGGGTTCTGACCAAGTGCCACAGCCACAGCCTCAATATCCAGATAAAAGCGTTGCATCAGCAATAAAGGCTGTAATCGTGGGTGAATAGACTGCTGTGCAGCATTTAAAGCCAAGGTCAGAACCACACCACCACGTTTTTTCACTTCTGCTATCTGGGCCTGATGTGCTTCGCTACTTTCATCATTTAGCTGCACATTTATCAGCGTCAAAGGCTGATTCAGTAACGAAATAGGGCCATGTAAAAACTCAGCACTGCTGAAGGCTTCCGCCTGGATACCACAGACTTCTTTAATCTTGAGTGCAATTTCTCTGGATATGGCGTAACCAAAAGCCCGCCCTAACACCACACAATGACGCAGCGTTTTGATGTTATCTGCATGCAGCTGGGCTGGCTGTTCTGTCACTAATTTTAAAGCCATAGGCAATGTATCTAAAGCATCCAGCAGCTCTTGGTCTTGCTTCCAGTGCGCGACCAGTTGTAGCAGAGCAGACAAGGTACAAAGGTAACTTTTGGTCGCTGCTACTGCTTTTTCAGGCCCTGCCAATAACGGAATGGCATAGTCTGCTAAAGCGGCCAGTGGCGAGCTGATGTCATTCACCAGCGCCACAACTAAAGCGCCACTTTGTTTGGCCGCCCGGCCCTGTGCCAATAAATCTTCACTACGGCCCGACTGGGAAATCAGCAGCACCAATGCCTTATTCAGCTTTAACTGCCTTGAGAATAAACTGGCCACTGAAGGCGCAGCAGCAGCCACAACCACACCTAATTCCACTTCAATCAGGTAACGGGCAAACACACCGGCGTGGTCTGAAGTGCCACGGCCGACCATATAAACAAAAGCAGGTTCGAAGTCTCGGATCTTCTCAGCCAGTTGCTGATATAAGGCATTGTTACTCTGATTCTGTTGTTGAATTTTTTGCCAGCTTGAACTGGCTTCTTCCCGCATCAATGTCATGCTGCTTTCTCCGCAAAAAGCTGTCGGGCCAGCGCCACTGCGCCGACCTCAGGTGGGCCCAGCACAGGGCTGAGCTGTTGTTGTAAGTCTGTAGGTAATAAGTCGGCTAAAAATGGAGCCAGACCGCCAATCATGGCGACTCGGGGAGCTGCGGTATTAAGCAATCGTTTTAATAACGCCTGAATATAATCCAGACCTCGCCTGGTAATATCCAGCGCATGCGGATCAGCCAGTTGCTGATACCTTAAGACCAGCGGCGCTAACTGGGCATAGTCCGTTGCTTTGTAGCCTATGCAGCAGCTGATTAGATCAGTATTGCTACGCACACCTAAAGTCCGGCAAATGGTTTTAGTCAGCTCTGTTTCATCTGTTAAGCCATCCAGGCTATCCAGAGTGGCGCACACCGCCTGCCAGCCAAACCAGGCCCCACTGCTTCTGTCACCAAGTGGAAAACCCTGGGCACTAAATAAAAACTGCTGATTGCTTACCGTCGAAAAAGCCGCTGTGCCTGTGCCTGTGATTAAAATAGCGCCATCCCGCCCGGCGTGAGCCCCCAGGCAGGCAATATGTAAATCTGTGGTCACAGTCAAACTGGCAAAAGGGTGAGACCAATGTTGCATCTGGCTTTGCACACGAGGCACATTCACTCCAGCTAACCCCATCACCACATGACAATAAGCCAAAGCTGCGTTGGTATAACCGGCCTGTTGTACCACCTGCTGACAAGCCAGCAGTATAGAATCCACCGCCACAGCAAAATCCGTCGCCGGATTAGCAGGCCCTGTCACGGCTTCGGCCAATAAGGCACCGCTTCTGCTTTCCAGTCTGGCTTTACATTTAGTGCCGCCGCCATCCACACCAATAAAAAGTGGTTCGTGTTGCGTCACTGTTTTTTGCATCTGTTGTATCACCCGTATCCCCTTTCAGGTCAGTTTTTGGGCAAACCAAGGGCATACCAGCTGGTAAAGCGAGCTGGTGTGCAGAACCTGGATCTGTTAAATTTTTACGAAAATTTTGCGCTGATACAGCCACCAGACCGGTAGATAACAAAGCACCAGAAAAGCCGCGATCCAGACACCAACACTGAAAAACTGGTTCCAGCCTAAAGCCGCAACCCAGTGTTGATAAGCCCCATGCACTGACTGACCAGCCACCGGCACTTCCAGCAGTTTTTCCATCGCCACATGCAGCACATAAGCCACTATGGCATTGGCGCCAAAGATCAGCGGAATGCGGGTCAACTGTTGGTAACCTTTGACATCAGAGAACCAAATCAACAAGGCCAACACCATACTCGCCATCCCACTGGAGACCAGCACAAAAGAGCTGCTCCAGATTTGCTTAATAAATGGGAAAAACAAACTCCACAGACAGCCGAGTAAAAAGCTGCAAAAGCCCAACACAAACAACGACATCACCAGTTGCGGCAATTGTTGTTTATACGCCAGCACCAGCCGCCCCATCAGCACACCAAATAAACCACTGGCAATAGCAGGATAGGTACTCAGAATACCTTCAGGATCCCAGGTGCCACGCCATAACATGCCAGGTAAAAAGGCGCTGTCGAACCAGTTAATCAGGTTGGCCCCCCGCTCCAGTTTACCTGCGGCTAAACCAGGGGCTGGTACCAGTAAGATCAACAACCAGTAGCTGACCAGAATAAAGCCCATGATCTGCACCAGTCTTTTAGTACTGCAACGCATGGCCAACAAGGAGCACACCAGATAAACCACAGCGATACGTTGCAGCACCCCCAGAATGCGGATATCGGCAAACTTCAGATACATCAGATTGACCACTATACCTAAGCCAAACATGATCAATGTGCGGCGCAGTACTTTAAGGCGAAGTGCTGATAATTCTTCAGCGCTGCGCTCAACTGGTCGCATGCCTATGGCGATAGCCACACCAACAATGATCAGGAAAAATGGGAAAATAAAATCGGCGAAAGTCACGCCATCCCAATAAGCATGGGAAAATTCGCCATAGGTGTTGGGGCTGTTGACCATAATCATCAGAATTATGGTCAGGCCCCGGAATAAATCTAACGCCAATAAACGTTGTGCTTGCATAAAAAATTCCTGCTGTGCGGCTCCCTTAGCAAGAGCGCACAGCGCAAGTTAAAAAGTTATAGATTTGAAGGTGGAGCTTTACTGGCTGTCACCAACGCCTGCAAAGCGGCTACTGCTGCAAAAGCGTCGGCAGGTTGCTCAGTAGGTGCTTTTATCGGCTTATCCAGCCAGGCAGCTTCCCAATCGACCAGTTGTTGCTCTACAGCGGCTTTGTCCAAAGCTTTGCCCTCTTGGGCTGCTTTGCGCTGCGCATCAAACATTAGTTCCCAACGTGGCAGATAAAAATCGGCATACATGCCCTGCCAGGCTTTGGACGCGTAGTCTTTCAGCTTCAAGCCACCCCAACTGGTCACCTGACGTTTGGCGTTGCGCTCGTATAGTGCAGCAAGCTCTGGAGTATCCGCATAGTCACGGGCCTCTTTCACCCAGCTATGTAAGCTTTCCTGTTGACCACCGATCAGCGCGTCAACCCCCAGGATCAAGGCTTTGGCCTGCTGGCGCCAGTCATCACCCTGCTTGATGTCGCCCTGCTGATAAGCCAGCATGCTGTGTTGCAACAGCATATCTATATGCTGAGTCACGGCATGGCGACTTAGGTCAATAAGGTCGTACTTGAGTAATTCACTGCGCTCGCTTTCAGGTAAAGCCACTAATTCACGTAATGCCTGATCCAGCAACACCAGATTACCGGGAGCTCCTGTGTAGCGCAGATAATCCAGCGAAGGCCGTTTAAAGAGCAGATAAGCTCCGGCAGAACCTTCCCACCAGCGAGGTTCCCAGTACTTAGTGCTAAATACTGCTTTGTAGAGCTTATTCCAGGCCGACAATAAAGCAGGACTGACAGCGCCATAACGGGCTTTGAGGTAATGCTCTAACCAATCACTGGTCGCTGTCGCCTGACCTTGCCAGGCCACATCAAACATATATTCATACGCCACAGAAGTGCTGTGAATACCTTCTGGGAACACACCGTAACCGGTCAGATTGCCTTTGTCGGCATGATGCAACGCGGTATCCACTTTTTCTTTGTAGTAATCAAAGTCGGCATACACAGGGTTACTGCCGCCATAATTATGGATAAAGCCAAAGACCCAGTCTTTGTTGTAAAAACCTTTAGCTTTTTGCCAGACATCAAATCTGTCGTTGCCTATATCGTGGATCATCAGCTTGTTGTCAGGCACCTTGCTTAAAAAGGCTTCGATAGACTTCAGATCCCAAAAATGCTGATCCGAACCAAACATCCAGCCCTGCATCACCCAGGTGGCATTGGGCACAGATTGCGCCAGCGACTGGTACAAGGCTTCGCCGTACCCTGCTAAATCCTGATAACGTTTATCTTTGGACACAGGTGGCAACATTTCATTAAAAGCATCCAGCAGGTAATACTGCTGCTCACCATATTCGGCGTTATAAAGCTCAATAAAACGTTTGGCTACTTTGGCAAAAAGTGGATCGGCTGGGTCCAGCCAATAAGTTTCATTAGCAAAACCTGACCATGTGGGCATAGCGGAAATTTTCGCGTGCGGGAATAAGGTTTTAAATTGCTTCGGCACGTAACCTGAGAATGCCGGCACTACTGGTTTCATGCCGTAGTCGGCCATACGCGCCATAATCTGTTTTTGCAGTTGACGTTTTTTCTCTATATAAGCGTCAGGTAAAGGGCCTTCGTGGCCTTCAATATTGCCCATACGCTGCCAGGGTGTAAAAGCCGGGCCTGAGAAATAACTCGCCAACTCTGAATCTTTCACCCCAAACTCTCGCCAGAGTTGTTGCCAGACAAATTCCTGACCTTCCATTGCCACTGGGTTATTCACACCATGCAGCGCCATCCAATCCAGTTCCTGCTCCCATCGGGTCCAGCCCCACCAGGGTGTGGAATAACCATAAGCACAGACGTTCAGATAAGCACGTTGTTTAAATAAAGAACTGACCCGTTCAGGCTGATGATCGGCAAAAGTTTCTGGTAACGCGATACGATTACCCTCCCAGCTGACCGACATCACACCAATTTGACGCAAATATTCGTAAGTACCGTAACTTAAAGCGGTCAGCGCATTGGCACTGACATAGAGCTGGCCATCGCGGGCTTCAATTTGATACCAATCCGTCTGGTCATCCTTCAGCAACATAAAATGCACATTAGGTACCGCCTTGCCCGCGACACGCTCAAATAAATCCCGTACCGGTTTAACCGCTGTGCTGTCTGCCTGAGTGACGACTGTAATCGCAGTTGGAGTTTGTTGCGGCGATGTTTGCTGCGGCGATTGTGCCGGAGAACAGCCACTCAAAAGCCCTGTTACCACGCAACAGGCAGCCACACTAAGACGAAACGAATTCATCGGATTTTTCCTTCTTGTTATCCTGTGATCCCAACAGAGTTGAGCAGTCAAGAGCCGACAGTGTTTGCCGGCTCCTGCTGCAGTTCTTACAGGCTGAAATTCACACCCAGATAGTAACTACGGCCAATCACGCTGGTGGTTTGCCAGGCACGGGTCTGCTCATCACGATAAGCTTCTTCGTCTTTGCCATTGAGATTCAGCGCCCCAAAACGCACTGACCACTGCTCGCTGATATTCCAGCCTAACAGTACATCGATCTGATTACGACCTTCAACAGTGCGGCCTTCACGGGCGAAAAACGCATCAGTGCTGTCCTGTACATAAGGACTGCGGTGGTTCAGTGAAACCCGGGCACTGTAGTCATCGTTTTCCCAGTAGCCGGTAATGTTCCAGGTTTGCTCTGACGAGTTGGTCAGTGTAAAGCCTTCGCTTTCATCCACCAGTATACGGGTGTAGTTTGAACTTAAACCAAAACCTGGTACAGGTAACCAGTTATCCAGCCCCTGGTTCCAGCCTATTTCATACCCTTTGACTGTCAGCTCTGAGCTGTCGTTGTAAATAGCGGTGATGTCATAGATATTACCAACGCTGTCGACACAATCAGAACCTGACATACTCAGCGTGGTGCCATCGTATTGATCAGGACAAATCAGTTCGCTGACAGTGCCGTTTTTGATGTCTTTCTGGAACAGGTTCACGGTAAAGGAATCGCCTTCGCTGTAATACCACTCCCAGCCTAAGTCCAGCTGATTGGCGGTCAATGCGGCCAGTTCAGGTTGGCCCAGATTCACTGTATAAGTGCGGGTACCAAAAGAGTTAGCCGCTGAAGTTTCAGAGGCAGCCAACTGAGTGTTGGACGTTAACATAGGACGTACCAGTACTTTTGCTGCCGCCAAACGTACTTGCATATCGTCGTTTAATTCCAGCACCAGGTTGGCACTTGGCAGGAAGTTGTCGTAATTAAAGCCCTGGGTGGTTTCACCTATCGCCAGCTTAATTTCTTCGTTGTCCGGGTGGGTGTCACCGGTAATGTAGGTATTGATATCACGCTCGGTACGCTCATACCGGCCCCCTATATTGCCTCGCAGTGGCATGCCGCCTACTTCGGTTTCAAAGTCAGTCATCAGATAGGCCGAAGAAATGCTTTGATCAACAGAGTAGCTGGACTGAGCCGCAAATAAGGTAGGAACTGTTACACCTTCAGCAGTTAAGGCGTCACGGTAGGCCATGATATTAGGCGCTATCCAGCTGTGCTGAATATCCATTTTGTTATCAAGGAAGTCTGAAACTATATAGCCATAGTCAGCCATTGAAGGTAAATCGGCTGGATCCGCATCACCTATAGCAGCTCTGTCGGTACGGTAGACTGCTCTGTCCATGCTTTCTTTACGATATTTAACACCGGCAGATACGCTGGTGAGCCAGCCCAGTTCAAGCCCCCGCTCTGCATCAAATTGCACAGCGGTTTCATCCGACTCCATCAAACGACTGGCACCATTCGGATATTCATTACGTGGCATCACGGCCGGATACAAAGCCGGATCAGCCAGATTGTCGGCAATGTTAAAACTGACATTGGATGGGTCTGTAATATCCAGAGTGGCACGTGAAATCACTGTGGCCAGAATAGCGGCTTCTTCGTTGTGCTTTGCTTCACCCGCTGTGTGGTGGATCACGCTGCTAAAGTTCCAGTCTTGCCAGTCGTAATCCAGCTCTAGGGTGTAAGCTTCTGAAGTGGCGTCTTTATCTTCCAACTGACGGTTATTTTCAGTAGTGAAGTTATCAATCTGAATGCTGTTGTACACCCCATTCACCGCATCACCTAAACGGGTGATCTGGTTGGCGTTAAACAAAAACACCTGCTGATTTAAATCCTGCTTGGTATCGTCCCCTGCATACACAGTGGTCAGCTTGGCTTCAAAAGCACTGCTTGGTTTCCACTGCACAGTACCATTAAAGAGCTCACGTTCTGTTTCCCTGTCGATTCGGCGGTAACGAGGACGACGTGGTGTCACTTCATCCGTCGCTGAGTCAACAAACCAGCGATCCATCCAGAAGTTATCTACTCTGTCATCCAGTTCCTGGTAACCAAAGTTCAGCAATACACCTACAGTGCCATTGGCAAACTGATCGATGTAAGTGGCGTTAGCTTTAGGGGTAATGTCGTCTGTCGGCGAAAACTCTGAGTACTGACCTTTGCCTGACAGTAAAATTTTGCGCTCGCTAAAAGATAAAGGCGACGCGGTATCAATGTTGATGGTGCCGGATAAACCACCTGCATCCATATTGGCTGTTGGTGATTTGATCACTTCAATGGTAGATGCCAGTTCGGTTTGAATAATGTCAAAACGAAAGCCGCTGGTGAAATCAGCACTGGCCATGGTCTGGCCATTTAAAGTGGTGCGGGCATATTGAGAACCTAAACCACGGACGCTGATTGTTGAGCCACGGCCGTTAACGTTTGAAATTTGTACACCCGGAATACGCTGAATAGCTTCAGCAATGTTTTCGCTTGGAAATTTACCTATATCTTCGGTGGTAATAGCGTCAGTAATTTTAGTGTCCTGACGTTTGATATCTGCTGCTGCGGCCAGACTGCCGCGGAAACTGACCTGGATCACTTCCACATTTTCTTCTTCAGCCGCTTTGTCCTGCGCATGCGTGACGGCTGGTACAAATAAAGTCGCCAAAATAGAAGCGAGTACTGTCTTTTTTCCAAAGGTGTGCTGATTCAACCTGTTCATGCCTGTGCTCTCTTGTTGCCAATCATTGTGTTTGATCGTCTGTTCCATTATCCGGAGCTTTCTGATCGGTGATTTATTCATCACTCTGAATTTAAATTAGCACCCACCTGTCAACGTTGTCAATAGAAAATCTGACAACGTTGACAATGATTTTAACAGTTTGATTTTTAAAGATTTTATTAAATGGGGGCGACAGAGTCTCTTAACACGAGTTGCAATTTAAAACCGCAATCCAGCGGTGCTTGCTCAGGTTCCAGCATCAGTGCTATCAGCATAGATGCGGCTTTAGCGGCTATTTCTGCATTAGGTTGATGCACAGTCGTCAAACCTGGCCAGGTCTGACGGGAAAATGGACTATTTTCAAAACCTACGATGGATAAATCCTGCGGTACCCTCAGATCACGTTTGCGGGCAACAAACAAAGCCCCGGCTGCAATTTCATCGTTGCAACCAAAAAGCGCTGTGGCTTTGCTGTCCAGTTGTAATAACTGTTCTGTCATTTGTACGCCGGAATCAAAGGTAAAATTACCTGATATGACCAGCTCGTCCTGAACCTCAAGACCCGCATTTTTAAGCGCGGCGCAATAACCGTGATAGCGCCCCAATGAAGATTTGTGATCTTTGTGATAGCCCAAAAAGGCAATGCGTTTATGGCCCTGAGCCAGCAGATGTTCAGTGATCGCCTGCCCCGCCTGCTCATCGTCCACGAAAATGGTTGGGCAAAGCTCATCCGGTGGTTGTGCACCTGACACAATGCGAACTACTTTAGCTTGCTGCTCCAGTAACTGCCTGACCAGTTCAGTGCTTTCAGACAATGGTGGCGTCAGGATCACCCCCCCAATCTGATTGGTACCAATCATACTGGTGAGTTCATGCCTGACCTGCTCAGAACCTGAATCTGTTGGATGGATCACCAGCTCAAAGCCCTTTTTCCGACATTGTGACAAAATACCGTTTTGCATTTCAATCACATAGTTGCTATTTGGGTTGTCATAGACAAAAGCCAGCGAAAAAGGCGCCGTGCGCATCAGCCGGGCCGTGCGATTCGGTTGGTAATTTAACTGTTCAATCACAGCCTGCACTTTGGCTTTGACTTCATCACTGACCCAGGCTTCGTTATTCACCACCCTGGACACACTTTTAAATGAAACTCCCGCAAGGCGAGCCACATCTTTGATCGTAGGTTTTTTAACCGCCATAGATTTCCAATCTGCAGTACAGACTTCACTGAATCATCATAAGTTACGGAACTGGCAGATAAAATAAGCAGCCCCAAGCAGAGGAACTTTATACCTTCACCCGAAAGCTGTCCAAATATCTTTTTATTACGGCCATTTTTAATTCAAAGTGGGAGCCTTGCCTTTGCCTTTATCAGCACGATGGCGGCAGCGTAGAGTGCGAGCAGATTTTGAGCAGGTGATGTGTAACCAAAGCGCCAAAACATATAAACACTTTGAGAGCGATTGAAACAGGCAGGTCGCACTCAGGTTTCTGCCTGTTCAAAGTAAGGAACCAGCCGATCGATAAAGGTTCGAAGCGCCAAAGATTGGTGTTTTCTGGAACGATAAACCGCATATATGCCCAGCGAAACGGCTTCATAGCTCGGTAATACCTGCACCAGTTTTTTCTCGTTAATCAATGCCTGCACCGCATGCCGGGGCTGCAAAGAAATACCACGGTTTTTTAATACAGAATTCAGTAGCAACGACGATTCATTTGCGCTGTAATTGCCTGATACGGTGGCCACCACAGGCTGTTCGTCTTTGATGAAATGCCACAAGCTTTTACCAAAATTAGAATACATTAAACAGTTATGGGAGGCCAAATCATCGGGATACACCGGATAACCGCGACGCTTTAAATAACTTTCAGTTGCGCACAATACAGAGCGGCAAACACCAAGCGGACGCGCTATCAGATTTGGGTCCAGTTCGTTGGTAATACGGATAGCTAAATCTATTCTGTCTTCCACCAGATGAGTCACCTGATTACTGACATGCACATCAATACGTACCTTGGGGTAATCATCTAAAAAGGCATCCACCACCTGGGGCAATAATTTTTCAGCGACAAATTGCGAACAGGAAATACGGATAGTACCTTCAGGCACAGCCACCAGATTTTGCGCCAAAGGCGTTGCGACCTCTTTGGCTAAATCCAATAAAGAACGGCAATGGCTGAAGGCTTTTTCCCCCGCAGCTGTTAGGGTTAGTTTCCGGGTGGAGCGGTGCACCAGTTGAGCACTGGCCCAGTCTTCCATTTCCGCCAGATAACGGGTCACCATAGAACGTGACATATCCAAAGCCTGAGCAGCTCCGACTAAACTGCCCTGCTCCACAATAGTTACAAAAACTTCAGCCGCTTTAATCCTGTCCATGCCTTTCAACTATATGTTCGATTTATGCAACTTACTATTGCCATTTTTAGGGTTTGTTGCAAGGTAATTGCAACATACACTTTGAGTCAGGTTTTGAATTGGGCAAAGCTACAACAATTCGCTGTCAGTCGCTAACCAGCCATTCCATCCGTAACCATAGAGGTGATTATGAAATTTTTAACCAAATTAGTTCAGGCAAGTGCTTTATCAGGCATGGTGGCACTATCAGCCAATGCCCTGGGTGCAAGCTTAGAAACGACGGTATTTAATCCACAGGACAAAAGTACCTTTCCAGTCAGTTCAGTGTTAATTACCGGCAAAACTGAAGCCATTTTGGTGGACGCCCAGTTTCAGCGCAATGATGCCTTGTCTGTGGTCGAGATGATTAAACAATCAGGCAAAAAACTGACAACTATTTACATCAGCCATGGCGATCCGGATTTTTACTTTGGTCTGGATGTGATCACCGAAGCTTATCCGGATGCCAAAGTACTGGCCTCAGCGCAAACGCAAAGCTACATCAAAAAATCTATGGATGGCAAAAAAGCTTACTGGGGACCGATACTGAAAGACAATGCGCCACAAAAACTGGTCGTGCCTGATGTACTGCCAAATGACACCTTATTGGTTGATGGGGAACAAGTGAAAATTATTGGTCTTGATGGCCATGATCCTAAGCATAGCTTTGTCTGGGTTCCGTCCAGTAAAACTGTACTGGGCGGCGTTGTGGTGTTTGGCAATATGCATGTGTTTTTAGCTGATACTCAAACCCCGGAATCACGTCAGAGCTGGTACAAAACTCTGGAAGTGATTAAAAAATTGAAGCCAGAGACTGTGATCCCAGCTCATTTGTTGGGTAACAAGCCTATGACTTTGCAGGCAGTGAACTTTACTCATCACTACATACAGGATTTTGAAGCAGCAGCCGCCACTTCAGCCAATTCTGCCGAATTAGTGGCCACCATGAAAAAGAAGTACCCGGCCATTGGTGGTGATAGCATTTTAGACTTAAGCGCTAAAGTTATGATGGGCGAAATGAAGTGGGGTCAATAACCCTCATTTATTAGGTTACAGCAGGGATAAAACCCGGCTGTAACCTACCGCAGAACAAAATAGCAAAAATAGCTCAACACCATCTCTGTTCCCAAGGATCCCTGGTCAAAGCATTTTTCTCGACATTAGGCGAGTTTTTTTCATTTGCTCTCATGCCAAAGGGGCAATCAATTAACGGGTCATCCCGTTTTAGTAAAGGATAATCCTGCGTAATCTGCTCATTCCTGCCCCTATACAGATAAAATGACATGCTCGGACAGTTATTCATTGAATAAGTCAGGAACATTTACACTCACATCCTTCATAGATAAAACCTGGATCACATCATAAAAACCTGATAGAGAAAAAAACAAACACCCCACACTAAGCCAGCCAACAAAAAATAATTAAAAAACTAATCACCAAAACACAAGATGAACAAGATTGAATAAAAAAAACTTTAAATCAACTGAATCAAAAACCAACAACAGCATTCACTTTAGAGTTGAAATTAGATATAACTGCTCCATCGAATTTTATTTCAATTAACCGAGGTGAATGTTAATGAAAAAACGATCCTGTTGTCTGGCACTTTCTATCATGCTGGCTTTTATGCCTGCCAGTGCCGAAACATTAATATCAGAACGTTTCAGTGCCGACCCTTCTATTCATTTTTTTGCTGGAAAATATTATTTATACGCCACCAACGATCAAGACAACAGTGGCACTTATTGGGACTCTACCGACTGGCGGTTATTTTCTTCAGCCGACTTAGAAAGCTGGCAGGATGAGGGCTCGTTTTTAGATATCTCCGTCTTTGCATGGGCAGAAAAAACAGCCAAAGCCTGGGCGCCGGGAGCTATTGAGCGCAATGGCAAGTTTTACTTTTTTGCACCTGTCGGCGGCAAACAAATAGGGGTTGCCGTCAGCGATAAGCCTTTTACAGGTTTTAAAGACCCGCTCGGTAAAGCTTTAATTGAAACGCCGCGTGACGCCAATGCAGGCGCAGAACCTATAGATCCTATGGTTTTTATTGATAAAGATGGCCAGACCTATTTATATTTTGGCACCCGAATTCCTAAAGTTGTGAAATTAAAAGAAAACATGCAACAACTGGATGGCGATATTCAGGACATTATCATTCAGGGTTTTCCTGAAGATGATAAGAAAAAGAAATATGGTGAAGCACCCTATTTACATGAACACAATGGTACGTATTATTTTACTTTCTCTACAGGCTGGCCAGGACAAATTGTTTACGCCACTGGCAACAACCCTATGGGTCCCTTTACGTATCGTGGTGTTGTATTTGATTACTTGCCTATATCAACCAATCATCAGGCTATTATAGAAAAAGATGGCAAAAGCTATTTCTTTTATCATGATGGTTCTGCGTCAGGCGGAGGCGATCATAAAAGAACAATACGTTTTACTGAACTGCAGTATGCAAAAGATGGTTCTATTCTGCCGATAATAATCAAATAAAAAATAAAGGGGTCAGAGCAAAAAGCTCTGACCCCGGCACATCAAAACTTATACGCCATACCAATCATGTAAGTACGACCACTGGTGGTGGTGTTGTACAAACGGTCATTCGAATCGCTGTATTGCTCTTCGCGCTGGTTGGTCAGGTTGATAGCTTCAATACTCAGCTTTAAGGCTTCACTTACTTTGTAGAACGCAGAGAAGTCTATGTAGGTTGTTGCATGGAAACCACTTTCATCATGGTCACGCAGGCCACCTTCCACTGAGTTGATGTAATCGCTGCGATGAGCACCGGCTACACGACCACCCCAGGTATCAGTTTCGTAGTAGAACGTCAGGTTATAGCTTTGTTTGGATAAGCCAGGGAAGCTTTTCACCTGATCCAGACCAGTACCCTGCACGTTACGATACAAAGTGGTGCCATCAACCCAGGTATAGTTAGCAATCATCCCCATTTGATTAAATGGTGCTGGTAAAAAGTCGAAATCACGCTGGAACGCCAGTTCTGCACCTTTGATGGTGGATGAATCTGAGTTTTGTGGAGACGTGATATCAAACAACGAATCCACAGTCGCGCCGTTAGGTAACAGACTTTCCGGCAAGCCCATTTCGCTGAACTTTTTAGTTTCTACTTCTGTCACTATAAAGTTTTCAATATCTTTCCAGAATACAGCGGCAGATAAAGAACCTACGCCTTCAAAGTACTGTTCCAACGCCAAATCAAAGTTGGTGGACTCAAAAGGTTTCAGATCCGGATTACCAATAGTAATTTTACCCACCTCACCCGGCGAGCCCGTCATCTGCGCCACGTTTGCTGATACTGAAATTGCATTCAGCGAAGGACGGGTCAGGTTTTTACTGGCACCAAAACGTAATAACAACTCATCATCCAGCTCATAGACCAGGTTTAACGTTGGTAATACATCAGAATAATCGCGCTCTATGGTGACATTCTGACCTTGTGACACACCTTTAGAAGTTAAAGATGTTTTGTAATAACGTGCTCCGACGCTACCACGCAGAGTTTTACCAGCAATCATAGAGTCCCAACTGTACTGGCTGTAAAAACTACTGGTTTCTTCTTCCACAGTGTAAGAGTTGGTCTGAATGATCTTATCTTCGCCCAGTGCTAAATTGTGAATACCATAAAACTTCTGCAGCTCATCCACATCAGCCTGCACCCAGGAAATGTAAGGGTGGCCGGAGTACACATTAGACACTGCATCAGAAATGGTTTTTACGCCATTATTCAGCGGAGTTGCTTTGGTTTCGACATAACCTGCGTCTTCTCGGTTATTGCCACTGTTACTGAACTTTTTATAGTTTGCACCAAAGCTGATGATTCCAGCGTCATCTAATGAGTAGTCAAAATCCAGTTTGCCGTTATCGAAATCAGTGGCGATGTAATCTTCGCGGAAGTAAATGTCTTTTACAGTCCAACCTGCCATATCAGCTGGATCAAAGTCATAACTGTGCTGACCATAAAAACGGTCTACTGTGTAGTCTGTAGTAATACCACCCCGGCGAGTCAGGTTCACCTTATCGACTTTTGGCTGATCATAATCTGATGAGCTGGTGCCTAACTGGAACTTCATGCCCAATTTGTCGTTGATTTGCCAGTCCGTATTAAAAGTAATTTGATTAAAGACTGATTCGTTGTAATCAGCGCGGTTTTCAGTGCGGATAGTTGAATTACTGAAAGTTGCTTTGACCACTTCCAAATCGCCGTTATTGTCAATGTAGTCCAGAGCTTCAATGCGGCCTAAAGCCGTGCTGCTTGAGCCACCGGTGGAAATATGGTGTTCGTCCAGCGTATTTTCCAGCCGGCCATGCATCAGTTCCAAGGCAAATTTCAAGTCATTGCTTGGACGATATTGCAGCGCTGTGGTGACACCCAAACGTTCCTGATCATTGTTCCAGACTGAATAGCGGTTACCACGGGCAAACCATAGCTCACCCGCTGCGGCTTTGGCTGCTGTATCAGCGTCTACTGAGTCGCTAATGCCATTGGTGGCACGAACCTGGCGCCAACGGTAGGTGTTAGAACCGTATTCACTGGAGTTTTTCTGACTATAAGCTACTGAAGCCAAAGCACCAAAATCACCCCAGGTATTAGAAATCATACCGGCGATACGTGGGTTGGTTTCCTCGGCATTGGTGTTAGTACCTAAACTACCTGCTACCGCGCCCTGAAAACCGTCATAGTCAAAAGGCTTGGCAGTACGTAAATTCACGGTACCGCCAATACCACCTTCTTCCTGGTCGGAAGAATAGGATTTTTTCACGTCGATTTGGTTAAATAATTCAGACGCAAAAATATTAAAGTCAAAAGCACGAGACCGGCCTACAGCACCGCGGCTGTCCATAGGTGATGACGACGTCCCCAACGCCTCCATACCATTGACCTGTACTCGGGTAAAATCCGGGCCTAAGCCGCGTAATGAGATTTGGCGGCCTTCACCACCTTCACGGGTGATCGCTACACCAGGCACACGTTGCAACGAATCTGCCAGGTTTAAATCCGGAAAATCAGCAATGTCCTCAGCAACAATAGAGTCCTGAGCAATCATAGCTTCACGTTTTAAATCTTTGGCTTTAATTACTGAGTTACGAAAACCACGAACTTCGATCACTTCTGTATCAGCTTCCTTTTCCTGCGCTATTGCAGTGCTTTGGAAACCCGCTGTCAGTGTGCTGAGTACAGCCAGCGACAGTGCTGTTTTTTTATAATTTTTCATGTCTACCCCTGTTGTTTTTTTTTCTAGCAACTTAACTTAGTCAATTACTGACACCGGTGTCAATATGTTGAGCAATTTTTCTCCTAACTTTCTAAAAACAGCAAAACTAAAACTATATAACTCAGGAACAACTCTGTTGTGACCATTGCTTCACAACTGCGTAATAAATGTGGTTAGTTTATATAAATCAATGTATTAATGGTTTTTCACTTCATAAAAACAGCGTTTGACTCAGAACCTGCAACCAACTTTTTAAAATTGAAATATCTGCTTACAACAAAACAATGACACCGGTATCAACAGCTTGATATATAGCTTTTCGTCAAGAAATCCAAACTGTATCGCCAAATGTACAGAGTTAACCTGGTTTCGACCCCACCAACGCATACCAGGCTATGTAGACATAACAACAAGCAGGCACCAGAAAGCTCCACTGCACTGAGGTTAAATCGGCCGCAACGCCCTGCAACAATGGCAATACAGCGCCACCCACTATGCCCTGACACAAATACCCCGAAGCCCGGCCTGTATGCTGAGCAAGACCGCGGATAGCCAAAGTAAAAATGGTTGGAAACATAATGGAGTTAAAAAAGCCGACGGCCAGAATGGTCCACATGGCAAAGTCTCCGCTGCTATTCACTGCCAGCAGGATCATGGCCACTGCCAGAGCGGAATTCAGTGCTAATAAACTGGTCGGTTTAATAAAACGCATCAGGCCAGCCCCGACAAAACGCCCAACCATAGCTGCGCCCCAGTAATAAGACACCATAGCGCCCGCCGTCACTTCGGTCATACCGCTGATCCCAAGCTGCATAAACAGATTGACCAGGTAGCTACCTACTGCCACTTCAGCGCCTACATATAAAAAGATCGCCAGCACACCAAATTTCAGCTGTGGAAAACGCCTTATGCGAAAGGCCTCTGTCTGTTGTTCTTCAGCAGATTGTTGGATATCAGGCAAACGCAGCCGGTAAAACACCAGGGCCGTGACGACTAAAACGCTGGCCAGTAACAGATAAGGCAGTTGCACAGATTTGGAAGAACCAGCCTCCCCCGTTGCCGCCAGAATAAGTACAGCACCAAATAAAGGCCCGGCTGTATGGCCCACTGAATTGACCGCCTGCGCCAGACTCAAGCGACTGGCCGCATGCTGCTCATCACCCAGTACCGCCACATAAGGATTCGCCGACACCTGCAATACTGTAATGCCGGACGCCAGTACAAATAACGCCAGCAAAAAGAAGCTGTATAAACCCAGTTCTGCCGCTGGGTAAAATAGACAACAACCGACGGCAATAGTGAGTAAACCGGTCAGAATACCGTTTCTGTAGCCCACTTTTTCCAGCAGCCTGCCAGCCAGCGGCGACACAATAAAATAAGCACCAAAAAAGCAGAACTGCACCAAAGCTGCCTGCAGGTAACTTAATGAAAAAGCCCCTTTCAGATAAGGCAATAAAATATCATTCAGTGCCGTAATAAAGCCCCAGATAAAAAACAGCGATGTCATAGCCCAAAAGGCAAAACGCGCATTAAATTGGCCCGACGCTTCGCCTGTGACTGCAGCTGATGTATGAATTTGCATAAATAACCTCTGTTATGGCATTGCCGCCAGTACATCAAAACAAGCGCACAGCGTGTGGTAATCACACTTGGCACCAGCGCTGCTTTTTTCATTGGAGTACTTGCGGTTATCCCGCGTCAGTACGCGAAACCAGGCGCCGTATTGATGGTCAACAAAATGCTGCCAGCTGTAGCTCCATAACTGCTCATAGGCTTGCAGATACTTAGGTTCTTCTTTTTGCTGATAGAGCAAAGCTGCAGCGGCAAAACTCTCGGCTTGCACCCAAAAATACTTGTCGTCATCACACCAATTGCCTTGGGGGTCGTAGCCATAAATCAGACCGCCATGCTCTGAGTCCCATGCCGTGGCAAAAGCACGATCAAACAGGCTACTGGCTTTTTCGACCAAAGCTGCGTCAGGCGAAAAACGGTGAATAAGCAGCAGTAATTTGCTCCACTCGGTCTGATGACCAGGTTGAAAACCCCAGGGGCGATACAAGTTTTTAGGATCGGCTTTGTTGTAATCCCAGTCTGGCTGGAACTGAACGTCGTAATGCTCCCACACCAGACCGTCGGTCAAACCGGCCTGCCGTACTGTAATGTTGTAGGCAATCTGCTTGGCTTTCTCCAAATAACGCTGCTCGCCTGTGGCGTCATAAGCAGCAATCATGGCTTCGCATAAATGCATATTGGCGTTCTGGCCCCGATACGAACTCATGACACCCTCAGCACTGATTTCATCGGCATAAAGGCCAAACTCGTCCTGCCAGAAACGCTGCTGCAGCAGCTCATAGGTTTCACTCATTTTTGCAGCTCTGTCCGCCACGCCAGCTTTATGTACAGCAGCATAAGCCAACAACACAAAGGCATAACCATAAGCTTGCTGCGTCATATCCAGCGGCTGATGATCCTGTAAAGTCCAGGCGTAAGAACGGGTTTGAGCCTGCCAGTGCACGTTTTCGAGATACTTCAGGCCATGTAATGCATAGTCCATATAGCCTGGCTCTTTCAGTACCTGGCTGGCGCGGGCGTAGTTGACAATCAGCCGGGTGCTGCTGACCAATTGGCGAAAACCCGGATTAAACAGCGTGCCGTTATCCAGATAGTTATGGAAAAACCCGCCTGTCGGGTCTATTACTCGTGCATCGTAAAACGCCAGAATGTCGCGACAATGCGATAGCAGAAAATCTCTGCTGTAGGGCTTTGTTAAAGCCTGAATAACCTGTTGTTGCATCGTTAAATCCTTATTCTTCTGTAACCCTTGCTGACGCCACATCAGCCAGCACAGGCAGAGCCGGAAAAGCGCCAGGCCTTGTGACTGCATGAGCACCACACCGGGCGGCAAAATTTAATGTGTGTTGGAGTGCAGGATCGGACTGACAAAAACTGTCCAAATCATTGAGCTGACAAAGCTGATATAACAAACCACCACTAAAAGCGTCACCGCCACAAGTGGTATCCACCACCTGTACTTGCGGCACAGGCAATACTCCCTGCGCATAACGGCTGAAGTACTGCAGTGGTTTATCGTCATGGGTAATCACCACCAGCTGCGCTTTATCGCTCAGCAGTTGCTGCACATAAGCCGGAATGTCCATGCTGGTGTCGTTTAATAAATAAAGGATCTCGTCCAAAGAGAACTTCAGAATATCGACTTGTGCGACAAAACGGCGCACCAATCCGGTATTGGCCTGGCCTTCAAACCATAAGTTATGGCGTAAATTGACATCAAAGCTTAACCAAAGCCCCCGACTTTTAGCCTGACGCATCAATTCAGCTGTTACTTCAGCTATGGCAGGTTCTACCAGCGTATTGCTGCAAAAATGCAGCACTTTGCCACCCTCAAATAGTTGCGGGGTTATTTGCGCCTTGCTGAACAACAAATCGGCCGAGGCATCACGATAAAAGGAAAAACTACGCTCGCCCTTGTCATCATGTGCGACAAAAGCCAAAGCGGTTTTGGCTGTGGCATGTTGCGCCAAAGCACTGGTGTCGACGCCATAATGCTGTAACGCAGTTTTAAGGAAATCGCCAAACAGGTCCCGGCCAACCTGACCAACAAAACTGGCGTTGCCACCTAATTTGGCGACAGCTACTGCCGCATTGGCCGGAGCTCCACCTGGATACTGGCCGAACTGGGGCAACTGTAAACCATCAGAAAACAGGCTCTGGCCACTGATAAAGTCGATCAGCGCTTCACCAAAACAAATCACTTTGCTCATACAGAACTCCCACTCTGTGTTTGCTGTGGCCGTAAACCCAGTTGCAGCAGCCGCAGTTTTAGTTGTGGCCAGACAGAGTCCGGCAAAATAGCACCCTGATGCTGCACCACTAAACTCGCTGCGCTATGAGCTATTTGTACTGCTGACTCTGCAGTTAAGCCCTGCTGCAGCGCTGCAATCAAGGCTCCGCTGAAGGCATCACCAGCTCCCGTGGCATCCAGCATCTGTTCGCTGAACTTCAGGCTGAACTGTTTAATAGTGCCGGCTTCAAGCCAAAACACCTGCTGTTGCGCTGTCAGGCAAACCACAGGTGCAGGTCCGGACACAGGGAGTTCGCTTTGTAATAGCTCGAGCGCCTGAGTCAGGCTGTCGCACTCCCAAATACTCTGACAATCCTCCAGACTTGGCAGGAAATAATCACAGTGCAGCAAAGCTGCCTGATAGCTTGCTAGCTTGCTGGTTCGGTCCTGCCATAAAGCAGCCCGAAAATTAGTATCAAAATAAACCCGGCCACCACGGTTTCGCAGTTGCTGTAGAAACAGCAGCCAGCGCGACAACACCCCATCGCTCATTAACGACAACGTAATACCGCTCCAGTAGATATCTGTGCAATGGCTGATGGCCTGCAGTAACTGCTCAAATAACAGTCCGGATTGAAAAGCTTGTCGCGCCGCGGATTGCTGACGCCAATAACTGAAACTACGCTCGCCATCGGCACTATTGCTAATGCAATAAAGCCCCGGTTGCTGCGCCTTTAAGGTCAGTACAGCACTGATTGTTAAGCCGTGCTGCTGCATAGCACTGCGGATGTCAGTGCTGAAGTTGTCATCCCCCAAAGCCGTGGCATAACAGACTTGCGCACCCAATTGGCTGAGCATCACTGCTGTGTTGTAGGTATCTCCGGCCACACCGGTTTTCAATAAACCGGCTCCGGCTGGAGCCAGTTCAATCATTACTTCGCCCAGTACAGCAATCATAAACAGCACCGCTGTGGCGGGAATAAGGTTGAACAGCCCACGCTGATTACCAGTTAAACATGGTGCCGTCTTCTAACCGGTTTACCGGCAGATAAGCACGTTGATAAGGGTATTTGGCGGCCAAAGCTTCATCAATATCCACACCATGACCTGGTGTTTCACCAATTTTCAGATAGCCATTATCAAAGTGATAGTCATGCGGGAACACAGCATCGGTTTCCGGTGTATGACGCATATATTCCTGAATACCAAAGTTGGGCACCCAGGTGTCAAAGTGCAGCGCAGCGCCCATAGTCACAGGGCTTAAATCGGTCGCGCCATGGAAACCAGTGCGAACATGATACAGCTCAGCCAGATGAGCAATACGACGTAAATGCGTGATACCGCCTCCGTGGACTATGGTGGTGCGGATATAGTCAATCAGCTGTTCGCTGATCAGTTGCTGGCAGTCATGAATAGAAGAAAACACTTCGCCAACAGCAATAGGAGTGGTGGTATGGTGACGGAATAAACGGAAACCTTCCTGCAGTTCAGCAGGTACGGCATCTTCCAGCCAGAATAATTTGTAGGGCTCTAACGACTTACCCAGTTGCGCAGCTTCAATAGGTGTTAAGCGATGATGGGTGTCGTGTAATAAGTGATGCTCAAAACCATAAGTGTCGCGCAGAGTTTCAAACAGTTTAGGCACAGAGTTTAAATACTTGCTGGTCGACCAAAGGTTTTCAGTCGGCAGGTTGCCATCCGCTGGTTCGTAATACATTTTATCGCCGGATACACCATAAGTACTGGCAAGGCCAGGCACACCGGTTTGAGCCCGGATCGCTTTGTAGCCCATATCGATATAACGACCTACTTCAGCCACTGTTTCTTCGATATCACGGCCATTGGCATGACCATAGACCATCACACCATCGCGGCTCCGACCACCCAACAGCTGATACAACGGCATATTGGCGGCTTTGGCTTTAATGTCCCACAGCGCCACGTCTATGGCGGCAATAGCTGTCATACCTACAGGGCCACGACGCCAGTAAGCACCACGATAAAAAAACTGCCAGATATCTTCTATACGACTGGCATCACGGCCAATCAGGCAAGGGATCAGGTGATCCTGCAAATAACTGGCAACTGCCAGTTCACGGCCATTAAGAGTCGCATCCCCTATGCCATACAGGCCCTGATCTGTGGTGATTTTAATAGTGACAAAGTTCCTGCCCGGGCAGGTCACAATAACTTTTGCATCAATAATTTTCATAACTTTTATAATTTTCCTCTGAGTGACTGCCAGCTACAGCTATCCAAAACAACAAACTCAACAACAGGTTTGTCTACTACGCTTGAATTGTGCCGGTCGACAGATTAAATTGGTCAGGCCTATTGATTAACACTAACATTTGGCCTGTCCAATTTGCAATATTAAATATTTGGTCAGTCCAAAATAAATTTGAAGCCAAGATGACACAAACAACAGACTCTCCACTGCAGCTCAGTACAGAACGCAGTCAGGCCAATAGCCCACGGCTATATTTATTGATCGCCGACAAGCTGGCGCAAAACATAGCCAAAGGCGACCTCAATCCTGGTGATCGGCTGCCGGCAGAACGCGATTTAGCGCAGCACTACGACGTCAGCCGCCAAACAGTGCGTGAAGCATTAATAGCGCTGGAAGTGTCAGGACTGGTTGAAATTAAGCCGGGATCAGGGGTTTATGTACTGAAATCAGCCGCATTAAAAAGCTCCATTTTGGCTGATGACGCCCCAGGCCCGCTGGAGATAATGGAAGCCCGATTATTGATAGAAGGTGATGCAGCGGCTTTAGCTGCAGAGCGCATCAGTAATGAAGAGTTGTTAAAACTCAAAGCTTATTTAAACCAGATGACGGCTTTAGTTGCAGCACAAAAAACCTCTGAAGCCGAAGCTTTTGATGGCAAATTTCATCAGTTAATTGCCAGCGCCACCCGCAATAGCGCTTTGCAATCTATGGTGGAATGGTTATGGACTTTGCGTGAGTCATCGGAAATCAGCCGGTTATTTGCCGAAAAAATCCGCCGTCAGGTTGCAGGCCCTAATATTCAGGCGCATGAAAAAATTTATCAATGCTTAAGCCGCCGCGACGCAACGGGCGCCAGAGCCGCAATGCAGGAGCATATAGCTCAAGTCACTGAAGCTTATATTTTGTTGATTGCGGACTAGATAGCACGATCTGTGGACAAGCCAGTGTTGCAATTGGCCTGTCCAATTTGTTATACATAGGGCATCTTGCAGCGACTTTTAGTAAGGCATCTGATGACAGCCCTCTTTTCTCACCAGCCTCCGGCCCTTCTACCTAAGTTTTTTTTCACAACGAAGGCACACAGCAAACCCACAAAGTTTCGCTCTGCGCTGCTGGCGCTGGTTTTGTGTTGTGGTGTTGCGCCAATGACTGAAGCTGCAAGCAGAGAGCCTGTTGATTTGGTGTATCCCTACCTTGATAGTGCCAACAGCCGCTGGTTTTTCTTCAGTTCAGCCGCCCGCCCTTTTGGTATGGTTAGCCTGTTTCCGGATACCGATCTTGAAGGCGAATGGGGCAGCGGCTACCGTTATCACTCCAAACAAATCAAAGGCTTTAACCATATTCATGAGTGGCAGCTGGCGGGTTTATCTGTCATGCCACTGTCTTCCAACCAAAAGCTGGAGCAGTTAAAAACCGATTACTATTCAGACTTTTCCCATAATGGCGAAGTAGTTCAACCCGGCTTTCATCAGTTAAAGCTGGACCGTTACCAAATAGAAGTAGCCTTAACCTCCACCTCCAGAGTTGGTTTTCATCAATACACCTATGCAGCCAATCAGCCCCAACAGGTGCTGTTTCAGTTAGGTGGTTTGATGGGGCCATCCCGCCTTGGCCATGCTCAAGCGCAGTTGCAAGGCCAAAATGCAGTGGCAGGCTATATCACCAATCAAGGCACAGAGCGGCGCACCAAGCCGGTGAAAGTGTATTTTTATGCCCGTTTTAACCAGAAGGTGCAACAGCTGGATGCCTGGCGTGGCAAGATGCTGTTTCATAATGTCAGCGGTATTGATGGCGATGATGCTGGTTTAGTGGTCACTCTGGCAGGCAGCAGCAACCCTACATTGCTGAAAGTGGGTATTTCTTATGTATCGGTCGACAACGCTAAACTCAATGCCGACACCGAACTGCCACACTGGGATTTTGCCAAAGTTCGACAAGAAGCAAAGCAAGAATGGAATAACGCTTTAAGTCGCATCAACATCAGCGGCGGCACAGAGCAGCAACAGCGCCGTTTCTATACAGATTTGTGGCATTCACTGCAAGGCCGGAGAGCCATCTCTGACGTCAATGGAGAATACTCCGACTTATCTGGCACTGAAGCTGTAGTCCGGCAGTTACCGCTGGATGCCAGCGGCAAACCCAAATTTAACCATCACAATTCAGATTCATTCTGGGGCGCACAGTGGACTATCGCCACTTTATGGCCTCTGGCTTATCCACAAATTGCAGCCGACATGGGCAACAGCCTGTTGCAGTATGCCAAAGATGGTGGCTTTATTCCGCGTGGCCCGTCCGGTGGACAGGATACGCTGGTGATGACAGGCGCACCTACGACGCCATTTTTAGTCTCGAACTATCAAAAAGGCTTGTACAACAATCAGCAGGATTTTGATGTGAAGGCCGCTTACAAGGCAATGCAGCACAACCATAGCCAGGATGGCGTCATGGCCCGCGCTGGTTACGAGCATTACAGCAGCACAGGCGGAGGTATGCAGTATTATCTGCAGCGGGGTTACATTCCCTACCCTTTGCCAGAAACTGAAAGTAATTATGGCAGCCACAGACGTGGCTCAGGCCAGACGCTGGAATATTCCTTTCAGGATCACGCGCTGGCACAACTGGCGACGGCTTTAGGCTTTACTGAAGATGCGAAACTTTACAGCAAAAGAGCGCAGAATTATCGCAACCAGTTCGATAGCCAGACGGGATATATGCGGCCCCGCAACCTTGATGGCAGCTGGCAGACACCTTTTGACCCTCACGAGTACGAAAATGGTTTTGTTGAAGCCAATCCGGCTCAGGCCACCTGGTTTGTGCCTCATGACATCATAGGCCTGACGGAGCTGATGGGAGGTAAAGACAGGTTGATCACAAGATTAGATAACGACTTTAAAACAGCGCAAAAACAGGGTTTTACCTCAGGCACAGCTCATGCTCAGGAAACTCACGAAGAATACCGCCGCAGCCCTATTAACTATGGCAATCAGCCCAGTATGCAAACCGCCTTTATTTTCAGTGCGGCCGGAGCGCCCTGGCTGACACAGTATTGGTCCAGACAAATAGTCGATACTGTCTACAGTGACTTATCGCCGGACCGTGGCTACAACGGCGATGAAGATCAGGGCCTGATGGGGAGTTTGTCGGTGTTGATGAAAATAGGCCTGTTTCAGCTGTCCGGTGGTGTCGAAGCCGACCCTGTTTATCAGCTCGGTAGCCCACTGTTTGATGAAGTTCGCATCCAACTGGACCCGGCTTTTTATCCCGGCAAAGAGTTTAAGATTAAAACTCTGAATAACGGCAAAAACCGGCCTTATATCAGCGAGATCCGCTTAAATGGCAAGGTGCTTCAACGCAGCTATTTGTACCATAGCGAAATTATTAAAGGTGGTGAGCTGGTGCTGCAGATGTCTGACCAACCCAATAAAAGCCTGACGCAATGAGCTCAATGAACCCGGTAAAGCTTTGCCTTTTGTTTGACAGTGACGGCACGCTAGTCGACAGCGAAGGCTTATGTAATCAAGCCTTAGCTCAGATTTTTGCCGAATATGGCGTCACGCTTTCGGTACCAGATCTGATCCGGGATTACCGGGGTGGCCAGCTGTCGGATATATTCGACACACTGGCAAAGCTACATGGGGTTCGTTTAAGCCATGATACCGAGCCGCGTTACCGTGCTCTGGTGCGGCAATTGTTTCAGGCCGAACTCAAAGCTGTGGCAGGTATAAACTCAGCCCTGCAATTTTGTCAGCAGCAAGGTTGGCCCATGGCAGTGGTCAGCAATGGCCCCCGCTTTAAAGTGCAGCAGGCGCTGGAACTTTGTGACCTTACTGAATTTTTTAACGATCGCATCTTCAGCGCGTACGATATTCAACGTTTTAAGCCAGACCCTGCATTATATCTGCACGCCGCAGCCAGCCTTGGCGCAACACCAGAGCATTGTGTAGTGATAGAAGACAGCCTGCCCGGCGTGTTGGCAGGCCTGGTCGCAGGTATGCACACTTTGTTTTATAACATCCATGGCGAAACCAGCCCATCCGCTTCGGTGATAGAATTTAATGATATGAAATCTCTTCCCAAGCTTTTATCAAAGCTTTGTTTTCGGCTAAACCCGAACTAAAACAAACCAGAGATAAAAAAAGGGCCAGAGTGCCCAACAAGCAATCTGGCCAAGGTCCATCCAGAGAACGAGATCAGCCCGCCAAATGCATAGCGGCAGAATTTGGTAACAGCCGCACACCAGCGTCGTTAAACAGATAACAGTGACTGCAATCAAAGCGCACCGCCACTTTGCTATTCACTTGTAAATCACAGTCACCTTCAAGGCGTAGCACCAACACGTCACGAGCGGCATTACACAAGTGAATAAAACTTTCTACGCCAAGGCGCTCTACCACATCCACAGTCCAGCTGTGTTCGCTATTGTTTTCACTGCCACTGCGCGGCTGCAGCAGTTCCAGCTTAAGATGCTCAGGCCGAACCCCAAGCTGTAAATTAACACCGTCACAGTAACCACAATCGAGTTGTAGCTTCTGACCCGACTGCAGCGTAAAGACATCGGCCTGTAAATTGCCGCGCAGCAAATTCATTTTTGGCACACCAATAAACTGCGCGACAAAAGTATTTTCCGGGTCACGGTACAGGTCCATCGGTTTGCCCATCTGAGCGACATGGCCGTTGTTCAGTACTATGATTTTTTGCGCCATCGTCATGGCTTCCACCTGATCGTGCGTGACATAAACTATGGTGGAACCAAATTCGCGGTGTAATCGCATTAGCTCGGTACGCATCTGCACCCGTAATTTAGCGTCCAGATTCGACAACGGCTCATCAAATAAAATCACTTTAGGCCGTTTTACTATGGCACGGCCTATAGCCACACGTTGGCGCTGACCACCGGATAAAGCAGCAGGTTTGCGCTCCAGTAAATGTTCCAGCTCCAGCATTTTGGCAGCTTCCTGCACCCGACGATTGATTTCCGCCTTGTCCGTTTTTTTCAGCGCCAGCGCAAAACCAATGTTTTCCGCTACCGTCATATGCGGATACAAAGCATAAGACTGAAACACCATGGCTATTTCACGCTGATCCGGTGAGACGTTATTCATCAGCTTGCCGCCAATTTTTAGCTCACCACTGCTGATATCTTCTAAACCTGCAATCATGCGCAACAAGGTGGATTTACCGCAGCCTGAAGGGCCAACGATCACAGCAAATTCGCCTTCGTTAATGGTGACATCTATGCCCTTCACCACTTCTGTGCCCATGTAATTCTTTTTAATATTAATCAGTTCAATCTGTGACATAACAAAATCCTCTTATCCTTTCACGCCGCCGGAGAAAGTTTGTGTCAGAAACTTTCGGGCGAAGGCAAATGCAATGACGGCGGGCAAGGTGTAAATCACAGCCAGTGCCGTTAAGAAACCATAATCAATGGCGTCGACACGCAAGAAAGCGCGGAACATGCCCAGTGGCAAGGTTTGTAACTCAGGTGATGAGGTGAACATCAGTGGCATTAAAAAATCACCCCAGGCGTTAATAAATGCAAATAAACCAGCGGCAGCAAAACCTGGCAAGGCCAGCGGTATTAACACATGACGCACGGTTTGCCACTGACTGGCACCATCCAGCGCTGCGGCTTCTTCATAGTCTTTTGGAATAGCGTCAAAAAAGGTTTTCATAATCCAAATCGCCAGCGGTAACTGCATAGCGGTTTGGATCAAAATAAGGCCAAGGTAACCATCGACAAAAGAAAAGATCCGACTTAACACCAGCTGTTGAGCCACATCAGAGGTCAGGCTGTTGATCACACCATTAATCCAGTCGTTTAAAAACAGCATCACTTTGTATACAGGGACGATCAAAGCTGGCGGCGGTACTATCCGCACCAGAATAATGGCGTACAACAAAGGCCGTTTCCACCAGGCCTGAGTGCGCGATAAAGCGTAACCGCCAAAACCGGCCAAAATTAAGGTCAGAAAAGTGGCAGTGCCAACAATACCTACTGAGTTTAATACCCAACGTACCCCACTTTCATTGGCCAACAGGTTCCAGAAATGATTAACGGTAATGCCATCAGGAATTTGCAAAAACTGGCTGGCTTTGGGGTCAAAAGCCGCCAGCACCACCCAAAAAAATGGCATCAGGCAAAACAAAGAAATAAGCACAAGCGTTAAATAGGCGCGGCGCTGTGAAGAATGATGCGTCATGATGGTTTCCTCATTGGCCGGTCTGACTAAAGTTACCATCTCAGACCTCCACCTTCAGTGCTTTGACATAGATAATTCCCAGCACCATAGAAACCACCAGACTAATCACAGCCACTGCTGCACCATAGCCCAGCTGAAATGCTGTAAACGACTGATTGTAAATATAAATACCCAATATCTCAGTGCTGTTTGCCGGGCCACCACGACTTAAGGTGTAAACCAGACCAAAAATAGCAAAGGTGGTCACAGTTGAAATAAACATATAAAGAAAGATGGTAGGCATCATCATAGGCACAGTAATACGCCAGAAAATTTGCGTATCTGTAGCGCCATCCACCCGGGCTGCTTCGTAAATATCTTTCGGAATAGAAGCCAGGCCTGAGGTCAGTAAGATCATCGCAAAAGCTATACCCCGCCAGGTGTTGACGATAATGATCGACATTAACGGAAAGGTGTATAACCACTGCTGTGGCTCGACACCAAACCAGGCCACCAGACGGTTTAGCGTGCCATATTCACCACTGGCAAACATAGAAATCCATAAAAAGCCCACCACCATTTCCGGCACCGCATTTGGCAGACAAATAATGGCGTTAAAAATCGATTTGTATTTCACCGGCCGCTGCAGCATTAAAGCCGATGCAAAACCCAATACAAACTGGCCAATCACTGCAGAACCTATGACAAAAATCAGCGTCACTTTCAGTGAGTTCCAAAACAGTGGATCGCTAAACAAGCGGCTGAAATTACGTAAACCAACAAAAGAAGATTCCTGCGCCGCAAAGCCCAATAAGGCGTCGTCAGTTAAGCTTAAGGAAAAAGCATAAAAAGCAGGGAATACAATAAAAGCCGCCATCAGCAACAAAGCCGGTGTCATCATAATGCGATAACCGAACTGCCTTCTGGCTTCGTACGTCATATTAAACATCAATTCTTCTCCACGTCAGCGGGTAAAGCGGCAGGCAAAGGCAGGGTTTTGGCAAGTTGTTGCTCCACCATCTCAGCGCCCAGCACATTCACTACATAATCATGCAGTTGCTGCTGTGCCTGCACCGCATTAGCACGGCCTGTCAGTACAGCTTCAGACGCCTGAGCCACACCAGCCATCATGGCGTTCGAACCTACCGTAGTGCGCAGTGCACGGCTTTCAGTCAAAAGCGCATGGTCCTGCATTAAGCTGCCTAAGGCGATAAAGTCAGGATGCTCTTTCGCATCCAGCCGCGCTGGCACATTACCCAGCTTCACCGCATAGGCTAGCGCTACATCCACTTCACCTAAAGCCAGCACTAGTTGACGGGCAAGCTGTTGCTGCCGTGATTTAGCATTAACAGCCCAGGCATAAACCACTGAAGCCAACGCAAAAGGCTCACCGCCATCGGCACTGGGGAATTTCCAGGTTTGGACTGAAGTATCGACATTCGCAATAGGATTGCGGCTGCCAGGGCCCCAGTCGAATACTTTGCACCAGCTGCCACAGGTGGTGATCAATAACTCACCTTTGGGAAACATTTCGTATTTTGGGATCACCCAGGGTTCTGGGTTAAGCAGCGGATTCACCGGTGTCAGTTGTTCCTGCACCAGCGTCTGGTAAAAGCCAAAAGCCTGATGCACCGCATCATCATTCAACTGATACTGATTGCCAGCACTTAACAGCTGATAATCCTGAAAACTAGCGAGTAAATAACGAAAACCTTCGGTATAAGAGCCCATACCCCAGGTTAAACCTGCAGGGATCATCAGCGGGAACTGGCCCATCTGCTGCTTAATCAGGCGGCTGCGGTTGAGCAAATCCTGCCAGTCTTTTGGCTGTTCAGTACTGATGCCAGCTGCAGTTAACAAATCATGGCGGTAATAGAGTTGCTCCACAGCCACAATAGAAGGCACCACATACACCTGTTCGTCAAAACTGGCGCGGGTTAAGGTTTTAACTAAAGCTGGCAGTTGCTGATACCCCGACCAGGCTTCGACATCAGCCGTCAGATTAGCCAGATAACCAGCAGCGGCCAAATCGTCCACCTGCAAATCCCGTGGCACAGTAAAAACGTCCGGTGCATTACCAGCTCGTAGTTCTGTCACCAGCTTGGTGAAGTAATCCTGTGGTGGTGCCGGATATTCGACAATTTTTAAGCGTACCCCAAGCTCAGCTTCCAGCTTGGGCTGCATTTGATACAAAGCTTGCAGGCGCGCTGTCCTGTGCTCTGCGATGACTAATGTGGGTCGTGTTTGCTGTGGGTCTAAATCTGATGGCAGCTCCCCGCTCCACCAAATTGCAGCAACGACCGCCGCCGCTGCGATAGGCAGCGACACCAGCGTTAATTTTGTCCAGCTCATTTGTCCAGCTCTTCTTATTTGATCGCACTTTTAGTGCTTGTGCCTTGCTATCTGACATCCCCATGAAGGTTCTGCCGATGCGGCTATTTTTTACCCTGTCGCAATTGATAATACGCATATTGACACCGGTGTCAATATGCAATTTAATGGTGCGGTGCGATTCACAATGGTGCAAAAAATCATACCGGGCTGCACAAGCAAGAACGAACAACACGAGAGAACAACAAAGTGTTGCAAGGCGCTTGACGCAGCCTGCAACAGCTTTCCTATCAGCAGTAGTGGGTGGAGAATAACGTGGAACTGAAATTAGCAATTATCGGCTGTGGCACCAAAGCCACTCAATACATTCAAACCTGGATAGTGCGCTCTGACATTCAGTTGCTTGCCGTGATGGACCCGAATGGCAAAGCCATGGACAACGTCTGCAACATTGCTGCACAGGCAGGTAAAACCGCCCCACTCTGTTTTGATAGCTGGCAAACTTTATTAAAAGAGCAGCACCAACAGCTGGATGCTGTTTATATCTGTACTCCGCATGCCAATCACGCCGAACAGGCCTTGCTGGCGTTGGAATTAGGGCTGGACGTGCTGCTGGAAAAGCCTATGGTCACCAGTGTGGCCGAAGCCGAAGCTTTAGCCGCCGCACAGCAAAAGTCTGGTAAAACTTTGGTGGTAGCTTATCAGGGTGGTTTATCACCGCTGGTGCAAGAGTTAAAAGACGCCATTGCCAGCGAAAAATACGGCGCTTTAGTCAGTATTAATGCCGCTATTTGGGAAGACTGGGCCGATAAATACAAAGGCCACTGGAAGCAAGTACCAGAAATTTCCGGCGGCGGTTTTATGTTTGATACCGGCGCTCATATGATGAATACCGTATCAAAAATTACCAGCAAACCCTTCTCCCGCATCAGCGCCATTATGCATAACCACGGCTTTCCGGTAGATGTGGTGACCAGCGTTTCAGGCGAACTCAACGACGGCACGCTGTTTAACCTGCACGCCTGTGGCCGCAGCATTCGCTGTGTATCGCGCATTGAATGCTACTTTCCACAAGCCATAGTGCGCATTTGCGCCTGGGGCCGCTGGATGGAAATTGAAGACGCACAAGGCAATGTGGTGCGCAAAGATCAGGAAGCCGCCAACAACCTGATGAATGTATTTATGCAAACCCGCAACGGCGAAATAGAAAACCCATCCGACGTACAACAAGGCCTGCGCATGGCACAGTTATGGGACGCCATCAAGTTATCCGCCAGCCAGCATGGTAAGCCTGTGACTTTGTAAGACTTGGTTATCTTAGCCAAAGCTCTGGGTCAGAGCTTTGGCTTCGACCTTTTGGTTGTTTCCTGCTGATTTTACTGCTTTGGATCTATAGAAGATTGGTGGCTTATAGCTCTCAAATACCGACTCATAGATTAACTCAAAGCTATGTTTAGCCCTCTTCTGCCACCCAACAACTCCTGTAACCACTAGATAAATTACCAGACATTCCGCTTTAGTTTTTTCAAGAACAACTAGCGTACAGCCTGTATAGATTTTGTCGGCCATACATTTACTGATTACAGAATAAGTTGTTGATATAGAGTTACATCAGCGCTAATTTGATATGAGTAAAAATCAGGAAAGAAGGCAGAAAAGTGTTCGACTTGCGGGCGGAATCCCTTCTATTAAATTGTTAGGCATTTAAAGGAATCTGAATCGCCACTAATTTCCTAGACACCTTTCAGTTAGATAAACTAACTCAAAGAGAGGTGCCTATGAGCAGTAAACGTTACCCCGAAGAATTCAGAATCGAAGCAGTTAAGCAGGTCGTTGATCGCGGCCATTCAGTTGCGGATGTTGCCAAACGGCTCGATATCACCACGCACAGCCTGTACGCCTGGATTAAAAAGTACGGTCCTGACAAACAACAGCATAATGATTTGGCTGACGCTCAGGCCGAGATTAAGCGACTGCAAAAAGAGCTGAAGCGAGCCACCGAAGAGCGCGACATTCTAAAAAAAGCCGCGGCGTACTTCGCAAAGCTGTCCGACTAAGATACGCCTTCATTAAAGAACACTGCGACAGCTGGCCGGTGCGCTGGCTTTGTAACATGTTGGATGTGCATCCCAGTGGATACTATGCGTGGAGTAAGGCATCGCTGTCGAAACGCGATAAAGCAAACCGGCGGCTGACAGGATTAATAAAACAGTTTTGGCTGGAGTCTGGTTGTGTGTATGGCTACCGTAAAATTCATTCTGATTTACGTGATTTCGGCGAGTCTTGCGGCATTAACCGGGTATACCGGTTGATGCAATCCGAAGGGCTTAAAGCACAGGTTGGATATCGCAAACCCAGATCACGTAAGGGGACAGCCATATCATTACGCCGAACCGCTTGCAGCGGCAGTTTAATCCGTTAGTGCCTGACGAGGTATGGGTAACTGATATCACGTACATCCGCACGCATGAGGGGTGGCTGTATTTGGCTGTGGTTGTGGATTTGTTCTCGCGCAAGGTTGTTGGCTGGTCGATGCATTCCCAAATCAGCAAAGATATTGTGCTGAACGCATTGCTGATGGCCGTGTGGCGACGTCAGCCTAAAAAACAGGTGATGGTTCACTCCGACCAAGGGAGCCAATACACCAGCCATGACTGGCAGGCATTCCTGAAAACTCATGGCTTACAAGGCAGCATGAGCAGACGCGGAAACTGTCATGACAATGCAGTGGCAGAAAGCTTCTTCCAGTTGTTAAAGCGAGAGCGGATCAAGCGGAAAGTCTACACGACGCGTGATGAGGCCAGAAGTGATGTGTTTGATTACATTGAAATGTTTTACAACAGTAAACGGAAACATGGTTCCAATAATCTGCTGTCACCGGTAGAGTATGAAAACCGTTACCAAGAACGGCTGGGAAGTGTCTAGTTTATTGGTGGCGATTCAATCGTCATGTTTTGGATATTCAAAAAACCAAGAAAATATCCTGCAATTTTTTCACCGTATTATGAACAATTCGATTTCTACAATGGGCGAGAAAAGTGGCTCGAATCGATAAACGATATTCCTGAAAAAGCGGTATATTTATTTTCAGTCCATTGGCTTCATTTAGAAGTCTACAACGGTGGATTTTGGCAATACTTTTACAACTCAACATCGACTACCTTACCGCACAATTGGGGTCAAGTCTTGCACCTATACTTTAAGGCCTAGACACTCCATTAGTTGAAGATGGATTGGTGATAGATGTTTTAGTAAGCCAATTTTTTGTACTGTTTTGTTTGACTCTGTTTTCTCGGGGCACAGGGCAAGACTTGACCCCAAAGGCCCCAGTGATAGATGTTTTAGTAAGCCAATTTTTTGTACTGTTTTGTTTGACTCTGTTTTCTCGGGGCACAGGGCAAGACTTGACCCCAAAGGCCTCATGTCTAAGGATCTCAAGAATTCAAAGCATTTTAATAAGGAAATACATGATTTATTTATTTTTAGGGAACGCTCTTGTTGGCATTTTGATTCTGTTGAGCATCCCATTGGAAAAAGAATTTACAATTGGTCAGTATGCATTCTTGATTAGCTTTTCTATTTTTTTAGATCTTCTTCCGACGATAGGGTATTTTTTGGGTAGGTTTTTATCCAAATCGCAGAAACTCCACTGGTCAACGCTGCTGTTTTTAGGTGTTATTGTTGGTCTGTTTACTCAGGTTCTGCTTCCCAAATTGGGGCTTGTTGGTAATGAAGGAGAACTGATGGGATTTATCTCTGGGATCTTGTTTTTTATTATTGCATTTGCTCCACCACAAATTCAGTTTTGGCGGGTTAAACCAACAACGTAAAAATTGGTGACAGGTCTTGCCCTGTGCCCCTAAATACTTGTTTTTATCCGTCAAGCTTCTATTAAAAATTGGTGACAGGTCTTGCCCTGTGCCCCTAAATTGCTGGTTTTATCAGTAATAGCTCAACTCACAACAGCAAACCCCACAGCCATCTCTTATCTCACCATAAACGGTGACGAGAAAATGATTATAAGTCATTATGTTAGCTCTTATTATCTGAGTAACAGCACTCTGCTTCACTAAGCAAGGTGCTCAGTAGGAAAACAGTTATGCTCACAGCCCAGTTTCACAGAATTCTAATTGTAAGCACCTTAGTAGGCTTCTGCGGTTTTGCCTCTGCACAGCCAGTTACCAATACGCAGGCGCTGTCCGGCACAGCAGCAACAGACACTTTGATACTCAAGGCTGCGCAAGCGAGTTTTTCCGAATACTTCGAATTACTGGCGCTGCCAAATGATGCGGCTGTTGCCACTGATATCCAGAAGAATACCGACTGGCTGGATAAGGCATTTACCCGACGTGGCTTTAAAACTCAACAGTTGCCAAATAAGGGTAAACCGCTGCTATTTGCCGAATATAAAAGCCCAAAGCCTGATGCGAAAACCATTTTATTTTATATGCATCTGGACGGTCAGCCTGTGCTGCCGGAACAGTGGGCGCAGGCTAGCCCCTGGCAGGCTGTGGTGAAAAAACGTGATGCTAAAGGCAAGTGGCTTGAAGTGGATCAAAAAGCACTGCAACAACAGCCGCTGGACCCGGAACTTAGAGTATTCGCCCGAGCTGCGGCTGATGATAAAGGCCCAATCATGATGTTACTGGCTACATTCGACGCGATGAAAACGGCCGGACTCTCGCCTGAATTTAATGTCAAGGTACTGCTCGACAGTGAAGAAGAAAAAGGCTCCCCCAGCATCAATGCCATTGCCAAAGCCAATGCCGCTTTATTAAGCTCGGATGGCCTGTTAATACTGGATGGCCCACAGCATCAGACGAACCAGCCGACGCTGGTGTTTGGCAATAGGGGTGCAACCAGTTTGACGCTGACTGTGTATGGCCCAAAACTTCCGCTACACAGCGGCCATTATGGCAACTATGTGCCGAACCCGGCGCAGCGCCTCGCTGCCCTTCTCGCCAGTATGAAAGACGATAGTGGCCGCGTTACTGTCGCTGGTTATTACGACAAGGTGAAACTGACAGCTGCAGAGCTGAAGGTGTTGGCCGAAGTGCCAGATGACGAAGCCGCACTGCGTAAGCGCACCGGTATTGCAAAACCTGACGCTGTTGGCAGCAATTATCAGGAAGCATTGCAATACCCATCGCTGAATATCCGCGGCATGCAGGCGGCTGCTGTGGGCGATAAAGCCGCCAATATTATTCCGCATCAGGCGGTGGCAGAATTGGACCTGCGCACCACGCCTGAGGCAGATTCTGCCTATTTAACAGCGTTGCTGGAACAGCATTTGCGCGCTCAGGGCTGGTACTTAACTCAAGGTGAACCCACAGATAGCGAACGCGCAACACAAAATAAAATTGCCTCGCTAACACCGGGCGCTGGCGGTGACGCAGCCCGCACAGCGATGGACTCGCCGCTTGGCAACTGGGTGTATGGGGTGCTTAAACAACATAATGCGAAGGTGGTGCGGGTGCGGATGATGGGCGGCAGCTTGCCAACACAGCAACTGGTGAGCGCATTGCAGGTGCCTTTTGTCATACTGCCGCTGGTGAACGCCGACAACAACCAGCACAGTTTCGACGAAAACCTGCGCATTGGCCATTACCTTGACGGCATCAGCACTTTGCTGACATTGTTACAAACCCCCTACTGAAACAGGCTGAATGAGTGAGAAATTGAGATGAGAATATGGATAGTTGCTGTTGGCTTTATTCTGGTTGTATTAGCGGGCCTGCTCACCTTTCAGCAGCAGTTAGTATCGGCTTTGGTACTGCCGCCTTACATTGAATGGGCCAAAGCAACAGAGCAGGCCGGTGTACAAACTGGCGAGCCATTAGATGCGAAACAACTGCTGATCGCTCAGGAAATAGGCATAAAACATCCGGAAAAGGTCAGGCTGGTTTATGTAGACAGCGTGCCTTTCCCTTATGACAATTTAATGCTGACAACGGTTGGCGAAGCGCTGGGCTTTATTGGCGAAGGTATAGTGAATAACGCCCAGGTGTTTGGCTACGCCATTTACGTGCGGCGTGGCTACCCCCTGACCACACCACAGTTGGCACATGAACTGGTGCATGTTTTGCAAATTGAACGCTCGGACTTGCAGCAGGTGATCACGCAGCATTTTGCCGATTTAGTTACCTATGGCTATGAAAACTCTCCGTTAGAAGTGGAAGCTTTTGCGGCCAACGAAAAATACCGCGGGCGCTGAGCTGGCCGCACCTGAGCAAAAACACCAGACCGGGAGAGCAACTATGCCACTGTTATTTTCGTATGGAACCCTGCAGCAAAAGCAAGTGCAGCTCGCTAATTTTGGCCGTGAGCTGACGGGAAGCAAAGATAGTTTACAAGGCTATGTGGTGGGTGAAATTGAAATCACCGACGAGCGTGTTTTGCGTGAAAGCGGTAAAGCTATACATCCGATTTTACGTTTTAGCTGTGATCCGCAGCATGAAGTGCCAGGTACTGTGTTTGAAATTACAGAGCAGGAACTGGCCCAGGCTGACGATTATGAAGTGGATGACTATGTGCGGGTCGCTGCAATATTAAAATCAGGTAAAACAGCCTGGATCTATGCTGCACATCGCACTAGCTGATCTGCAACTTTCAGAGTCATGCACAGTGCCTGACCCAAAGTTTACTTTCTCAGGCCCACTAAAAAAGAATCAACAAGGGCTACAGCATGTGCACTCAACGTTATGATTTATCTTCATTTATTAACTTTTCAATCAGCACATCCGCGCCAATAAGCGGAAGCATACGCAGCAATACTTCTTCCAAAACGCCCTCTTCTGCCTTGGCGATAAATTTTGCCTTTCTGTCTTTCCAGGACAAGGTTTGGATCAAACTTGAAGCAACTACTGAAGGCTCAGGCAAATTATTTAATAGCACTTCCGTTTTAACACCAGAAATGCTGGTGCTGATTGGGCTGCAGATCAGTAATCCGGTTTGCTGGTTGTAAGCCAGGCTGCTTAATACCAACGCAGGTCTGTATTTGCCGATTTCTTTGCCTTTAACAGGTTCAAAATCAAGCCAGATAATGTCACTCCGATCCGGGATAAAGGGTTTCGACATTAATAATCAAGCTCCACTGCCGCTGGTGTTGCCAGCAATTCTGCATGTGCAGTATCTGAAGTTAGTCCTTCCAGCAGCTCACGTTCTGAAAATGGCAAAGTACGACGGGTCTGTTTTGCTTTTCTGACGGTAAAACCATCTTCAAACACTTCGACTTCTATGGCTGTATCTGCAGCGAAATGAGGAATATCACGCATTAAACCAGCCACACGCAACCCGAGGCCGTTTCCCCAACGTTGAATTTTTGTATGGACTATCTGAGACATACTGCACCTCGTACTATACATTGTATACACAGGCTTAAAGTATACACTCTGTATAAACATTGCTCAATGTGGTTATTCACAGTAGATAGCTGAGAAAAGTCAAAGGGAGCTGTGCATGCTCCCACAGTTTATTTATCCTTCTTTGCAGCCTTTTCCGCCAACATCAGTTTGCGTGGCTTTTTAAAGTAGGTTTGTTTTGGTGCACCCTCTTCCAGCGGCACTGGTCGTCCCCAGTTGCCCATCATCCAACCACTGGTGTGGGGCTGATGCGCCCATTGAATGGCATTGGCCAGAATTTGCGTTATGTGTTCGTTGCGATAGATAGGAAAGGTTTCGTGGCCTGGTGCAAAAAAGAAAATCCGGCCACGGCCACGGGTGAAGGTACAGCCGCTGCGCAGTACTTCACCGCCCTGATACCAGGAGTTAAAAATCAGCTCGTCCGGGTCGGGGATATCAAAAGGCTCGCCGTACATTTCTGACTGCGGCAGCTCGATTTGCGGCGGAATATTGTAGGCAATAGGATGAGCTGGTTTTAAACACCAGACGCGCTCCCGCTCGCCACCTTCGGCTTCACGCCAGCTTAAATTACAGCTGGTGCCCATCAGGCGTTTAAAGAGTTTGGCGTGATGACCGCTGTGAAGAACAATCAGACCCATACCTGCCAGTACTCTCGCCTGCAATTTGTCGATTAACGCATCGTCCAGCTCGTCGTGGTATCTGTGGCCCCACCAGATAGCCACTTCGGTTTCGGCAATACGTTCAGCTGGCCAGCCTTGTTCTGGGTCGTCCAATGTAGCCAGCGTCAGATCAAAACCAAAAGGTTTCAACTGGTTGACGATACAACCGCCTATGGTTTCCGGATACACTTCCTGCACGTCCGCATCTTCTTTTTCGTGGCGGCATTCATTCCAGACTGTCACTTTAATCATTTTGTTCTCCCAGCAGCAGTTGAGGCCAGCTCTGTAGCCAAACGCGGCGCCGCTGAATAATCCTGAACTTCCAATAATAAGCTTTGCAAAGCGGTAGGCACGCCGTTGGCGAGAATATAACTCAACCAATAGGTCAGCCTGTTGCGAAACACCGCTGATGAACTTAATGCAGCCGGAAACACCTGACTCACCGCCAGATACTGCCCAACCAGCTCGTCTATATGATCCCAGTGCTCCAGCCGGATTTGCATCAACAGCTCAGCCAGCGGATCGGACACCTCCAGAGTATCGCCTTTGGCATCAAAGCCCATGCTAAAACGCAACCAACCTGCCACAGCAAAGCAAATCGCATCAACGCTTTGGCCTTTGTCTAACCTGATTTGCGCTGCTGCTAATAAACGCGGTGGTATTTTTTGTGAGCCATCCATCGCAATTTGCATGGTGCGGTGCATTAAAGCCGGGTTGGCAAACCGCTTTAGCAAGGCGTCGATGTAAGCGGCTAAATCCAGCCCTTCTGGCGCCTGTAATGTTGGCATCAGCTCGTTGTGCATTAAATGGCGCAGATAACGTAAAAATACCGGATCGGCCACCACCTGATGCACATAACTGTAACCTGCTACAGCGCCCAGATAAGCCAAAGCCGAATGAGCGCCGTTCAGTAAGCGCAGTTTTGCCTGCTCAAAAGGTGCAACCTCTTTCACCAGCATTACTCCGGCTTTTTCCCATGCCGGTCGCTCTGACGAAAAATGATCTTCAAGCACCCACTGGCTGTAGCTTTCGGTTTTCACCATGGCCTGATCCAGATAGCCAGTGTCAGCAGCCAGAGCAAGAATATCCTGCTCTGTAGTGGCTGGCACTATACGGTCGACCATCGAATCCGGAAAAGCGATCTGGCTTTTAATCCACTGTGCCAGTTCAGCGTCTATCTTCGCCGCAAACTGCTGAACCAACCGCGCCAGAGTTTTGCCGTTTTGAGAAATATTGTCGCAGCTGATCACAGTCACAGGTTTTAGCTTACGGATAAAACGCTGCTGCAATGCCGCCACCAGATAGCCAATAGCCGTTTTCGGAGTCACTAACTGGGCTAAATCGTGCTGAATATCAGCCAAAGTTAAATCGAGATCGCCGGTCGCAGGATTCAGGCAATAGCCTTTTTCCGTCACAGTTAAGGAATATATCGCCACTTCAGGCGAGGCCATCAGTTCAATCACAGCCTGCGGGTTTTGTGGCGCAACCAGCACTTTGGCAACAGACTGAATCAGCTGTTGCTCAGAGCCTGCTGCAGAAGTAGTGACCAGCGTATAAAGCCCTTGCTGGGGGTTAAGCTGATTTGCCACTGCGTTTGATCGCAACGACACACCGGCAATCATCCAATTGCGCTCTGCTGTCAATTGCATCACTTGCTCTGTATAAAAAGCCTGATGGGCGCGATGAAAAGCGCCAATGCCCAAATGCACTATACCTATGGTGCTGTCACGCTCAGACGTGACCTGCTGCGGGCAAGTGGTGGCTGATAAAAGTGGATAAGTTACTGCAGGTTCAGTCACGCTGTTACCCCTTACAATTGATAAGCTTTTTTTGCCAGGCCGTATGCCAGATCTTTGGCAATCACGGCTGCATCTTCTTCATCCAGCATATGCCGGGCCACTAACTCTGCCAGATAAACAGCATCCATCCGCCGCGCTACGTCATGCCGCGCCGGAATAGATAAAAAGGCACGGGTGTCGTCATTAAAACCAACCGTATTATAAAAACCTGCGGTTTCCGTGGTCTGACGGCGGAATCGAATCATGCCTTCAGGGCTGTCATGGAACCACCAGGCCGGGCCCAGTTTAAGGCAAGGATAATGGCCGGCCAAAGGCGCCAGTTCGCGGCTGTAGGTGGTTTCATCCAGCGTAAATAAAATCAGGCTTAAGTCTTTGTTATTACCAAACTTGTCCAATAATGGCTTGAGTGCTTTGACATATTCGATACTTTGCGGAATATCTGCGCCTTTATCCCGGCCAAATAAACGGAATAGCTGATCATTGTGATTACGGAATGATCCCGGGTGCAGCTGCATCACTAGGCCATCGTCCAGTGACATTTCTGCCATTTTCACCAGCATATGAGCACGGAATAATTCGGCATCCGCTGCGCTGACGTCGGTTTTAATGATACGGTCGAATAAGCTGCGGGCCTGGGCGTCTGTTAAATCCGCTGTCTGCGCTGTTGGGTGGCCATGATCAGTCGAGGTTGCGCCCATCTGTTTAAAGAAGGCGCGGCGCTGACGTAAAGCAGCTATATACTGATCGTAATTACGGCAATCCAAGTCGGTGATTTGACTCAGTTTCGTCAGCCTGCTTTGAAACTGTTCGTGTTCAGGATCGATTACACCATCTGGCCTGAAGGCAGTGATCACTTTGCCCTGCCAGCCGGAGTTGCGGATCTGCTGGTGATAAGCCAAATCGTCTGTGGCGCATTCAGTAGTGGCTATCACTTCAATGTTGTAACGCTCAAATAAGCGGCGTGGTAAAAAGTCCGCTGTATGCAGTGCATCGTTAATCACTTGATAATAATGGCTGGCCGTTTGTTTATTCAGCTTCACGTCAAGGCCGAAGGTATTCGCAAAGGTGTGATTCAGCCACATGCTGGATGGTGTGCCATGAAATAACGGGAAATGCTCCGCAAAAATCTGCCAGATTTTTTCCGGGTCCTGCTCTACAGCTACGCCATCACGACGGCGTAAACCCAATTGCTCCAGACTGATGCCCTGACTGTACAACATGCGAAACACATAGTGGTCCGGTTTAATGAGCAGTTCGGTTGGGTTCTCAAAGGGCTGATTTAATGCAAACCAGGCCGGATCTGTGTGACCGTGCGGGCTGACAATAGGTAAATCCGCCACCTGCTGATACAAACGCCTGGCTATATCACGTTCAACACCATGGCTTGAAAACAAACGATCCGGATGCAAATGAAGTTTGGCAGGCATAAATCCGCAGGCCCCTGAGCTTGGATAAATAAAAGGAAATCAACAGTAGCCCATTCATGGCTCTGAAAATGAAGTACTGCGACTGTTGGCAGAATTTATAATGCAAATTGACACCGGTGTCAATTTGCATTATAGGTATAACCAAACAAAGTAACCCGAGCTGCAACTTTAGATTCTTAAGTAATAAATTAACTAACAAAAACAATAAGCCAGAAAACAAATGCAACACTGTTCAGATATACTGCCGTCCGCTAGTATGATTTTTTGTGAACCTTGTTGATTTTCCTGTTAAGGGGTATCCCAGAATAATGTCTTCAGTCACCATCAACGATGTAGCCCGCTTTGCTGGCGTCTCGAAAAAAACTGTGTCCAGGGTGATCAATAACGAGATCAATGTGTCGGTCGAAACCCGCGACAAAGTGATGGCTGTTATTAATCAGTTAGGTTTTAAACGTAACCCGCTGGGCATGGCGCTGGCGAAAAATCGCTCTTTATTTATCGCCCTGCTGGCTGACAATCCAAGCCCAGGCTATTTGCAGAAACTGCAAAAAGGCATATTGCAGTGCTGCAGTGAAGAGCATATGGGCTTGTTTTTATACGATTGCCGCTATCGCTCTCCTGGCCTGGTCAATGAAATTGAAGAGTTTATTGATAACACCCTGGCTGACGGCCTGATTTTAGTACCGCCTTTAAGTGATAAGCAAGACTTGCTGGATATGCTGGACCGTAAAAAGGTTTGTTATATCCGCATAGGCCCAAAAAATCAGGGTTGTGGCGACAGTGTAGGTTTTAACGGCGTAAAAGCCGCCTGTGAAATGACCCATTATCTGCTGCGTCTGCGCCATAAAGACATAGCTTTTGTATTGGGTCATCCGGATCAGGAATCCAGCCGCCGTGTTGAAACTGGTTTTCGTAAAGCTTTTTCCGATCAGGGTTTGCCAGTCAATGAAGCGCTGATAGTGCAAGGTTATTACACTTATCAATCCGGTATAGATGCAGCAGCGACCTTACTCAGTAAAAGCCCCCGTCCTACCGCTATTCTGGCGGCCAACGATGAAATGGCAGCTGGTGTATTGTATGAAGCGCACAGTAGAGGCATTAAGGTACCGGACGAGTTGTCTATTTGTGGCATTGATGATATTTCACTGACCACTAAAGTCTGGCCAAATCTGACCACTATGCGCCAACCTATAGCCACCATTGGCTACCGCGCAGCCTTGATGCTGATTAATAAGCTCAAAGGTAAACCTATGCCAGAAGCTGTGACACCTGAAGATCAAAGCAATATTTACGATTGCGAGTTAATAGTGCGGGATTCCACCTGTGCACCATCTAACCTGCGTACATAAAATTCTAGGGGCCGCGGCTTGTCCCGGCCCGTCCATCTGTACAGCGGTGTATTATCGTCCGCGTCGCGGTATCAGCAGCTGCGCCATCATTTTTTAAGAATCCATTCGTGCTGTGGGTCGTTATGAAACACCCACTGGCGCTTAGGTCCTGCCATTACATTTAAGTAATACAGCTGATAACCATGAGGCGCACCTACCGGATGATAGCCTTCGGGCACCAGCACTACACTGTTATGCTCCACACAAATTGTTTCATCTATCCGTCTGTCGTCTGTGTACACCCGCTGAAAAGCAAAACCCTGTTGTGGGTTTAGCTTATGGTAATAAGTTTCTTCCAGCGCACTTTCGCTGGGTAAAGCGTCTGTGTCGTGTTTATGCGGTGGATAACTGGACCAATGGCCGGCTGGCGTAATCACTTCAGTAATAAGCAAACGTTCTGCCGGTAAATTGCCAAACAGAATATTGCAAATTTGCCGCTCATTGGTGCCCTGCCCTCTGGTTTCACTAACACAGTCGGATGGCTTAATTAACCGGGCTTGCAACTCACCTAGAGCCGGAGCTTTACATAAAGCCACTTCCAGATTGGTCAAAGCGGTAATTTCCAGCCAGTCACCAGGTGGCAGGTACAAAGCATAAGGCGCTTTTTGTTCGAACACTGAAGTCCGGTCACCGATATTTTTCAAACTTAAGCTTGAGGAGACTAAATCTGCCTGGCCGGATAAAATCACGGCACAAAGCTCCTGTTGCTCTGTCTGATAACAATGTGACTCACCTGCAGCGAGTACCACCACTTCAAAACCTACATACTGCCAGTTGGCATTTTCCGGCGTTATATGCTGGATACGGCCTAAGCTGTCGGCAAGCTGAGGTTTACGGTGTAAATAGGACATCTGTCTCTCCCTATATTGCTGTAACAGCTTCAGTATCGTGAATAAGCGCCAGCACCAGCGCCTGAATTAAATTCATACTGGTATTTAATGAACGAAATGAATGCACTTCAGCTTCACGTACCAGTAAAGTGACATCAGCCTCTGCAGCTAAAGGACTTAATCTGCTGTCGGTGATCACTATCACTTTGGCTCCTGCGGCATTAGCTCTGTTAATAGCTAACTGGGTTTCCGGGGCGTAAGGTGCAAAACTAATAGCCAGAATCACATCTTCTGATGTGATCAGATTCAATGCCGCCTGTTGCATATAACCCACACCATCCAATAGCTGCACAGCAAGGCCGGTATTGCTCAGCAGATAACTGGCATAACTTGCCACTGGATAAGCACGGCGTGCGCCCTGCAAGTGGATAATGCGCGCCTGAGCCAACAGTTCACAGGCTTGGGTTATTAACTGCGGATCCAGCTCTTCAGTCAGTTGCTGCATGGCTCTTTCATTGGCCGCATTGATTTGTTGCAAATACATCAACCCAGCCTGAGCACCGGGCACTGATTCATCCTGTTTTACTGCAGCTATACGGCTTTGGTAATCAGGGCCAGTTTGCACCAGCCGGTCTTTAAACAACTGCTGCATCTGAGAAAAACCACTAAAGCCAAAGGCATTGGCAAAACGCACCAAAGCAGAAGCATGCACACCTGCCCCGGCAGCTATAGTGGCTGTAGTACCAAAAGCTACTGTATCCGGATGATCCAGCAAATAGCGGGCAACCTGCTGCAGCCTGTTGCTCAGTGTGACAAAACGCTGCTCAATCAGTTGTTCCAGTTGCTGTTGTGTGCTGCATATCATGCGCTTTCAATTCCTTTAAGCTTTAGCTTTCAATGAGTGTATCCGAATAAAACAAATATTCCAACTATTGTACAAATGGAAAATACATTCTATTCTGCACTGGTTATTTACTGATCGAACCGTATTTCCAGTGCACAGGATCCGGCCTGCAACAGTTCGGGATCCTACGCCGTACAAGTACAACAAAGGAGCGAAAGCAGCAATGCAAACCCTCACTAAAACTTTAGATCTGATTTGTTTAGGCCGGGCTTCAGTCGATTTATACGGCCAACAGATAGGCGACCGGCTGCAGGATGTTGGCTCTTTCGCCAAATCTTTGGGTGGCTCGTCCTGTAATATCGCCTTTGGTGCAGCCCGATTGGGCCTGAAAGCCTCCATGCTGACCCGGGTCGGTGATGAGCAGTTTGGTCAGTTTATTCGTGAGGAGCTGCAAAAAGCTGGTTGTGATACCAGCCATGTAGTGACAGATCCCAAGCGCCTGACGGCTTTGGCCATTTTATCTATTAAAACCAAAGATCAGTTCCCGCTGCTGTTTTACCGCACTGACTGCGCCGATATGGCGATTGATTGCAGCGACTTTGACGAAGCTTATATCGCCTCCAGCAAAGCTTTACTGATCACTGGCACTCACTTCTCTACCGCTCATGTCGATAAAGTGGCCCGTCACGCCATCAGCTTTGCCCGCAAAAATCAAACCAAAGTGATTTTGGATATCGACTACAGACCTGTGCTCTGGGGCTTAACGGCTTTAGGCGAAGGCGACAATCGTTTTGTTTCTAACCAAAGCGTCACCGCCCATTTGCAATCCATTGTGCCTTTATGTGATTTGATTGTCGGCACTGAAGAAGAAATTCATATAGCAGGCGGCAGCACAGACACTATTGAATGCCTGCGCACGCTGAGAAAATTAACAGATGCTGTGATAGTACTGAAACGCGGCGCAGATGGCTGCAGCATCTTTGAAGCCCAAATTCCGGATGACTTAAATTCGGCCTTTTTCAGTCAGGGTGTAAGAGTCGAAGTGCTGAACGTCTTAGGCGCCGGTGATGCCTTTATGTCCGGCTTTTTACGCGGCTGGCTCAAGGATGAAAGCTACGAGCGCTGCTGCGCTTATGCCAATGCCAGCGGTGCTTTAGTGGTATCACGCCATGGTTGTGCTCCTGCTGTGCCGACACCAGAAGAGCTGGATTATTATCTTGCCAATCAACAGCGTATTCCAAGACCAGATCTGGACCCGGAGCTGAATTACCTACACAGAGTCACCACCCGAAGCCCCCAAAGCTGGAACGAGCTTTGTATTCTGGCGTTTGACCACCGTAAACAATGTGTCGATATGGCAAATGCCGTGGGTGCGCCTTTAAGTCGGATCTCCAAACTTAAACAACTGATCCTGGCCGCCTGTCAGCAGGAAGTGGCTGAAGCCAACTGGCCTGTACAGGCTGGTGTGTTGATTGATGATACTTATGGTCAGGATGCGTTGAACGATGTCACAGGCACTGGCTGGTGGATAGGCCGCCCTGTCGAAGTACCAGCCTCACGGCCGCTGGAACTGGAAGGCGGTCGTTCTATTGGCTCCCGTCTTATCAGTTGGCCAAAACAACATATCGTCAAATGTCTGGTGTTTATGCACCCGGATGATGAGACAGAGCTGTGGCAACAACAGGCCAGACAGCTGGAAGAGCTCTACCGCGCCTGTTGTGTCTCAGGCCACGAGTTGCTGATTGAAGTAATACCGCCAGCTGGTTCGGCGCAAGACGACCAGACCATGGTGCGGGCACTGCAACTGATTTATCAGCGCGGGATCAGACCCGACTGGTGGAAACTGCCGCCACAAAGCAAAACTTCCTGGGCTGCAATTTCAGAGCTGGTGAACCGCGAAGCGCCGCATTGCCGTGGTGTGATCCTGCTGGGCTTAGATGCTCCGGCAGCAGAGCTGATGCAGGCTTTTTCCGACAGCGCCGCTTTCCCGCTGTGTAAAGGTTTTGCTATAGGCCGCACTATTTTTGCCAAACCCAGTCAGGCCTGGCTGGCAGGTGAAATTACTGATGCCCTGTTGCAGCAGCAAGTTCGCGACAACTACCGTGCTTTGGTCAACGCATGGCTGAACCGTAAAACATTAAATAAACAGCAGCAAGAGGTGCAGGCATGAACAGCACAGTACGTTTAACCGCAGCACAAGCGCTGGTGAAGTATTTAAGCTGCCAGTACATCGAAGAAGATGGGCAAGCGTCTCCCCTTTTTGCTGGTGTATTCGCCATTTTTGGTCATGGCAATGTGGCGGCTTTAGGTGAAGCTTTGTATCAGGTGAAAGACAGCTTGCCGACTTACCGCGCCCACAATGAACAAGCTATGGCGCATGCCGCTATCGCCTTTGCCAAAGCCAATAACCGCCGCCGTATTATGGCCTGCACTACATCCATTGGGCCAGGTTCGACCAATATGGTGACAGCTGCGGCGCTGGCGCATGTGAATCGCTTACCCTTATTGCTGCTGCCAGGCGATCAGTTTGCCAACCGCAAACCCGACCCCGTCTTGCAGCAGGTGGAAAATTTCCAGAATCCGATGACAGCAGCCACGGACTGCTTTATACCAGTCAGCCGTTATTTTGATCGTATTACCAGACCAGAGCAGTTGATCCACTCGCTACCTGTGGCTATGGAAACCTTGCTGGATCCGATCCACTGCGGCCCTGTGACTTTAGCTTTGCCGCAGGATGTGCAGGCCGAAGCTTTTGATTATCCAGCTTATATGTTTGAACAACGTATTCACCGTATTCGTCGTCAGGGCCCGGATGAACAGGAACTGGCCGATGCGCTGGAATTAATACTGGCGGCCCGTAAGCCACTGATCATCGCAGGTGGTGGTGTGCATTACAGCGGCGCTTGTCAGCAATTAGCTGATTTTGCTGTGGCGCATCGTATTCCTGTGGCAGAAACTCAGGCGGGCAAAGGAGCCGTGCCGTGGCAACACTCCTGCGCCGTAGGTGGTATTGGCGTGACGGGTACGGCAGCGGCCAACCAACTGGCGGCTGAAGCCGATTTGATTATCGCCGTTGGCAGCAGATTGCAGGATTTTACCACTCAGTCCCGTACCGCTTTTGCCGGTAAAACTCTGCTGCAAATCAACGTCGCCCCTTTTGATGCGTTAAAACACCGCGCTAAACCGCTGATTGGTGATGCGGCACTGCTGCTAAAACTGTTGCATGACGCTCTGCCTTGCTGGAAAAGTGAAGATGGCTGGCTGAAAAAGGCGCAGCAACTGAATCAGCAATGGCAGCAGTTTTACGACACTGTGACAGCCAATCCTGGCTCAGATATTTTGCCCAGTGACGCTCAGGTATTAGGTGCAGTGAAACGCCAGTCAGAAAAAACCGATGTGGTGGTCTGTGCCGCAGGAGGTTTACCGGGCGAGCTGCATAAATTATGGCGCGCTGAAGGCCCTGGTACTTATCACGTGGAATATGGGTTCTCCTGTATGGGCTACGAAATAGCAGGTGCTTTGGGTGTCAAAATCGCCAGTCCGGCCCGCGAGGTGTTTGTGGTAGTCGGCGATGGTTCCTACCTGATGATGAACTCTGAACTCGCTACGTCAGTGATGCTCGGCCGCAAAATTATAGTGGTGCTGCTGGATAACAGTGGTTATGGCTGCATCAACAGGTTGCAAAAAGGTACAGGCAATGCCGCCTTTAACAATTTACTGCAAGACTGCGAAGGTCAGGCGCCTGCTATTGATTTTGCCGGTCATGCCCGCGCTTTGGGCGCTTTGAGCGAAACTGTAGGCAACATTAGCGAACTGGAGCAAGCCATAGGCAGAGCCCGTGCCGCCAGTAAAAGTTATCTGATTGAAATTAAAACTGATCCACAAATCAGTACAGACAACGGCACCTGGTGGGATGTGGCTATACCGCAAGTCTCAGAGCAGAGTGGTGTCCGCCAAGCGCTGTCGGACTATCAGCAGCAACAACAGAATCAACCTTATTAATAGCAAAGTACTGAGCAGGAATTTTTGTATGCAAACTTTAGGTAACCATATTTTAGGTAACTATATTAACGGCCAGCATATCGCCAGCCAAAGCGGCCGCAGCCAGAGCGTATTTAATCCGGCTACAGGTGAAGCCCAGGCACAGGTCAGTCTGGCTAGCGCAGACGAAACCCGCGACGCTATTGCCGCAGCAGCGACTGCCTTTCAAAGCTGGAGTCAGGTGACTCCGCTGAACCGCTCCCGTGTAATGTTTAAATTTAAAGCCTTACTGGAACAGCACAGAGATGAACTGGCGCTTTTAATCACCAAAGAGCATGGCAAAGTATTTTCCGATGCTCAGGGTGAACTGACCCGTGGTATTGAAGTAGTCGAATTTGCCTGTGGTATTCCACATTTACTCAAAGGCGAACATTCGATGAACGTTGGCCGTGGTGTCGACAGTTACAGCCTGATGCAGCCTTTGGGTGTCTGTGCCGGTATTTCGCCTTTTAACTTCCCTGCTATGGTGCCTTTGTGGATGTTTCCTATCGCGCTCGCCTGTGGTAACACCTTTGTGATGAAACCTTCGGAAAAAGACCCAACAGTGCCTTTAAAACTGGCGGAGTTATTAACCGAAGCGGGTTTACCAGCAGGTGTGTTTAATGTGGTCAACGGCGATAAAGAAGCAGTGGACGTGCTGCTAACGGACTCCCGCGTGCAGGCTGTTAGTTTTGTCGGCTCTACACCAATAGCAGAATATGTTTATGCCGCAGGCAGCGCGCATGGCAAAAGAGTACAGGCTTTGGGCGGTGCAAAAAACCATATGCTGGTGATGCCGGATGCCGATCTGGAACAAGTCACCAGCGCTTTAATGGGCGCAGCTTATGGTTCAGCCGGTGAACGTTGTATGGCAATTTCTGTCGCGCTTTGTGTTGGTGACGAAGTGGCCGATGCGTTAGTAGCGCAACTGCAACAGGAAATCAGCACATTAAAAGTAGGACCAGGCACAGGCGTCAGCCCAGAACCTCATATGGGCCCTTTGATCAGCCGTCAGCATGCCGACAAAGTGTTAAGTTACATCAATGCAGGTGTAGCTGAAGGCGCAACTCTGGTGGCCGATGGCCGCAATTTTGTCGTCAGTAAGCATCAGCAGGGGTATTTTGTTGGCCCTACGCTGTTTGATAAGGTAACCCCTGACATGAGCATTTACCGTGAAGAAATTTTCGGCCCTGTGCTGGCTGTAGTTCGTGTGCCTTCTTTTGCTGAAGGACTGGCGCTGATTAACCAGCACGAATTTGGTAACGGCACAGCTATTTTCACTGGCAGTGGTGAAGCGGCCCGAGAATTTACCGCACAGGTGCAGGTCGGTATGGTCGGAGTCAACGTGCCTATTCCTGTGCCTATGGCCTTTCACAGCTTTGGAGGCTGGAAACGTAGTGTGTTTGGGCCATTAAATATGCATGGTCCGGACGGTGTACGATTTTACACCCGCATGAAAACCATCACAGCCCGCTGGCCTAATGGTCAGGCCCAGGGTAATCAGTTCTCTATGCCGACTATGAAGTAAAACTCAGGTTTTACCGACCACAAAAAGCCCGCTTTGCGCTTATCGACAGCATAAAGCGGGCTTTCTCTTTAATCACGATTTTAATAACGACCTGGAATTATAAAGCGACAGGGCTATAAATAACGCCGAGCTTGTCGAGTTCAGTTTCAGCACGACCATGAAAACCACTGATTTGCCAACCGGCAGGAGCCTGATGGCTAGTGCAATTCGAGGTTTGACTGCCACCTGTTACACTGCGACCCGCACTGGTTTGCAGGCTGGTGTAAAAAATCCGCATAGCGCCATTACGATTGCCCTGACACAAAGTTACCGACTTCAGGTATTCACCGCTATTCAGGGTTAAGCTGTTTAATGTGCCGCCGTTACCACCATGGCTAAAGCTTTGGCCATTCGTCAGCTGTAGCCCGACCTGATCCACTCTGCTGCCACTACGCACGCTGATTTGGCTGACTTTTGGCGTAGCAGGTAACTGGCTGACCGTATTAAAGGACACTCCACCATCGCCACCAAACTGGTCACTCATTTTCCGGTTGGCTGGCGTGCTGTAACTCCAGTTTGCCGACACAGGCGGATGATCTGACAATTTCAATCCTTCCGGAGTTTCATCGTCCTGACGCACCTGATAGTCCAGCAATTGCAGGTTCAGATAGCCATTGTCGCGATACAGCACTTTATCGACAATTTCACAGTTCGCTGCGCTGATTTTTGGATCGCAAACCAAAGCATCAGCCCCCAAAGCTGGAATATCGCCAGAGCGATACAATTCCACCCAGGTATCGGTAAAGCCTAAGCCCAGTAACTCACGGATATTGTCACCTTCACGGGTATAACGGGTATTGGTATCCCCCATCACTATCACTGCATTGCCGACAGACTGAGTGCTGATGTATTGTTTTAACTGCAGAATATTATTCCGACGAGCGGTTAAGTCGGCCGTCTCAACCTGAGCCTGAGTATGTAGATTGTAAATATCGACATAAACCCCTTCAGCCAGCCGCACCTGCATCAATGTAAAACCTTTAGGCGTCAGACAATCAACGCCGTTGCAGTGGTTCCATTTCACTCGTTTGAGACTGCTGAATGGTAAATGGCTCATGCTGTTTAAACCGCTGCCAATGCCCATGCCACCTGTAGTTGCAGAGCGATACGGATGGGTATTGCAGGTATCGTATAAAGCGGCGTGATAATTAAAATCTTCCTGCACGTTGACAATATCAAAGTCGTTTACATAACAGCTGATCTGCTCTGTGGCGGCTTGCCTGTCGCTTTCGGCGCTGGAAAATAACTCCAGTAAACCGGCCACATTGTAACTTAAGGTATCAAAGCTGCCGGACTGCTGAGCCGCAGCAGGTGCTGCCACACAACAACTGATGCCAAGACCAATCAGTACTGATTTCAAATGCATATCCTTCTCCGTAATGTTATGGGTTATGGTGATGTCGTGCACAGAAAACTGGTCCTCGGCAGCGGCTGTTTTATGCAGCACGACGCAGGACATCGACTCAGCGTTCTCATTTTAAAGAGCAGCTGCCCGTCATTTCCTGACAGCTGTTTTTAAAATATTTTTAAAGATCCGCTGATCTTGGTTCCCCTGCTGTCACTTGCTTCCCACTACAGGATGAAAGAATACGGATCAAAGCCTTATCTTGCCTTTGCTATAGCCTCCAGATCCGCCAAAACAGGAAAGCCATTGTTAGGCCTTCTATTCTCGGGGTGATACCAGTTGGCCCAGCGTGAGTCCTGATCCCCTGTTAAACGGCGCTGGTGCAACAACTGCAACTGGGTTTTTGCCTGTTGCAACAAGGCTGCACCCTGCTCGCCTGTCCAGTCCGAACCTGCATTAAGTTTCAGCTGCGCCATCTGCAACAGCAGTTGGTTGTAGTTCAGTAAATCCAGATAAAGTTGCAGAGGTAAAATCACGAAATCATGATAAAAAACCGGATTTTTTGCAGCATTCAGTCCGGCTTTCGCCTGCTGCAAGCCTTTTTCTAAAGTGGTGATACGGGGGGCTGTGGCATTGAACCAAGGCTGGATCCGATCTGCGGTCACGCTAAACTCATCTTTACCAGGTTGTCGCACCGGAGTGTCGGCCAAAAAGCCTTGCAGAACCTTCACCTGCCATAATATTTCGACATAACCCACCTCATCCGCATGCGCCTGATGCAACTGCTGCATAGCCCCAATAGCGGCTGGTGTGGCTGCTGCGCCAAAATAGCGGGTAAACCAGCCTGTGCTAAAAGTTTCGCTGTTAAAGGCCCCGCCAAGCCGCGCCGACTCTGCATAAGCGGCCAGATTCAATAAAAAAGGCCGGAAGGTCTGGCCATTCACCATCATGTACTGATCGGCTTTATGCTGCTGATACATAAAGCTCATCACCTGCTCAATCCGCTTCGGGTAAGGGTCGGCCACATCATGGTTCAGCCAAAAACCAGCGTGCACATAAGTGCCCATGGCATGGCCTTTGTCGGACTTAGGTAAATAATCGAACTCACCCCAGCCGTTATCAGACCAGGCCACAATAAAGTCTTTTGGCGGGTTAAAACCGGCATTAAACAGCTCCATGCCATCGTGGTAACAGGTGCATACCTTAATAGCACCGGGCTTTTGCTGATCCAGCAACTGGCCTAATGCGGCATAGACCTGATTAAACACCATCGTTTTGTCTTCGTTGCATGCGCTTTGATAAGGCCAGTCCCAGACCTGATGCCGCGGCCTTAAGCTAAATATATCGGCGCGGCCTATAGGAGTTTCTTTTAAGTAATAAAGCCACATGTCTTTCCAGCTCTGCTGATGCTCTGACCAACAGTTGGACTCTGTTTCAGGCAACGAGCCCAATTGCCGCCCCATCATCATATCGACTTGCAGCAACATGCCTTTGTCGTGGATATAGTCAATCATCCGATCCAGATAAGCTTTGTCGAGCTGGTAATTCGGATAACGGCTTTGGTACTCAGGTCGCTGATAAAACTCAACGCGCCCGAGCATATCAAACAGCTCAATAGCGTTGTAACGCATCCGCACCAGACTATCGATCAAGGCAGTAAAGCTTTCCCAGTCGTATTGCAGCTTAGTGCCACGAAAGTTCGCCAGCTCATCCACATCATTTTCAAAGTACACCAGCAATGGCACCACCGGAGCGTCAATGCGTTGCGTCTGTAATTGCAACAGTTGTTGCATCGACACAGCTTCAGCCTGGCTGCCAGTCCAGTAACGCAGAGGATCGGTATTCAGATACTGCTGACTAAAATCGTAGACACTGTATTGAGTGCCCTGCACATCAGCTCCGGCCAACAGGATCAACGCTTTGCCATCTTTTTGCTGGTGCATCAGGCCTGAACGGGGTGCATTGATGTCTGCCAGCAAAGCCTGACTTTCTGCATTCAGCAGTTGATGCCCTTTTAACTGCCCAGCGACACCTATCAAAATGGTCAGGTTGGCCTCAGCATTAGTCTGTGGGCCTTTGGTAATAGTGGCACCAGGCAGCATCCTAAGCTCTGTCTGTAAGTCCCGGGCTGCAAGTTCTATCGCTTTGTGGGAACCGGCTGGATAAAGCAGATGGATATGGTGCACTCTGGTTTTTGTAGTGCATGAGCTCAGCAGCATCAGCGCCGTCAATACAACCAGCAGTAAGCCGCGCCCAATCATAAGGACACCTGAATAAACACCGGATTGCTGTAAAACCATAAATCGGACCATGGGTTTTCGCCTTTGGCATCAGCTTCTGGTTCCAGCTCGTTTTTATTGTTGGTGCCACGTAGGCGTAAATACTGGCTTTTGCTGACGTTGCCGAGCGGCAGCTCAAAGCTGCTGTAGCCTTCTTTGCTGCTCCAGTCGGCTGAGTAAAAACGTTTAGCGACTTTGGTATCTGGTGCTTCGTCTGTATTTCGTTCTGAAGCCGTGCCTTTGATAAGCCCCTGAATCACATCCACCCGTTCAACTTCTGGGTTAAAACCACCGCCGTTGTTGCTATCTGGGTCGCGAAAACGCACCCGCAGCACCAGCTCATCATCAGGTTTTACTGTGAGTGTCTGGCCTGCTGTAGCGGTTTTAGTGGAGTTTTTTACTGCCACTTCGACAAACAAAGCATCTATTAAATCGCCTGTAGTCACAAAAACCTGACCGGCTTTGAGTGCTGCAAAAATGCTGTCGTAGTTTTTATCTGCATAGACATAAGTTTTGGCGTATTGACCAGGCCAGAAGTCGGCCCAGCCATCAGTGTAATGACCATGGCTGTCGGACACGCCTGTCACCCACCAATTCCGGCCTTCGCTGAGTAAACTATCCCAAACCCCACCTAAACGGGCTGTCATCTGGTCGTAGCCGCCCATAGTCGGATAATCCGGGTATTCGCCGCGAATGGCATTTGGGTCTGTGCTGCCATCCGGATTTAAAGTCGCAGCCTGATGGCCTTCAGCGCCCGTCATACCTATGACCACATCGGGCGCTGTATCCTGCCAGTCACGTAATTGCGCTGGAGTCACTTTATTGTACTGCCGAAAACCAGTGGCTAAACGTGCCGGGTGATTGACCAACAGCAAAGGTTTATCCGGTAATTCATTCATGGCTTTTAAGGCTTGCAGCATAAAAGCATCTTCGGCTTTTTCCGGCCCTGGTGGTACACCCTGACGGCCGTTGTAGCGGCTTTCTATTTGGTACAACTGCTCTGCTTCTGTTGCCCTGTGCGGCATAATAAAACTGGCATGGCGACCACCAGGGCTATTGCCCGGCACATCAAATTCCATACCGTAAAACTGCAAAATCTGCGGTAAAGCTTTACGTGAGGCCACAAGTTCAGGATAAGCCTGCTCCAACGCCAGTTTGGCGCGGTTTGGCCCACCGTGATCAGTGATCACCATCCAGCTTAAGCCGTAATGTGACGCCATTTGCGCATTGAGCGGAATCGAATATTTAGCATCGCCACCTAAAATAGGGGCTGGCGGAAATACAGAGTTATCCCATTTCACACTGTAATGGGTATGCACATGGTGATCACCGGCCAGCCAGCTTTTGCCCTGATCTGTAGTCAACTCTGTAGTCGGTTCAGTGGGTATTTGCTGACAGGAGATCAGCAACACGGCGCTGGTTGCAATCAGCAGAGGATGCGGCCCTAACTTTGATTTCATAAATTTTCTCGTTATTTTCCAGTTCTGCCTGATACAACAGCAAGCACCCGGAAGCGCATAAAATAGCAGCAAAAACAGTCATGACGGAAAGATATACCAAGCATTGACACCGGTGTCAATTGTTAATCCATCTGTAGAAGTTCAAACAGGACAAGTAGAAGAACAGGGTTAAAAACCCTGCTTAATATTGATTAGATGATTGATTTATAATGAATTAGCTTACTAACTTCGAGTTAAAATACTGAGGGTCATTTGATAAAGTAAATTGAAGACCAGGTTCGACCCTCTGCGCAGAAAGGATCCAATGGTGTGTCACTGCAATTTCCTGACAGATAGCTAAACCCAAACCTGCACCACTGTCCAGCCGATGTGCTCCGCGCCAAAAACGATTAAAAAGCTGCGGTAATTCATCCTCTGTCACGCCCGGGCCAAAATCTCTGACCGTTAAGCTGTCAGGAGATAAAGTAAGTAGCACTTCTGTGCCTGCTGGCGCATGCTGAATCGCATTTTCGATCAAGTTTTTCAATAAGGTAAACAAGGCGCCTTTGTCCGCTTGCCACTCTGCGCCGTTGCTTTGATCATTTAAGCTTAGCTTTACAGCAGCAGCGTCGGCCATACGCTGCAGATAAGACAAGGCCTCGCCTGCAATCTTAGAGAGCACCACAGTACAAAATTTATAGTTTTGTTCTTCGCTGACTTCAGTTAACAGCAGCAGTTGCTGCACCTGACGTGACATGTACTTAACGTCGCTTAATAACCAGTCGCGCTCCTCATTTTCCGGCATCAATTCAAGCTGAGCACGGATCAAGGCCAGTGGTGTTTTGAGTTCATGTGCTGCTGTCGCCAAAAACTCCTGTTGCAAACGGTACCCCCGCTCCAGCCGGTCCAGAGCTATGTTAAAACTCCGGACCAAAGGTGCAATTTCAGTCGGCACATGGTCTTCCTGTAAACGTTCCTGTAAAGAGCGTGGCGATATCAAGGCTGCTGCCTGAGATAATTTGAGCAAAGGCCGCAAGGTGTAACCCAGAGCAAAATGCACGCAGGCACCAAACACAAAAAACAGCACTAAAGATAATAAAATCAAGCCATCTTCGATAAAACGTAAGGCAAAGGTATCATGGGCGAAAAACATAAATCGTCTGCTGACTGCGACCTGAAAAAACCAGGCTTTGCCATTATGTACTCTGACTCCATTAGCAGCATCCATTGTGATGCCATTTTGTTGAAACTCAAAGGGGCCGGCTTTTAACGGTAGTTTATCCGCTTCAGACCAAAACTCCGGAGCGGCCCTGGAAGCAAGAGCAACCTGCCCGTTTTGATCCATGACTCTAAAGGCTATTTCGTTATACAAAGTCTCAAACAACCAAAGATATTCTTCGTCAGCGACCTGAACAGGAACACCTTGTGCATTAAACTGCAGATTTTCTGCTAATTCGCCGGAAAAATCATTGATATCGTTTTCTGACAAAATATTGCTCTGAAACCCGAGTGCCGCCAATACCACTAAAGCAATCAGACTGACGCTGAGGATCATGCCGGCCACATAAGCCAACTGCATTTTGACACTAATGCTATTGCGGTGCAGCCTTCTTACCAAACGCATCATATCCAACCTCTGACACCGCAGTTGCTTATGCATTCTGGTCTCAACAAGCGCCTTAATTCCATTCCCTTGCACCTAAGCTATTCAGGTATTTTTGGCTCAACAAGCGCATAGCCTACTCCTCTGACATTGATGATCTGATGGCGCGAGCCAATGGTGAGTAGTTTTTTGCGAATACGGTGTAACACCACATCCAGCGCATTGGGTGTCACGGCTTCGCTGAGGCCCCAGGCTGCGGCCTCTAACAAGTTATGTCGTACTGTCTCACCGGGTTTTCGCATCAGTACAAACAACACCTGCATTTCAGCCTGCGACAACAGCTGGCTTTTATCCGCACAGCAAATCAGGTTTGACGAAGGTTGCAGCAACAAATCGCCATAGCGGGGGTCCAGAGATTGAGTTTCAGCGGGCCGCCTGAGCAGGGCTTTTACCCGCGCCACCATTTCCTCCATCGCAAAAGGTTTGGACAGGTAATCATCTGCACCCGCTTCTAAACCATTGACCCTGTCGTGTAAGGCGTTACGTGCAGTCAATACTAAGCAGGGAATGCTGTTACCCGCAGCCCGCAGCCGTTGTAGTAAGTTCAGGCCATCGCCATCCGGTACTCCTCTGTCGAGCACCATGGCCTGATAAGGCATTTGCTGCAAGGCCTGCCAGGCATGATCAATACGTTCGAAGCTATCGACCACTATGCCGGCAGACGCCAGCCCCTTGCTGATCAGCTGCGCCAGGCGTTTATGATCTTCAAGCAGAAGAATACGGTTCATCAGAAACGGATGCTTTAGAAACGATAAATATAGCCCAGCATCACCCGGCTCTGTGTGGAACTATCGACCAGCGGGCTGTCCTTAATCTCAGTCGCCAGGCTGGTGACGGACAGATCCAGCATAATCATCTGTTTTTGATCAATCATATAAATACCACGCACCCCAACTTCAGTATTCAGCCCCGCTTCGCCCTGATAAAAAGCCCTGTCGATGTTGACCTCATCAGCGCGCACCCCATAGTAATAATCTACATAGTTTTTATCGACGCGGCTAAACACCACACGAGGTGCCAGCATATAACTGTCGCCAATATGCCATGTTCTCTCGAAGCCAAGATTGAACATGGAACCATCGCTATCCCCTGCCGCTTCGGTCAAGAACTCAAGGCTGACGTTAACAAATTCATTCTGCCATTCAGCTTGCGTGCCTAGCCAAAAACCGCCTTTGCGTTCTTCCATCCCATTAAGGATAGGGGTTTCGTCTGGATCATTGTCGGAAAAATCATATTCTCCCACCAAATTGAAGTTGAATTTGTTGGAATCATTCAGCTCGAAGCCAGGCAATTTATACTTCAGATTAGGGCCGAGCACCTCAATATACTCATTCTCATAAGAAATAAAAGGAATGACTTTGGTATCGCGGTCCATATCGGTATAAGCCTTTTGGCTGGACATCACACCTAAGCCCAAACCCCAGGACGATTCTTGCCCGCCATCAGACTGCTGGGCGGCAAGAGGTAAACAAAACAAAGCAATAGCCGCAGCCAGACTATGTTTAGCAAAGCTGCGTTTAGCAACATCAAAGGGTGATGACATACAAAGCTTCCTTTTGAATAATGGTCATTAAAACCACTTCATCATCTGCCTTCTGACTTACACAAAACTTACAACACCAGTTAAATTTTATTTTTTTGCTCTACCTGCCTCGTAAGTCTCCTGAAAGCTATTGCACCCGATAGTGCGGTATTCCCCCTTTTAGGATGAGATCACCAGATGCGTTTTCGTCAGTTTGTCATTAAAAAATCACGAATCTTCTTTGCTCTGTTCTGTCTGACTGCCCTGTTTTGTGCCGCCCTGGTTTTTAGCAAAACCCAATCAGCGGCTCAACAGCAAGATGACAACCCTGAGGAAACCCAACAAAACACCACAACAAAACCTGTGTTGACGGTCACAGCTACCCACCCACAGATGTCGATGGTTACTTCAACGATTTCGGCTCACGGCAATATTGTCGCTTGGCAGGAAGCCAGTATTGGCGCCGAAGCCGATGGTCTGCGGCTGACAGAAGTGAAAGTGAATGTAGGCGATCAGGTGAATAAAGGTCAGGTGCTGGCCGTTTTTTCCTCCGCCACCTTACAGGCTGAACTGGATTTAAGTCGTGCAGATAAAGCCGAAGCAGAAGCTTTATATGTTGAAGCCCAAGCCGACCTGAAACGCACAACAGAACTGAAATCCAACGGCGCTTTATCCAGCCAGCAAATTCAGCGTTACATCACAGCAGCACAGTCGGCCAAAGCACGGCTGGAAGCCGCCAAAGCCAGACTCAAAACCCAGGAGTTGCGTTTGGCTCAAAGCCTGGTATTGGCGCCGGATCACGGCATTATCTCGGCCCGGACCGCCACAGTTGGCGCCGTATTACCTTCAGGTCAGGAACTGTTTCGCCTGATCAGGGGCGGCCGGTTGGAATGGCGTGCTGAGGTGTCTTCGGACGACCTTTCAAAACTCAAACCAGGTCAAAAAGCACTGATCACCTTAGCCGACGGCAGCAGTATTCAAGGGACTTTACGCATGCTCTCTCCTGTTGTTGATACTCAAAGCCGCAATGCACTGGTCTATGTCGATCTTCAATCCAAAGGCACAGCGCGCTCCGGCATGTTCGCCCGCGGACAATTTGAGCTTGGCTCCACAGAAGTTATGACCTTGCCATTGAGCGCCGTGCAACTGCGGGATGGTTTTAGTTATGTGCTGCATATAGGAGCGGATTCAAAAGTCATTCAAACCAAGGTAAACACAGGCCGTCGCACTGCAGATCGGATAGAAATCACCAGTGGTCTGAAGCTTTCAGATCAGGTGGTTGCAACAGGAGGTGCATTCCTTGGTGATGGCGATTTGGTCAGAATGATTGCAGAAAAAAACTCCGCTGAAATGGCAGCCGACACCTATCTAGGCGCCGACGCTGGCCCAATGATGTAACAGGACTCTCAGATGAATTTGAATATATCGAGCTGGGCCATACGAAACCCCACTCCAGCCATTTTGTTATTTGTTTTATTAACTTTCGCAGGTTTATTAAGTTTTCAGTCAATGAAAGTTCAGGATTTGCCCGATCTTGAACTGCCGACAGTGACAGTCACGGCCTCTTTACCTGGTGCCTCTCCTTCACAACTGGAAACCGATGTAGCGCGAAAACTGGAAAACGCTTTCGCCACAGTGCAAGGAATCAGGCATATTTACAGCAACCTGACGGAAGGTGAAGCCACACTCACTATTGAATTCAGGTTAGAGCGGCCCATTCAGCAAGCTTTAGATGATGTGCGTGATGCGGTCGCCAGAGTCAGAGCCGACTTGCCAGCTGATTTACGTGACCCTGTCATTAAAAAAGAGGAACTCTCAGGCTCCCCTATTCTGACCTATAGCATTGCCTCGTCACAGTTGGATAACGAGGCCTTATCCTGGTTTGTCGACAATGACATCAGCAAAACCCTGCTGGCGGTCAGAGGGGTTGGCTCTGTCAGCCGGGTGGGCGGTCTAAGCCGGGAAGTTCGGGTGGATCTCGACCCAAACCGCCTGCTGGCTTTTAATACCACTGCCGCTGATATTTCGCGCCAGTTACGCCAAATCCAACAAGAAGGATCCGGAGGTCGCACCGACTTTGGTGGTATGGAGCAGTCCGTCCGAACTATTGCTACTGTCGGCTCAGCAGAAGAAATCTCCTCTTTAGACATCAGCTTAAGCGATGGCCGTCGTATCCGGCTGGATCAGGTCGCCCATATTTCTGACACCGTATCTGAACCACGTTCTGCCGCATTTTTAAATGGCGAAACCGTGGTAGGTTTTGAAATTGTACGGGCACTTGGTTACGGCGAACTTGAAGTGGCGGAGGGTGTTCGTGCAGCTTTAACGCACCTGAAGCAACAAAGACCAGATATTCAGGTGACTGAAGTCTTTAATCTGATCGACCCTGTCACTGAAAACTACGATGGGTCAATGCAACTGCTGTACGAAGGGGCTTTGCTGGCTGTTATCGTCGTATTCCTGTTTCTGCGGGACTGGCGGGCTACCTTCATCGCAGCTACAGCCTTGCCACTTTCTGTGATCCCGACCTTTGCAGTGATGCATCTGATGGGCTTTAGCCTCAATACCGTCACCCTGCTGTCTTTGTCTTTGGTGATTGGGGTATTAGTGGATGATGCCATAGTTGAAATTGAGAATATAGAACGGCATTTATTGATGGGAAAACGACCGTTTCAGGCAGCCATGGAAGCAGCGGATGAAATAGGTTTGGCGGTGATTGCCACCACTTTTACGCTCATTGCCGTATTTCTACCCACAGCTTTTATGAGTGGCGTGATTGGTAAGTTTTTTGTGCAGTTTGGCTGGACAGCTGCAGTTGCAGTGCTGTTCTCCTTGCTGGTCGCCCGTTTGCTAACGCCCATGATGGCGGCGTACCTGTTAAAAGCCCCACAACACTTAACCAAACCAGAACCAGGCTGGATCCGCTATTACCTGCAACTGATGCACTGGTGCTTAGCCCACAGACGCATCACAGCCACTGCGGCTCTTGTCTTTTTTTGTGGTGGTTTATTTTTGGCGACTCAACTGCCAGGTGACTTTATGCCGCCAGACGATAACCAACAAACCCAGGTCACTCTTAACCTTCAACCCGGCACCAGACTGCAGGAAACCATCAGCCTCGCTGAACAAGCCCGCAGCATTGTTGCGAAGCACCAGCAGGTTAAACAGGTATACACAGCAATAGGCTCTGGCAGCTCGGGTGAAGAGGATGAAGGTGGTAGTTCTGCCTCTGGCGTCGGTACAGCCGTATTAACCTTAACTCTGACCCACCGCAGCGAACGCTCAGGAGTGCACAAACAGCAGATAGAACAAGAATTAAGGCAGATGCTGGCAGTGGTGCCTGGAGCGCGCATCAAAGTGGGTTTGGGAGCCGGCGAAAATTATTCGCTGGTGCTTGCCAGTGAAGATAGCCGTTTACTGGAGCAACATGCGCTGCTGGTGGAGCGTGATCTTCGCACTATCCCAGGTATTGGGGCCGTGATTTCCAGCGCCAGCTTAGTGCGGCCGGAGCTTATTATCAGACCTGACTTTACTAAAGCGGCCGATCTGGGAGTGACCTCTTTTGATATTGCCGATACGCTGCGGATTGCGACAGCAGGCGATTATGATCAGGATTTGGCCAAACTGAATCTGAGCAAACGCCAAATTCCTATTGTGGTTAGGCTCAATGATACAGCCCGCGCCGATTTTGAAACACTCAAACGCTTGCCTGTTCCTGGTGCTCGCGGGCCTGTGGCTCTTGAAAATGTGGCTACATTGCAGCTCAGCAGTGGCCCATCGCAAATTTCCAGATTCAATCGTATGCGCAATATTAACTTCGAAGTGGAGCTGAATAACCAGGCCTTAGGTGATGTTGAACAAGCCATACTGGCATTACCCAGCATAAAAAACATGCCCACTGGTATATCGCAAAATGCCTTGGGTGACGCCGAAATGATGGGCGAATTAGCAACTGGTTTTGCCATTGCCATGCTGACCGGTGTGCTTTGTATTTATATGGTGCTGGTGCTGCTGCTCAAGGAAGTGTTTCAGCCACTGACCATTTTAACTGCTTTGGTATTGTCTGTGCCTGGTGCCTTTCTGGCGCTTTTTATCACAGGGTCCACATTGTCACTGCCCGCCATGATTGGCTTGATTATGCTGATGGGCATAGCCACCAAAAACTCCATTCTGCTGATTGACTACATCATCATTGCCCAAAGCGAACATCAGCTCAGCCAAAGGGACGCCATAGTGGATGCCTGTCGCAAGCGTGTCCGCCCTATAGTGATGACCACTGTCGCCATGGGAGCTGGCATGCTGCCGATAGCCCTTGGCATGGGAGGCGACCCGAGCTTTCGCGCCCCTATGGCCATAGTGGTGATTGGTGGCCTTATTACTTCTACTTTTCTGAGTGTACTGGTGATCCCCGTGCTGTACAGCTATGTCGATGACGGCGTGCAGCGGCTAAAGCGCTTGATTTCGCGTAACCAGATCACCGCAACAGCAGCTACGCGTAACCAATCGCTATGAAAACTATGCAGATAGTCCTCTTAACCCAGCTATCCAAAACCACTATTAGTTCAGGATTTTAATATGAGTCTTAGCCTTTTTATTGTCGCCATAGTCGCGCTCTACTGCATCGCCTCTGTGACTTATGTGTATCGCTGGCGTGGACAAAGGCGCTATCAGTCTCTGACCCAATACCTGCGAAAAAGCTGGCCTGTGTTTGCGCCACTAAATTGCCTTTTGTACATGACGACAAAAGCAGCAGCCCGTAAGAGCGTTTTAGATGCGGCCTACCTGAAGAATATTTCTGTACTCAGGGACAACTGGCCCATCATCAAAGAAGAAGCCTTAGCGCTGCGGGCAACCGGAGCATTTGAAGCTATCAAAACACCGGGCTCTGTCGGTTATTACGATGTAGGTTTCCGCACTTTTTATAAAAGAGGCTGGAGCAAATTTTATCTGATGTGGTACGGCACAACCCACAACTCTGCGCTGCGGTTGTGCCCACAGACTGTGGCTTTGCTGAAACAAGTGCCAGGCATACAAGGGGCGATGTTTTCTATTCTGCCACCAGGTTCAGAACTCAGCCTGCACTCAGACCCTATGGCCTGCTCATTACGCTACCATCTGGGCCTTTGCACACCAAACTCGGAAGACTGCTATATCAATGTAGATGGTGTTGTGTGTAGCTGGCAGAACGGCGAGGATTTTGTCTTTGATGAAACCTACCCTCACTATGCCAAAAACAACAGTCAGGCATCGAGGTTGATCTTAATGTGTGATGTAGAAAGACCAATGAATAGCTTTGGGCGGGTGTTTAACTTGCTATATCGCTTTATCATCAAAGGCACATTGGTGCCTAATACTGCAGAAGATAAAACAGGTGTGTTCAGCGCCCTGTTTGCATTCATTGCGCCTTTGCGTCAAAGCACACTGAAACTGCGTTCAGAACGACGTCGCCTATACAAAACACTTAAACTCACCCTGAATACCACGTTGCTGGCGATGTTGTTTGCCATACTGTTTGGATTTTTTAGCTTGTTTGAGGCGTTTTTGTCCGCACGCTTGTGGTTGTAGAGACGAAAGTTCATTGGAGTGACGAGCTGCCCTTAGAGGGCAGCAGGATCAGAGGCAAGGCTTGTAAACTAAACAGCAGTTTTCGCTCAACTCAACGTTAAATCGACGCAACCTCAATGTCGTCCTGATCAAAGCCAAAAACACTTCCATCAAAGTCTACCGACAGACGGCAGCTGTTACCCGGTGAAGATATCCGGACAATATGACCAACCTGACCATAACATTCGCTGGTTGAGTCCGTCACTATTACATCAAGACCCACAGTCCACAGTGGTTTTGTCATCAGTTTCTCCCGAATTGACGCCTGATTAATACAACAGGTACTAATCATTGGACGGGCATTGTACGTGAGTTGGTCTTTTAAAGCGAGATAAGCTTGCAACTGGACTATCGGCATGTTAATGAACCGGCCTCTGGCAGGCTGATTAATTAAGCTGGTCACGTATGGTCAAAGACGAAAAAAACGAACGAATTTAAAGTTTTTATTTGGGGTATCTTTATTGGTTTTTTTGAGAATAAAGTTTTATTTTACAAGGGTTTCGACAGAGGAAGATTTGGTGCGTCCTAGTGGATTCGAACCACCGCCCCCCACCATGTCAAGACATATAAATTACTTCCCCCCCCCCTTAAACACCCCAAAGCACCCTTAAACCCATACAAATCAAGCCACTTATGAATTTTCACAATGCAATCAATTGGGATTTAAGGGTGTTTTTTAGTGCTTTCAGCGTTAATTTGGTCACAATAAAGCAGGAATATAGAGGTGCCCAAAACAACCATTATACTGCTAAAATGGCAATAGCTTCCATGATAAGACTCATGATAGGCGCCATTCAGCGGTGACAGGCATAGGTGAAATTTGACAACACAGAAAAAAATAAGAATAAAAACCTATGCTGATTTTATATCATACCTGACAACAGATGTAACCCTGGTGTCGGTTGAACTACAAAATCTGCAATTAGCAGCGGTTGCCAATACCCTGATCCAGGCGGCCAATCTTGTTTCACTGTATAAAACCAGATCAAACCCGTCAGAACTATCAGAATCTGCGACCTCAGTGTTAACGCTGCAAAGCCCCCTGCTCTGTTACCCGGCAAAATCGTCAACCTCAGACCAACCAAAGTTTGAGGTATTCGGTGGTGTGATGACTTATCAGCGGCTCCTGACATGCCAGCAACCACAGTCAATGAAAATTCCAGTGCTGCTAATCCCAGATATACCAGCAGAGAAATTTCTCCGGTTGTATTGCCTGCACGATTTTACGCGAATGTTTCTGCATGATGCTCACAACACCGAATTAAAAACAGGACAAGGATGTGCCTCTGCAAGCTGATCCTTGCAATAAGGTCTAAACAGTTCGGCAGAAGTATCCACGGTTCTTTTATCTTCGTCATAAAAGCGGTGGCGCCCACACTAAAACCCAATCCGCCATTTTGGCTTTTGCCTGCTGGCTAAGTACTGTGCTAAATCCTGGTAATAGCCTGTGTCACCTGCGAATTCCACCACCTGACTGGCGGTTTGTAACCACTCTAATGTGCTGGCTTTATGCAGCGCCAAATGTGTTTCCAACATCTGTTGTTCTATCAATGCGTCTTCGCCGGATTCGATAATATGCTGCAATACCTGTTCGCTGACACTATCAACCAATCCTTTTAAATCAGCACCTGAATAATCCGCGCTAGATTCTGCCAGTTTGGTGATATCCAAAGTGGCGGTGGGTAACTGTTGCAGTAGCAATTGCAAAATAACCTGCCGCGCAGGCTGATCCGGCGGTGGCACAAACAGGCAACGATCAAAGCGGCCGGGGCGGCGAAAAGCGCTGTCGACGTCCCATGGCGCGTTTGTGGCGCCTAACACCAGCAGGTTTTCGTTATCACTTTGGGCGCCATCTAATTCGGCTAAAAATGCGTTAATAGTGCTGGTTAAGCCGCTATGTCGCATCAATCCACGTTTGCGGCCAAGCGCGTCTATTTCATCAATAAAAATCACTGCAGGCTTTGCGGCGCGGGCCGTGGTAAATAAAGCGGCGATATTTTTTTCGCTGTTGCCCACGTACATATCCAGAATGTCGTGAATACCCACATTAAAAAATGCGGCCTTGCATTCACCTGCGATAGCGCGGGCAAACATAGTTTTACCGCAACCGGGCGGGCCGTACAGCAGCAAACCGCCCCCTGCGGCTTTGTTAAATTTTTTAAACAGCTCCGGCCGCTTAAAGGGTTCGATAATTTTAATGCGGGCCAGTTGTTTTAAATCGTCCAGCCCGCCAATATCAGAAAAATGCAGGGTATGGCTTTTGTCCATCGGGCTAAATACAGCATCTGTGGTATCGCTTTGGCGAACAGGTAACTTTTGTGTATCCATAAACGCGCTTTACCTTATCCTTTGTTTATTCAATTTGCGCCTGCCCCAAGAGGCCAACGGCTGTAGCTTTTGCCAAAGTAACACTGAAGCTCCAAGCAACCATTGCAAAGCCAGCGCATATAAAGCGCCCACTATTAAAGCCGCTACACTATTGGCCACAGTTGGCTGCATGTCTTGCAGTACTAACAACGGAAACATCAGCATTAACCAACACCGGCTTGCCAGAGGGTAATGCCAGCCTAACGGCAGTGACAACAGCATAGCCGACAGCAATAAAGCATGCAGCCAGGCTGTGGACAAACCAGGCACAAACCAGCCGATTGAACCTAACAGGCTAAGCACAAAAGCCGCTATAACAGCCCAGCGCAACCGCTGTTGCAATTTATAATCTTGCCGCAACTGCGGGTCCGCTGGTTTAAGCTGTAACAACTGTTTCAGCCGTGCTGTGCCTTGCCAGGGCGTGTTCATTCTCGCCAGCAATTGCGCTGTATCACTGTCGGCAGGATGCTGTTGCAACAGCCGTTTCAGCACCAACCTGGCTCTGTCTGGCCTGTGGCAACCATAATTGAATAAAATAGCCAGCGTATGCAAGGCCGTTTTGTGAAACGGATGCTCTGCCAGTAGGTTATCCAGTACCTTTTTGCACTGCGCCAAACGCTGCTGGCTTAAATGCAGTAACGCCTGTTCGGCCATTAAATCGGGTTCTGCTGGAGCAAGCGCCAGGCCTTTTGCCACCGCCTGCTCCGCTGCTAAGTCATTGTTACTTAGCCGAAGCGCCTGAGCTTTCAGCAGCCAAAAATCAGAATGATCAAAACAAAAGGCTTGCGCGTCTTCACAGGCTTTTAATGCCTGTGAAGTATTGTTGCTATACAAATAGGCGGCAATGCGGTGCAAAGCGGCAGGCTGATGCTGCGGCGCTTCGCTTAACAACTGCTCACTGTGCTGTGCAAGCTGCTGATAACGCTCTAATTGCAGCAGTATGGTTAAGTGGCTGGCTTCAATCATTTAACACCATTACAACGCCTTTTGATCAGTGCTTTGGTTGGGATCAGTCTGTGCATTCTGTAGTTGCAGCACTGGCAGTGCCACAGAAACACAGCTTTTACTTTGCAAGTGCATCAGCAGCAATTGCAAAGTAAAAGCCAACAAGGCTGCGGCCAAGTTAAAATGAGCCAAAGGCAGCAAAGCCACAGACCACAGATACAGCAACCACTGCTTTTGCTGGCCAAAATACCAATTCCACTGCGCCCAAACTAAGTTAGCCAACCAAACCGCCGCTCCAGACAAGGTGAACGCAATACAAAGCGCTGCGTGCCAGGTTGGCGGGTGTGCTGGCAACAGATCCACCGCTACGCGATACAAAGCAGCAAAAACCAACAGCAACGCCACGCCATAGTGCAGAGTGACTGACATCAACAAATAAACCACCCAGCCCCCTCAACTTTTAACGCCAAAACAACACCCGAAACGGCATCAACAACAGCAATACCAACCACAAATAACTAAACCAGCTTACATAAACCACAGATCCAGCCCATAGCAGCAACAACACTGGTAACACCATTGCGGCAAACACCAGCGCTAAAACGCCAAAGCCCTGCGCTTCTTCGTTCAGGTCAAAATGACCATCTGCATCTGGCAATACCAGCGGCACTAAACTACCTGGTACTAGCTCTCGCAACGGCTTGACCTCTTCCGCACTCAAGTCGTGAAAACCTTCTTCACCATTGTGGCGATAATGCAAAACATACGCCTGCCCCTGTTTCATACCAGATGAACTAAAACGGCTGCCAGCCGACCAGTACTGGAAAGATTGCGATTGCAACTCAACAAACGCTACCTGCACAGTTTTATACAAATATGACCCTTGCCAGATGGCCGAGAGCATCAAGGCCAGGCACAACAAAGGGCCAAGTAGTACAACCGAGCTGAGTATCAGTTTAAATCTTGCTGGCGTAAGCCAGCGTGTTTTGTCGCTCATGGTTTACTTTCGAAGCTCTTACTAAAAAATCAGTGGGGTTTATCAAAAAGATTCGATTCAGGCCATTTAACTTTGTTGTACAGTTCATAAATAACCTGAATGAACTCGTTATTTTGCTGGTCATAATCCATAGAGCGGCCATTAAATAGCGCAACAACAGAATACTGGTTATCTATTTTTCCCATCAGAGTTGAGGTACCAGGTAGTGAACCATAGTGATACCACCAACCGCCAAGATAAAAATTGTGGAAGCTACCATCTTGTAATACGTCAGGTACTTTGGCGCTACGGTCGATACGGATCAGAATATTAGCTAAAGTTCGAACGTTCGCAGACATCCCACCTGCAGCGAGCATTCGTGGTAAGTTCATCACGTAAGGGGTTTCGCCGAACGCAGAGTAATACTGAACTTCGTTCTCTTTGCGCTCTGAAAGCAGACTGCCAGCTGCATATAGTTCAAAATCATCTAACCCTGAAAATAAGCGGTTTTTTAAGTAGATGTGTACTTTATCGCCAGTCAGCTTTTCAACGATTCGACCAAGAACCTGATAACCAAAATTCAGATAAGAGCTTTGTTGCCCAGGTACATACTGCAAACTTCGCACCTGTAGCATCTGGCGAAACAAATCGGATTCACTTAATTCTGTAGCTGAAAACATTACATCGTATGGTGTGTTTGTCCAACCAGAATTATGTCTTATTAAGTGATCGACAGTGATAGCGTCTGCGTTTGTTACATATGGTGTCTCTGCAAGGTCGTTATAAAGTATTCCTCCTTGCGCAAAGGGTTTTTCGTTCAGGCTTAGTTGGCCTTGCTCGACTAAGTGAAGAATAGCTAGCATTGTTAAAGGCTTTGAAACGCTAGCCAATCGGTAAGATTGCTCTACCTGGTGCAGGTTCGCATTGCTGCCATAATGTTTAAGGTAAACAAGTTGCTCGTTTTTTACTATTCCTACTACCCCTTGAGGAATTTGATACTTCTGTAAATAATCTTCAATAGCTTGATCAAACGTCTGAAACTCATCCGCAGTAAACCTGATAACTACTTCACAATTGTCTTGAAGATCTTTAATTTCGTATTGCTGCTGATTTATAACCCCATCACAGCCTGTAGCACTTTCAATGTAATAACCCGGCTTTGACTGCACAGTAAAAGTCACGTCTTTACCTGTTTTTGTGACCATCTCAGCGGGCAAAATAGAGCCACCATCACCCAAACGAGTCGTCACAGTTACATCCTTCTCGATCAGAGTTTGTCTGAACACCGCCGACACTTCACAATCTGCAGTAACACCAGCTGTTGTATAGATATTGTTTTGAAGAACACCGCCACAACCTGTAACACCTTCTATAAGGTAATTTGTATCCGGTACCAATGTGAAGCTCGTACTTTCTCCATGCTTGACAATAACGCTTTCAGGACTTACGTGGCCTCCTGCATTAGCAGTGGCTGTCACTGTGTAGCTAATTTGATTAAAACTCACCTGTACACTGCAAGCTTCTGTTATGGCTACAGTAGTGTAAATGTTATTAACTAAAATGCCGCCACACCCCGTCACTGACGCAATGGTATACCCCGTATTTGGTGTCACAGTAAAACTGGTGCTTTCACCAAAACTCACAGTGCGACTGTCTGGGCTAATGCTGCCGCCTTCGCTTGCTGTTGCAGTGACTATAAAACTATTCTGAGCAAAATTTGCCTGTACCGCACATGCCGCCGTGATTGCTGCCGTGGTATAGGTGTTACCAATCAAACTTCCGCCACATCCTGTCACCGTCGCAATGCTGTAACCCGCATTTGGATTCACAGTGAAACTGGCGCTATCACCATAACTCACAGTACGGCTGCCTGGGCTAATACTGCCGCCCTCGCCTGCTGTTGCAGTGACTATAAGACTATTCTTAGCAAAATTTGCCTGTACCGTACATGCCGCCGTGACCGCTGCAGTGGTATAGGTGGTACCAACCAAACTTCCGCCACAACCCGTCACTGAAACAATGCTGTACCCCGAATTTGGAGTCACTGTGAAACTGACACTATCACCATAACTCGCTGTACGACTGCCAGGGCTAATGCTGCCGCCTTCGCCTGCAGATGCTGTGACTATGAAACTGTTCTGAGTAAAGTTTGCCTGAACGCTGCATACTGCCGTGATCGCTGCCGTTGTATAGATATTACCAACCAAACTTCCGCCACATCCCGTCACTGTCGCAATGCTGTACCCTGTATTTGGAGTCACAGTGAAACTGGTGCTATCACCATAACTCACTGTACGACTACCTGGGCTAATGCTGCCGCCTTCGCCTGCGGTGGCCGTCACGGTGTAGCTGTTTTGGCTAAAACTGGCACTGACACTGCACGCTGCGGTAATGGGCCCGGTGGTATAGGTATTGCCATTTAAGCTACCACCACAGCCAGTCACATTATTGATGCTGTAGCCGCTATCGGCTATCACGGTAAAACTGGTGCTGCTGCCATGGCTTACCGTGACACTACCGGGGCTAATGTTGCCCCCTTCACCGGCAATAGCGTGAACCAAATAGCTATTCACGCTTGTACTTACGCCAACATGGCAGTTTTCAGTTATCGCCCCTGTTGTGTAAGTGTTGCCAACCAGGTCACCATTACAACCGCGTACCATATCAATACTATACTCAGCGGTTGTAGTGATAATAAAACTCGTTGTATCACCATGCGCTACTACGCTACTGGTGGGGGTTACAGCCGCACCTAAACTAGCACCAGTTGTTACTGTATAACTATTCCGTAGAGCCGGGCCACCCGGATCCCGAATAATGCCATTTATCTCACCATCAATATCGCCAAGTTGTCCATCGTAAATCGTAAGCAGCAATGTTTTGCGATCTGTTGAAATCTGGATCTGGGTGGGTGCTAATTCAAACCAGTCTGGCTCTGCGTCGGCGGAGGCTGGGCCGTATTTCCAATAGCTGACATTGTCGGGTAAGGCTTGTGGATAGGTAAATTCAACGCTAACTGCCCCACCGGCAACCTGATGAATGGCTCTGAAATCAAAAATGCCGAACGGGAAATTTATGCCCACTGGCGGTGGCATGGCAGGAGAGTTGGCATGGCCGGCTACCGGCAGAAAACCTTTACTGTCAGGATGAAAGTACACTTCCTCTGCGTTTTTCACACTGGCAGTTAACGGACCATCCACACCGGCTAATACCCCACTGATAGTAATTGGCGAAAAGGCAGCTTCCACCTGACAGGCCGCAGTGACAGGTGCGGTTTGGTATAACGCCCCATTCAGGCTTCCACCACAACCTGTTGCCTGCGCTAGTACATAACCATTGTTGGCGGTTAAGGTAAATTGCGCCACAGCGCCATGCTGTACCTTACTGCTACTGGGGGTAATGCTTCCGCCTTCGCCCGCTATAGCTGTTACCGTATAGCTGTTCAGGCTAAAACTGGCAGATACGGTGCAATTCGCGTTAATACTGCCTGTAGTGTAAGTATTGCCACTTAAACTGCCACCACAACCGCTAACATTCGCTAAAAGGTAACCACTGTTAGTTGATAGGGTAAAAGCCGCAGTTTGGCCGCTTTGTACGTTACGACTGGTAGGGGAAATGCTGCCGCCCTCTGTCACTACCGCATCAACGATATAGGAAACAGGCGTCACTGAGCCGCCGCTATCGTTAGTGGTTTTATCGCCACCGCCACAAGCTGAAAGCAGGCAGCTTGCCGTAACAATCCCTATAATACGAAACAAACCCAAGCGCACCATACCTGAAAGTCGCAACATAGCTTTCCTTAATTTACATTAGCCTTTATTCATCCAGCGCCACGGGATAAACAGAAATTACCCTTACATTCTTAGAGCCGCGCCAGCCGGTTTGCCAGTTTTGCCAATCACGTAGCCAACTCACTTTACGCCAGGTGCTGTCTTCATCATCATACAGCTCGATATCGCGGTCGCCGGAGTAACGCCATAAATATTCGCCATGGTTAGTGTATAAACGCTGGTTTGGGTAAAACGTTAATTCCACATAAGGTTCCTTACTTTCACTTAAGAGTACAATTCTGTAACCAGTGATATCAGAAATTTGCCAGCTTTTATTAATAAACGGGTAAATGGTTTTTACTCGAAGGTTTCTCGTCTCATTCGTCACTGAAAGATTGTATGTTGCGCCAAGTCGTAACATGCCATCTGCGGTGGTAAGCTCTAAATCACTTGTATCATCAATATAACTAAGCGATAACTTGGTTGCCGTTTGCTGCCATTCACCAGTGAATACATTAAAATATCCCCGCTCATCATCTTCGGCAGTAACACCTACACTATAAAATTCCATCCTGGGCTTTTCATCAAACATCATCACAATATGATTCTTTGGTTGCCCTTCCAGCTGAAACACTATCTGATGCTGCGCTAAATTAGGCAAAGCCACCGAGGCAATAGAGCCCGGTACCAGACTGGGGCCATCCCCAAAACCTGGCCAACCAGAAGATTCTCCGGCTCGCACCAACCGCACGCTGAGGTTGTTGGCGTTCTGAGGGATGGCAATACTACCACCATCGTGGAAATGGACGTACCACGCTTGGTCGCTACCGCCAGCATAGGGCGACGATGACCAGTAGCCCGTAGATCGCGTATTCGGGAATATTAATGCATTGAGGCTGGGGGCAGAGCAACGCTCTTCTACAATAGAGTCCAACTCCTTTATATTCGGTAGCCGCCAGTCACTGTATGTAGCAAAGCTATCGCCATCAGCCGCAGCCAATGCATTCTGCCAAGTATAGTTAGAGGCGACATTATAGCAGTCACCATTATGCCAGCTTTGCCCCAAGCTACAACGCATCCACATCAGTCCTGTTTTATTATGGGTCACAGTGCCATCGTTGTGAATGGTAAAATCTGTCACTGGGGTAGTAGCGGTGATAGCCGTATTTTCATTGTTGCAGGTAACGGCATAGGCCTGTGTGCTTAATAGCAACGACAGTGCCGCTAAATAGTTTTTGTTCATAGAATTCCTCTTTTTCAATTTCCAACAACAGTCGGTTGACATCACACAAGTGGGTAGCTTGTTCAGATGCCACACCATGTGCTCTCCGAAACCAAATCACTTAACCGTTCTCTGCCGTTTTTGCTGGATAATGTCGCCGCAATAGCTTCTAAGAGCATTATTGCTCTGTGCGCACCAACCGCACATGGCCCCAACTGTGATCGGGATCACTACCAGAACCGGCGAACATACTTAGGTCGCTAGCGCCGAAGCCATTACTACCATTGGTGAAACTGACGTTCCTCGCGACACCACTATATTCCTCATAATGGGAATAATAGGGCGACAACGACCAGAACCAACCAAATGGCGTATTGGGGAAATAATGGGTATCTATCGCAGGCATTATCTGACCATTATGCACTATACCCAATAGCTCTTTTTGGGTGGGCATACGCCAATCATTAGCGCCACATAAGCCTTGTTGATTAACAGCTTGAACAAAAGCATAGGTATCACAATCGCTGCCAGTGCAACTGCCGCCGTTTTGTGTACCAGCACTGCCGCCATTGGTGCTGTTATCTGGGTTATACCATGTATAAAAATGGTTCATATCCCGCAGGCCGCCATCGGTGGTTTTTACTTCCCAAATGAGGCCAGTATGGTTATCGCGCACACAACTCCATTCGGTCGCACTGGCTGGCAAGTCATTGCCGCTGGCATCGAGTTTGGTAAAGTCAAAACCAGCATCACCGCCACCCACTTTTTGCAACTGACCAGCACGGGCCAATGCATCGCGGCCATGTTCACCATCCTGACCGGCATAACCTTCTACCGGGCAAGCCAGATTATTTTGGACGCCATCAGCGCACCAGCTAATACCTGTGTCGTTTAGTTTGCCGCTGGCCGTAATTACTTCCGCAGGTACTGCACTGATTTCCCCACTGAAGTAGCTGTTATTGTCCAGAACCGCTTCCAGGCGCAGGTAATAGGTTTTACCGGTCTCTAAGCTCTCAATCTGCTGGGTTAAATCTGTAGTGTAGAACGATTGGCCATCCGGATAAGTTTCCACCTTGCTCGGGTCAAAACCTTGTTGACTGCTGATATAAACCCTGTAATTACTAGCCTTCAGGTCAACCCATTGCAGGTTCAGGCTGGTTTTGCTGGCTTTTACTGTTGGCTTAGGAATATGCACACTTTGTGCACTGAATAAACTGACGGAGCCTGAAGCCGTGCTCACCTGCAATTCCAACTGATAACTGCCAGCATTTTTCAGTTGCAGTTTTAATACTAAGCGACCATCTGCATTGCGGGTTAAGTTAGCAGTGAAAAGTTCATTGCCAAAACTTGCCAGCTCTTGCAGGTTCAGTTGGTATTCCTGACCATTAATATTCAGCATAAAACTGTAGCCATTGCCAAGCGCTAACGCATCGTCAAAATTAAGCAGTAACTCACAGGCACCTGAGCCATCACAGCCACTCAATAACTCTATTGGCAGTTCTGGCAACTGACTTACTACATTACTACGCAGGTATACCAACTGGCCTGAATTACTATTATTTGGTACTGCGAGGATCAGGTAATAATTCCCTTCCCCCGTTACTGCCTGACTCCACTTCTGTTGCAGGAATTTACTTACAGAGCCCACCTGACCGGAGGCGACCAGACTTTCTGGCTGACAGGAGCTGTCAACAGAGCGCGTCGCTTTAAGTTGCTGTGCATTGCCTCTGATGCGGCTTGTTTTGTATTCGTAGCCTTCAGCCAATTGATTCACTTTAACGCCATCAGGCAAGTTCACCCCACTCACCGCCTCACTACACGCATCTCCTTTCACCAGATACCACTGCACTTGATTTGCGTCTGGGTTAGCGGAAAGCATGGCAGCTAACATACTTGTGTCTTCATTAAGCTGAAGCTGGGATCTTGCTTCAAAATCAACATTAAACAAAGTCAGTTCGCCTGGGGTGAAGGTTAAAAAAGGCAGGTTCATCCGTCCTTGTTGATACTGCTGTAAACGAGTTCCAAGAAATACGCCTACATCTGTTGCCGTATTATTCAGATAAGCTGTGGTTATGGCATCCAGTAGTACGATCCGGTTCATTTGTGCCGGTAAAGTAACAGACTGTTCATCACCTTTACCTAGCCACACATCACCTAATTTCTGCCAGGGCCCATTCACTACTTTTTGTCCCCAAACAGCATGACTGGCGTTGTTTACACAAGAGTCGATCATCGAATCTTTAGTGCACAAGTAGTTAAATTGTCCTTCTGGCCGTTCTAACCTCAGTACCAGTTTGGTAGTGGTTATAGCGTTACCGAACTCATCTGAGTAATGATCATTTTTAAGTAAATAAGATTGCTCTTTCAGCACAGTGTTGTGAGATTTGGCATCGGCACTTTGGAAACCATAGTCTAATGTGACATAAACATGGCTACCGCTATCAAAGGTAGAGGTATCAAGAGTTGCACTGGTGCTGTCGAAATACAGACCTGGCGTTTTATGTTGCACAATACCTACGCCTACTTTGCTGTTATAGGCGGCAGTAAAATCTACATAGCTCAGTTCATCCACAGGTTCTGCTTTTGCATTGCTGGCATGCTCCCACAGAATAGGGTTTGTGAGGTTGTCCGTTTTTGAGAACGTACCACGTTGTCGCTTGTAACTTTGAATTTCGTCCTCAAGCTCTTCAGGAGTCAGGCTAAAGTGTATATTGTTATTGCCAAAGACAGGCCACTGTGCAACGGGTCTGCTTTGACTAATACAGCCAGCATCAGTTAGAGGGCAATGACGGACAACCCAATCAAAATGAGCCTCTTTATCAGAGTTTTCAAGCCACCCTTTGAACTCTGTATTGTTGCTATCAAACAACAGCTGATTTTCATAACTAAAACTGGTATTTGCAGTGAGCAATGTGTGGTTGATCTTTACATCTTTGGATAACAGATAGCCCAACTGGTAATCCGAGTCTGCCGCCGCTATTCTAGAAAAAGAGCCAAGAGCCGGGGCATGATGAGTAGCAATAATTCCTTTGATATTGTCGCTATCTGCGCCCTTACCGGGGAATGCCAGATAACTGACATGATCCAGCGCAGGTAAAGCACTGGATACTTGCCATTGACCGCCAACTTTTGCAAATTGCAGACGGATTTCTGAAGGTTTAGTGGCCCAATCCCATGCCATAGCACCAGCGGCATTGCCTGTTTGCGCCAGTCTCACACCTATACCAAAAGGTCCCATAGCTGCAGTAGCGGCCTGCTTGGCGATTATTTCAGCTATTTTGGCTTTAACCTGCGAACCAGCTTCCTCACTTACAGTGCTAAGCACTGCAAGAAAAGACCCTAATTCAGACACAGATATATCGGTGCTTTGCCCTGCCAGCGCTTTGGCAACTTTGGCACTTACATCTTGAAAAGTGGTTAGTTTTGCTAGCCAATCTTCACCCAATAAGCCAGTTGAACACTTAAGTAATTCCGTACCACCTTGCTTAGCATAAAGTTTAAGGCCATTTTTTAAGTAGCTTTCCGGATTACCATAGTTGGTTTTATAGTAAGGGTTAATGCTGCTGTATGTAGCCGCATTATTGTTAAACGATTGAATGTAATGCTGACGGTAATAGGCGTATTTGGCCAATTCTTTAATTAAATACTGACGTTGACCCTGTGCCGTTTTAATGACTTTACCGTGCTGACTGTCATCGGCAGCTGTACATTGTTCAAACAGCCACTGAGTTACATAGACTCCTGCCGAATTGCCGACCAAAGTGGCGAGAAAACTACCTGAGGTGTTTGGCCTTTGTTGCTCGGGCCTTACTAACAGCAAGCGAGGATCTTTTAAAGCTAGCTTCAAGCCTTCTTTTAACGTACTTACAGACAATGTCGCTTTGGAAAATGGGCTAGTGCCATAAAAATCCGGCTCGGTAATTGTGGTAGTATGGCCCAGAGATTCAAGCGTAGCGCGAAGTGACTCGGTCGCGTTTCTGGCACGACTTACCCCCAGGCAAAAATCAACTCCGGCAGCAGCGTCAAAGCCGGGGACAGCAAGTTGCTCAGATCGACCTGTAGTTTCCACACCTAAATCATACAATTCACAAGCAAGCGCAGTACTGCTTAGCATTGTGTCAGAGAAACCAAATAGCTTATCGGCCATATCAGTGTGCTGTTTGATAAACTTCGCTGACTTAGTTTGTTGCAAGGTGTTGTTCATTAACTTGCCAAGCCCGGTTGAACCCGAAACTATGGAAAGGATATTGATAGTGTTGTATAGATTAGGAACGCTCAGAACCCGGCCATTTACACTTTTGTTGTAATACACATAAGTTGCGGTTTGGTATTCACTGATATCAGTATCTGTTTTGACACTGGAATTTGTTATTTTGTCCGTGGTGAGAAAACCTATGCCTTTAGAAGGTTCAATGGCTGCCCCGCTCCAAAAATATGAAAATAACGAGGCATCAAGGTCTGATTCTTTATGCACGGCATAGTATAGGCTGGTGCTGTTTTCTACATCCATTCGAATATTGGCATCAGAGCCATCATGAGTAATGGTTCCGTCCAAGACATTCGGGATTAACTTCAGTTTTGTTGTGGCAGAGGTCGCTGCTTGTGCACCTGCTTGGTTTGATGCTTTACGTCCTAAGGCTTGAGCTGATGGTTTTGCCTGCACAGCAGCGCTTGCCAAAACTGACAGTTGATGCTGCTGTTCATCCGTTAGTTGCTGTTCAGAGACTGCAGCTAGCGCTTGAATGCTAGTTTGAATTAGCTCATTAAAAGGGTCCACCTCGCCAGCTTTGAGCTGTTCAGAGAACACCTTGACCACATTGATGAATTCTTGATCGCCAACCAGGCGGTTTGCCAGCTTTAACTTTTCAGTATCAGGCAACAATGCTAGCGTAAGTGATGAAGTAAAAATCTGCCTCAATATCGTGGTTTCGGCAGTCAACTGCGTTTTCCATGGACCAATATTAAAACCATATAACAAGGGCGTAGCTAATGCCGTATTAACTGCTGTGCCTTCTGAGTCTGAATAGGTGTATGCAAAATTTTCGATGTATACAGTATCGGCAAAATGTGAAGTGGTTTGCCCATCGTTGCTTAATGAAAAAACCTGGTAAGTTCTTTCTGGCAATTCAGTGGCTCGTTCAGCCAGAATAGGTGCAACCACTGCCGGATCATGAGCCACAGGTTCTGGAGTTTTAAAGTTAGCTTTTGGAAAATATTGCTTCCAGTTTTCATCATCTAAGGCGCCATCGCTCATGTCAGCAACAAGCGTATTGCTAAAGGCAGCGCTGGTCATAGCGGTTTGCAGTAGCGTAACTAACTCCTGACTATTAATTCCATCTATAACCTGATTGGTGTTAAAAGCCACAAATGGATCTTCAGCACTGGCAAGTCCTAATATCTGCGTGATGGTTTGATCTGCAAGTTGTTGATTCTCCTCTACAGTGCCCGAATAGAGCTTGGCAAGTTGCTGCCTGAGTTGCTGCCACGGCGAAACAATGCAATTTGCCCCCAAAGGGCACTGTACGGAGATAGTATTGGCCGGAAGTTGACCAGAGTTTGTTTTCAAGTTGTAAATATTGAGGTTGGCAGACTGCGCATTAAGATCTGCAACAACTAACTCAAACCTGCCGTTGTCATCCAACTCCTTGCTTTCTGTTGCAGTGCTGTTTGGCAAACGGATTTCAGCTGTGCCTCCGGCTAATGATCCCAGATATACTGTAACAACGCTTCCTTGACTCACTTGTTTAAAGCTTGCATTTACAGTACAGGCTTCTGTTATTAAATCAGTTTGATACTCCTGACCGTTGAGCGTACCTTTACAACCAGTAACATTATCTATTGCAAAATGTGGCTCGGGTTGAATAGTAAAGCTGACTTTTTCCCCATACTTAACCAGAGGATTTTCTGGTGTAATTGAGCCACCTGCCGAAATCTGCGTCGTGACTTTAAAACTATTAAGTTCAAACGAAGCATTAATTTCACAATTAGCAGTGATAACTCCTGTGGTGTATATGTTTCCGTTTAAACTACCACCACAACCCGTCACTGAGCTGATGCTGTATCCGGTTTCCGGAGTAAGAGTAAAAGTTGTAGTGCCGCCATAAGTTACACTTTGCGACGCTGGGCTAATGCTACCACCCTCTCCTGATGTTGCAGTGACGCTGTAACTGTTCAGAGTAAAGCTGGCTTGCACGCTACACACCGCATTGATTGTGCCAGTGGTATAGGTGGTACCGCTCAAACTGCCATTACAACCTGTTACGCTGCCAATGCCATAGCCAGTATACGGGGTGACGGTAAAACTGGTTGTCTGGCCGCTTTGTACTGTACGACTACGTGGTGAAATGCTACCTCCAGCCCCAGCGGTGGCGGTCACGCTAAAGCTGGTAACCTCTTCAGGCTCATTATCTTGTTTGCCCCCAAAACAACCCGTCAGTCCAATACTTAGCAGTACAGGAACCAAGATGCTTTTGTAATTGTTATAGCTTCGCTCTTTGGCGGTTGTTTGTTGCATCTGTCACCCCATAGACAATGTTTAAACCACAGACCTTGATTGTGAACCAACGCCTTAACCTGAGTATTTCACTGTGATTTCGCCTTTAATAACAAGGCACGTAATTGCGGCTTATTCTTCTGTCGTTGTTAAAAATATTTTTTCGATGGAACTTTGTTACCAAAACTTTGATACCAAAGCCTGACTTACCGCGAGCCAATACAAAATTCAGTATATTTGGGGAAGGAATGAGGTGATATCCCTTAGATTAGGGGGGTACTGCTGTTTTTAAGAAGAAAATTCCAAGACTTACACTGGCGTTATATCTCTGGCCGGTTTTTGCAGTGGAATAAGCACTGTGACTGCAGTGCCTTGCTCGCCGGAGCTACGCTGAAGGGTTGCGCCTAAGGCATGAGCTCTGTGCTGCATATTGCGTCTGCCATTGCCTGTGCTAGTGGAGTTCAGGTCGTAACCTTTGCCATTGTCTGTCACTTTAAGCTCAACCATTGTCGCTTCGCTATTAACTCTGGCGGCTATAGTGAGCACCGTACACTCTGCGTGCTTTAAGGCGTTGCCTGTTGCCTCTTGCACCAACCGCAAGATGTTCAGAACATCAGACGGCTCCAGCCAATTGAGTTGACTGAGATCCTCAACTTGCCAAACCAGTTCTATGCCTGTTCCAGTCAAACGCCCGTTAATTCGACTACGGTACGCTGCCAGTGCATCGTTTAGGCTGGCTTCTTGTTGCAGTGACAACACTACACACTGAATGTCGTCAGCTAGCTCTTGCAGGGCTTGCTGCATATCGCTGCGTTTTTCCGGTAAGTTTAAACCCAGCAAATACAGGCTGGACACCACACCGTCGTGCAAATCCTGCTTTAAACGCACCCGCTCTTTGTGAATAGCGTCTTGTTCTGCGATCTGGCGGGATTGTTGTAGTAGTTGTTGGTGCTGATCATTAAGCCTCAACTCCTGCTCCACTAAGCGTTGCTGCATAATTTCATTGCTTTTTAACAGCTGTTTTTGTGAACTGATGTATTTCACCTGCAACATCACTAAAAAAAACAACATAAGTGGAATGGTTGTGTACGGGAAGATGTAATATCCGTCAGGATCAGTCTGGTTCGACACATGGGCTAGATCGTAAGCGCCACCTGCCAGATAAATCACGATGCAGGCAGAAATAACGGCTAAATAACCATTCTTTTCCTTTATCGCTTTAAAAATAATAACAGCCACAATACCGATGTACAGCAGCAAAGTTGCATAGTGTTGCAATAAAAAGCCGATAACGGCCCCCTGCCATACGGGCATAGTTGTCACCGTGATCAGAACAGCCCAACCTGCAGCCATATTCACCAGCCACCTTAAGTTACTTTTTGCATAATACGAAGCATAAATAGCGGAGATGGCCATCAGCCAGGAGATGGACGCGTCGGTGATCGACTGAAACCAGGAGTAAATAGCCCCGTCACCCGATGCGTTGTAAATGTATTGCATGTTGCACACCAGATAAATCAGTGCCACGACAAAAAACAGCAGATTCTTTACCCGCTCAATTTGAAACAGCGCCAGAAATAGCGACACCACACCAAAGATGAAGAACAAAAAGGATAAAACAACAGGCAACTGAATAGAAAAAAACTGTCGCTGACTCTGCCAGGTTTTTAGTAATCCTGCTTCTCCCAGATAGAAGCTACCGATGGAATAACCTTCTATCTGGCGGTAAGGAATGGCCAGTTTAATGTTTATGCTGTGTCCCGGCTTCACGGAATACATTGGAATTTTGACTAAAAATGGCTGATTCCATTGCATATGCCAGTCGTCTTCATTGGTGTACATCAGCTTATCGTCAACATAAAGCGCCACTATGCCCCCAACAATACGGGTGCTGTACAGTGCCAGACCATCGTCAGACTCCAATTCTGCCGGCACCTGATAATTAAATTGCAGCCAAAGTTTTTCTAAAGGCAGTTGAGGGGGCAGCTCGGCATAGTCCGGCATTTGCCGGAACAGTGGCAATACAGTGGCTTTCCAGTCGCTGCACTTTGGCTTGGCCACAGGGGCAACTAACTTTGCCAGGGTCTTGTCATTAAAATCAAAAGTTGCTGTTGCTTCAGTGCATACCTTAGGGTCTATTTTTTGGTAAAAAGAAGGACGTTCATTCAAAAATAAGATCAGTAGCAAAATGGCGCTAAACAGCACCACGGCCAGATAAAACAGTTTTTCAACAGCTTTGGTCAGCATTTGTTACTTCCCTGATACCACAGGCGCATTACAACGAAAGCACCTTGGTAGCGCCCGCTAATGAGTTCACATGAAGTTTGGTATAAACACTTTTTTGATGGCTATTAACAGTAGAAGCCTGCACATCAAGGGTTGCTGCCACTTCTTTTTGGCTATAACCCCGGGCTAATAATTGGATAATTTCCATTTCCCTTTCACTAAGCAGAGCCCTGAACTGTGCGGTTTTTTTGGCGAAAGCCAGTACCCGTTGGTGAAAAGGTGCAGAACTGGCAAAACCACCTTCGAGCGTTGTTTTTAGCTCTTCCAGCAGTACTGTTTTTTCAGTGTTTTTAATCAGAAAACCGTCTGCGCCCTGAAAAAACGCATTAAAAATAACTTCGCCATCGTCCATGGAACTCAGCACACAACAGCGTGTGTCCGGATATTTTTTAAAAACCTTTAAAATTAAATCCGCACCATTACCGTCCGGCAATCCAAGGTCCACTAACAAGACATCTACTGGATGTGTTGCTAATAGTTCATTGGCTTGCGCCAGCGAATGCGCTACAACTACGCACTCATAACCTTCAATGCCTGCCAGCGCAGCTTTTAGCCACTGAGCAAATTCAGCTTCGTCTTCCACTATGCCTATTCTTTTCATTGAAACTGCTCTTAGGTTGTTGCTACTAATAAAGGCCAAACTGCTGGGGCCGTTATTTTTAGCCATTACTCAATTGCTGCGCTTGCTTGTATTTCTCAAAAGTACGCTGGTAACGGGTATGAGCTTCGCCAAGCGTATTTTTCATCACAGTCAACGCTTGTTCCAGATTGAGCTGTGCTCCGGCTACATCGTTAAGTGCCAGCAATATGCTGCCATAAGTAGCCTTAAATAACGCCAACCGCAGTGAGTCTTCATCAAACTGTTTACGCGCCATTTCCAGGCCAGTTTCTACTAGCGTTTTGGCCTTTTGATGATCTCCTTTTTCATGAAAAGCACGACCAAGATTATTCAGCGCGTTCAGCGTAACCAGATTATCTGGTCCCAAAAATTTCTCGCTGGCACTGTAACTTAATTGATGAGCGGCAATGGCTTGTTCATGCTGTTGTAAAAACCCATAAGCGTTTCCCAAATAAGCATTGCCATAAATATAGTCAATGTGTTTCTGGCCAAAACGCCCTTCGATCATCTGAATAGCCTGCTGATGCTGCTCAACCGCCTTGTCATATTGCTCCAGACTGGCGTAATTGCTCCCCAATTCATTCAGAGCCATTGCTATGGTGGGATGATCTTTGGGGTAAATCTGTTTTTTAAGCCGCAATACGTTTTCAAGAACCACTCCAGATTCTTCATAGTCTTCATTGGAAGCTAAAGCGTTTTGTAAACTATGCAGCGCTGTAATCAGTTCCCCTGAACTTTCACCAAAGTGAGTTTTGGCGATCACTTCCGCTTCTTTTGCTGCCTGCAATTGCATCGCTGCATTTCCAAGCTGAATATAATTGGCCACTTCATAGTTTTTAATAGTCACTAAATCTGAATATTGAGGCATTTGACGGGCGATTTGCTCTGCTTGCTTTAACCAGTCCAAAGATTGCTGATATTCACTGTTGAAGTGAGCAATATTGGCCTGATACAGGTAATACTTCAGACGCGAATGTTCGCTTAGTTGTTCTGGATTTAATTGCTGTAACAAAGCTAAAGCTGGTTCTAACTCACTTTGGTCAAGCTTTACCGAAACAGTCAGCAGATGTTTGTTCACATATAAACTGCTGCTGTTTGGTATTTGTTCAAGCAAATCGAGGGAATGCTTATATTCACCCACGCCATGCAGTGCTGACGCCAGTTGCAACTGCAATCTGTGCAACACTTGTTCGGATGCATTTAATGTTTGCAGCTTGTTTTTGGCGGTTAACAACAAATCCTGAGCACTGATTGGGTTGCTGTCATAGGATTCAGGATCAGCCGCTTTAAATACCTCAACCATAAAATCCGCAACCTGATCTGCCATTTGTCGCTCTTGTTGCAGTACTTTGTTGTGTTGCCACAACGTCAGGCCGAATCCAATGGCGGCTGTAACTAAGGTTGTTGCTAAAGCAGTTAACCAGGGTTGGCGCAATACAAACTTATGCAACCTGTATAAGCCAGAGGATTTTATGGCTGTCACTGGTCTTTTTTGCAGTACTGCTGTTATATCCTGCTGCAAGTCCCTGATCGACAAGTAACGCTGAGACGGTTCTATCGCTGTCGCTTTGTGGATAATGGCCTGTAATTCCCGGTAGTACAACTTGTTATGTTTTGGCAGCTCAGGTGCAATGGCAGTAAGGGCGTGTTCCAGCACTTTGCCCAAACTAAAAAGGTCAGATAAAGTGCTTAAAGCTTCACCTTTCATTTGTTCGGGGCTGGCAAATCCACATGATAAAGCCCTAACGTAAAGCTGCACCTGCTCATCAGTACCCTGTTCATTGTGCTGAAGTTGCGAAATACCAAAGTCAATTAAGCGGGCATGGCCCTGAGTATCTACCAGAATATTGGCAGGTTTTAAATCGGCATGGATCACCTGATGCGTATGGGCAAAATGCAACGCATCACATAACTCAGTAATCAATACCAGCAGCTTAGTAATATCTGGCTTTTTTTGTGTCAACCAGTCTGATAGCGGCTGACCATCAACATACTCCATAACAATATAATGTGCCTGCCCGTCGTTAAAGCTTACCACTCCGGCATCCAGGATGGTCGTGATAGCTTTATGATGTAAACGGGCACATAAGCCTGCTTCGTCAAAGGCTTTGGTTTGCGGTGAAACCGGATAAATCAGCGGATTCAGAACCTTAATAGCGACTTGCTGTTCAAACTGTCCATCCTGTCTGGATGCCAGATAAACCGCACTCATACCACCTTGCGCCAGCAGTTGATCCAGTCGCCACACATCTAACTGCATACCGCTTAATTGAGCGGAAAAATCAGCAGCACACCACTTCGCAGCAGTGTTTGCCATGATGTGTTTCACTCCAAGGGTATGCTCACCGGCATCCGCTGCGGCTTTTAGCATCTGCGCCAATTGTTGTGCGAGTTCTTTGGATTGTTCATGCAGCATAACCAGAAACTGCTGCTGTTGTTCGGCTGTAGGCAACGCAATAGCGTCTGCGAAGGCTTCGTATAAGTTCATTAGTATTGGTATTCCCTTACGAATGTGATGAGCTGTGTTTTATTGGGCTAATTCGACCTGCACATAACGCTTAAAAAAGTTCAGGTAGCTGTAAACCGTGGGTTCAGATAAATTCAGCACTGATGCGATATGAGGTACTTTCATACTATTGAAATGATATAAAACCGCTGCCTGAGCTTGCTCAGGAAACTCGTGCTCCATGTGCTGAATGATACTGTCAATTTTCAGTAATGTGTCTGCATCCAGCCCTTGTTCTGGTTCTGGCTCAAAACCACCGTTGCTTCGCTTTTGTGAACGCTGTTTTCTCAGAAGGTCAATCACCACTGAACGGACCGCTTGAGCAAGTTGTTTGAGCAGTTCTTTCTGATCATCTGTCAGTAGCTGAGTACTGCTTTGACTGAGCTTTAGGTAGACTTCATGCACTAAAGCGGTGGTTGAGTGATGTTCTAACTCGCCTTCAACAAACTTTTCCTTGGTGTTTCGAGCCATTGCTTTCAGTTGGCTGTATATATCCAGAGAAGACAACAGCTTTCTGTTACTTCGTTTTAGTTCCTGAGTTAAGGTCGGCATCTCTACTCCTGTACATCCTGAGACCACTGAACCAAAATATGCGATTGTTTACATTTGTCAACTGGGAACTTTTCTTGTTTCGGCACTTGGGTTGCTAAACAATTACCTGTAATGTTAAGCCAGATTAAAAAAGCGCTTTGTTAAGGAACTTTCAACTAATGGAACTTAAACCACTGGTAATTTTTAGCCACGGTAAAGAAAGTGGGCCTGCTAGTCGTAAAATTTTACAGTTGCGGCAAATAGCAGAAAAAGATGGTGCCAACACCATCAGTATCGATTACACCCAAACTCAGGATCCTGCTGAACGTGTGACTATTTTAGTTAAGACTGAGTTACCGGCACATAAAGGACTAATCTTGGTCGGTTCCAGTATGGGCGGCTATGTTAGTTCTCAAGCATCGGAAGTACTTCAACCAGATGGCCTTTTATTGATGGCGCCAGCTATTGGACTTACTGGCTATCCAAATTTGAGCCCTACACCAGTTGCCCACGATATTGCAGTAGTGCATGGTTGGGACGATGAGGTTGTTCCAGTTGAACAAGTTATCGCTTGGGCCAGAAAGCATAAACTGAAAATGCTGCTGGTTCAGGATGATCATTCACTTCATCAAGAGGTTAAAACTGTAGGTAAATTATTGACGGCGATGATCAAAGGCCTCCATACACCACTTAGTGAAAGCGTTAATTAGTTTTTGATTGTTTTGATTTGTCTATTTGAATTACTTTAATTTAAACAAACGAAGCCGTCAGTAAATCACTTTATCCCTTCCTGCCAGAAGACAAAGGTTCATACTGACGACTCGCTTGGTTCCAGTGTATTCAATAGAGGGGCAACCTGGCAAGACGGTGTTGGAAAGCCTTTGAACTGATTAGGCAGAACAGCTGTAATTGGGTAATTTCAATGTCATCCAGAACAGTCCTGACCGTTCCTAAAACACACAAATCGTTCAATAGACAACCACTTTTGACGTTTATCCCAATTTTTTCGGTGACCACAGCAATTTTACCCATTAATGGTAACTCAATAAAATCAATAGCTTACAGATATCAAAATGACGTTTATCCTGTTTTTTTGGTCACCGAAATGACATATACCTTTTTAAGGAAAAAGGTATAGGGGTCAAAAAAAGATAATAGTCAGGAGATTTTTTTAAAGTCGTGGTCACCGTTTGGTCACCGTTTGGTCACCGTTTGGTCACCGTTTGGTCAAAGACGAAAAAAACGAACGAATTTAAAGTTTTTATTTGGGGTATCTTTATTGGTTTTTTTGAGAATAAAGTTTTATTTTACAAGGGTTTCGACAGAGGAAGATTTGGTGCGTCCTAGTGGATTCGAACCACCGACCCCCACCATGTCAAGGTGGTGCTCTAACCAACTGAGCTAAGGACGCATTTTGAGAAGTTGTTATCACTTTGCTGCGACAACGGGCGCTATGTTATGCAGCCGATGCTTTGCTTGCAAGTACTTTTTTTAAAAGCTGGCCTGTTTGCTGTTATTTTAAACGCCTGAGGCCATGGCAGGCCCAAAAGCAGCGGAGGTGGCTCATATAACACTGATTTCAGTGATATATTCTGCCTCACTATCCAAAGCACCGGAGCTTTTATGTTTACCCCTATCCATACCCAAGAATTTGCCGAATTAGCAAAACAAAAAATTGCAGAATTTAATGCCTTGCACTGGGATGTATCAAAGCGGCAGCAACTGGGGTTAAAACTTGAGAATGAAAGTGGCGAGCTGCTTGCTGCTTTGGCAGGACGAACTTTTGGTCATTGGTTCTACCTGGAATCCTTGTGGTTAGACGAAAGCGTGCGAGGAAAAGGAGTAGGATCGAAGTTGTTGGCTGAAGCAGAGCGTATAGCAAAAGAGCGTGGTTGCAGCTTTGTGATCCTCGACACCCTGGATTTTCAGGCCAGGCCTTTTTATCAGCTGCATGGTTACCGGGTAGAGTGGACTCAGCCAAACTACCCTTTCACCGGCTGCAAGCATTTTATGACAAAGCAGCTTTAATTTGCCTGATAAACCGAGTTCACCCAATCCGGATTGCCATCATTAGGAGCAGGCTCGATGCCTAAAATCCGGCACATCAGGTTATACAATTCAACATTGGCAAAGGCAGGGATCTGACTGCCTGGCGCAAAGGCCGGGCCGTGCCCGACAAAAATAGCCTGCATAGCCGGAGTATTGTTGTCATAGCCATGGCTGCCTGTGACAGCATTTAGTCCAGTTTTTTTCAGCCACTCTTGCTGTTTATGTTTTTGCATTAAGCGCCAGCCAGGTTCAGGCACCACCAGCAAAGGGGCTATACGTTTGCTGTTCTGGTAGTGCCAGCGTTCTGGTAACTCCGACTTTTTATAGACAGTGGCTTGAGATGGCAAGGAGGTTTTGAGCTGTTGATAAATCGGCTCCAATTCACCGGCTTTAGGGAAAATAGAGACTATCTCAGGGGTCCACAACACCAAAGCGGCCTTCTTTTCGTCAAACAACTGGTCCAGTGTAATCACCTGCTGCTGAGGTACTTTAACCATCCCATGATCGGACACCAGTAATAGATTAATACTGTTAAGTAGCCCTCGTTGCTCCAGCCCGGCGACCAGAACAGACAGCGCCTGATCTACTTGCGCAATAGCTTCAGCTACTTGTACAGAATCCGGACCATAAGCATGACCCGCATCATCCACAGCACTGAAATACAAAGTGAGTAATTGTGGGCGTTTTTCTACAGGCAAATCCAGCCAGGCCAGTACCGACTTTACTCTGTCGACATTGCTGACCGATCCGTCATAGGCTTGCCACAGGCCTGGCCGTACACCTTTAATTGCAGCTTCTGATCCCGGAAAAAAATAGGTGCCGGTTTTAACACCCTGCTTCTCAGCTGTAACCCAAACAGGCTCACCTAACCACCAGCGGCCGTTGGTCACTTCCTCCGGTTTGCTCATGCGAAATACAGCATCAAAATCCGCATCGTAGATGTTGTTTTCAACTATGCCATGATTAGCCGGATACAAACCTGTGGCAATGCTGTAATGGTTGGGAAAGGTTTTGGTAGGAAATGCCGGCTGCATACTTACGGCTGCTACACCACCTTGTGCAAGTCGATTTAAAGTGGGCGCTTTATAGCGCTGCATATAGTGTTGAGCAAAACCGTCAATCGATATCAGTAACAGGCTCTGTGCCTGTTGCTGCGACTTTGATGGCGCACTGTGAAGCTCCAGACTAAATATCAGACAAAACAAAACCAGAAAAAAACTACGCACCAGAGCATCCTGTTCAGACAAAAAAAGCCAGTGTACTGAGCCCCGCTTGCAGTCAGATGACAAAACCGACCAAAAGTATAAAAAATGCTGTCAATGGCTGAAGCTCAGCAAAAATTCAGCGCTTATGCGCTCAGGCAACAACCTGCCAGCGCCCGCCTTTTGCTGGTCCGGTTCGAAGCAACTTGCCTTCGGCTTTAAGTTTAGCCAGTTGTTTTTCTATCGCTCTTGAGCTCAATCCCAGTTCATCAGCCAGAGTTTTGGCGCTGAGTCTGTTGTCTTTTTTGAGCTTTTTTAAGATCTGATCTTCGGTTTTGTACCAAGGTCCAGAGGTTTTATTTTTCACTTTTTGTGCTTTTAACTGCACAAATTGTGCGAGGTCAACCAAAGGCTGGTCTGGTAATACCGCAACCTGACTGAGTTCACCGTGGTCAAACTGAGCGGTTTCGACGCTCAGACACTCTTGTATAGAGCGCAACATAAACAATATAAACGCAGTTGCGTCATACTTGGGCACAGACTGCCTCAGTGTCTTATAGTAATCGCGGGCTTTGTCTTTGAGCACTGCGGTAAAAGGCAGAAACGCAAAAGTGCTTTGCCATGAAGCTAATATCAATTGCTGCCACAACCGGCATAAACGGCCATTGCCATCACTGAATGGATGAATAAAGGCCAATTGATAATGCATCAGGCAGGACGCCAATAAAGGATGGATGGGTTCGTGCTGCAATTTATGGCAGAGTGAATCTACTAATGCACTGACGTTTCCCGGCGGCGGTGGCATATGGACTAATTTATGCCCTTCGTAAACACCAGCTCCCTGCAACCTGTACTGGCCCGCATCCGATACAACGGAGGACATAAAGGCGGCATGAGCTCGCTGCAAATCAGCACTTTGATAAGGGTCCAGACTTGCCAATTGTTGATACAAGGTCAATGCATTATTTGCCTGCTGTATATCATGTACCAGAGCGACCACTCGTTTACCCGCCGCAAGCTCCTGTAATTGCACTAAAGACAGAGAGTTGTGATCCAAAGCCAGGCTGGCATGCAAAGCCCGGTGTTGCAGCACCAGACGTTGCTGAGACGACAAAGAGGCAACCAGAACTGACCATTGCGACAGTTGTTGCTCAATCCGTTGCACTAATTCCAGAATTTCTGGATTCGGTTGATAAAAAGTCTGGTACTTATCCATCACACAACCACCTGTTTTAATTCAGTGTATTGAACGTATTGACCAGCTAAGACTAATAGAGGTTCACTGAAAAAACAAAGTGTTAGCAATATTTGAATGTTTTATCTAAATTTCCATAAATAAAACTGCAAAAACTGAACTCAACAGCTTGCTTTCGTTATCCGGCTCAATAACTATTGAGTCAAAGTAAACAGGTATTTTCAACTCTCCTATTCTCGGGTTGAATAGCATAAAGAGCAGGAGTTTTTGTGCAGGTAAGGCGTTACACCACTTCTGAACTTACGCTGCGTTTTTGGGCGGCCTTTGCATTGCTATTGACCTTTAGCGCCATTTTTATTGCTTATGTCTACGCAGAAAAACGTATTGATACCGCCAATGACCAGCGGGTGTATTCACTCAAAGTAATAGGTGAGTTGAGGCAGTCCTCTGATGATTTAACCCGAATGGTACGAAGCTACATTGCCACAGGTGAACATCGCTACAAAAATCACTTCAACGAAATTATTGCCATACGCAATGGTCAGGCAGCACGCCCTATTAATTACCATCAGGTGTACTGGGACTTAGTGGATGAAGAAAACAACAGGCCCCGCCCTGCAGGGGCGCGCATCGCCTTGCTGGATTTAATGAAAGCCTCTGGTTTTACCACAGCAGAAATGGCCGCGTTACGGGATGCTAAAGTTCAATCTGATGTGCTGGCGGTCAAAGAGCAAAAAGCCATGCAATTGTTGGAACGGCCAGAAACCGATCCAGCACAAAAAGCTGAAAACAAACAACAGGCCTTGCTTGCCGTTTTTGATCAAAGCTACCACAACGCCAAAATTGCTATTATGCAGCCCATAGCAACCGTTTATAGTCTGGTAGACCAACGCACCGCAGACGAGGTAGAGAATGCGATGTTTTACGCTCTGGTGATGCGTATTTTGTTTATTCTGTCCGGCTTGCTGTTGTTTTATTCACTCTGGGATATTAAACGAGTGCACAACAGTATTTTGGGCGCATCCGTTGGTCTTTTATACGAACAAATCAAAGCCATGGGCCGCGGTGAAGTATTGCAGAGTACTGAGCTGCGTAAAGCTAAACCCGGCAGTATTATGAGCTGGTTGGGTGCAACCCAGCTTCGTCTGAACAGCTCGATTCAGGAGCGTCAAAGCCTGATCCATACGCTGCAGCAAAAAGAACAGTATCAACGCACTCTGATTGACAGCATTCCTTTTGTCGTTTGGTTAAAAGATATTCATGGCCGCTATCTGGAAGTAAACCAAAAATTTGCTGAGCAGTTTCAGCACCGGGATACCAGCCTGCTGGTCGGCAAAACAGATGCGGAACTCTTTGATGCTCAGTCAGCACTCAGTCATGTGGTCCACGATAAACAAGTACTTGCTTGTGGCCAGCCTCAGGTGATCCAGTCTCAGCATAAAGTGGATACGCAAACACGCTGGTTTGAAACTTATAAAGCACCGGTCCTGGTCGACGGAGAATATGTCGGCACTGTCGGTTTATCCCGCGATATTACGTTGGAGCATACGGCAGACAATAAATTGCGATTATCCGCCAGCGTGTTCACTCATGCCCGGGAAGGTATTATGATCACAGACCCATTAGGTGTGATGATTGATGTAAACCAGGCTTTTACCGAGATCACGGGGTACAGTGCGAAGCAGGCCATAGGCTGTACCCCACGCTTATTGCAATCGGAGCATCAGGATGAGCTCACCTTCAGTAGCATGTGGCAAAATTTACAACAGCAGGGATTCTGGTCAGGTGAACTCTGGAGCCGTAAAGCATCAGGCGAAGATTATTTTCAGAGTCTCACCTTAAGTGCTGTGCTGGATGACAAAGGTCAGGTACAGCATTATGTGGGTCTGTTTTCTGATATCACCAATCAGTATCAGCAACAACAACACCTTGAAAAAATAGCGCTGTACGATGCCATGACTGGTTTGCCTAACCGCAGCGCGTTAACCCAGCAACTGCAGCTGCTGCTGAAAAAGTCTACCGCTGAACAGATGCTAGCTGTTGCCTATCTGGATCTGGATGGCTTTAAAGAAATTAATGACCGCCACGGTCACGAAACAGGCGATCAATTTTTAATTGCCCTCTCTGAACGTTTACAAACCCAGCTTAGCGATGCTGAATTGCTGGCTCGTATAGGTGGCGACGAATTTGTGGTGCTGTTGCCGCAACTGGTCGATAAAAAAGCAGGCCTTGCAAAAATACAGCAGCTATTGGATGTCGTGGCTAAGCCAGTGAAAATTGACGAATGGATGCTGTCTGTGTCTGCCAGCATCGGATTAACCTTTTATCCTCAGACTGATGCCACTGAAGCTGAACAATTGATTCGTCAGGCCGATCATGCGATGTATCAGGCTAAACAGGATGGCAAAAACCGTTGCCATTTGTTTGATACAGATTACGCCAGAAGCCTGCGTGGCCATCAGGAAACCATAGTGGAAATCCGGCAAGGGCTGGTTCAAAAGCAGTTCAGGTTGTTTTATCAGCCCAAAGTGAATATGCATACGGGTGAAGTGGTAGGCGCAGAAGCCTTGATCCGCTGGCTGCACCCACAAAAAGGCATGGTCGCTCCTGGCCTATTTTTACCCGCTATAGAACAGCATAGTCTGGGTGTGGAGTTAGGATATTGGGTTATCGAAGAGGCATTACGTCAGTTGGCTGAATGGCAACGTCAGGGCATGACTATACCTGTCAGTGTGAATATTTCTGCCTATCACCTGCAGCAGCTGGATTTTGTCAATCGTCTGCAATTGTTACTGCATTTTTATTCGGACGTTCCGGCGTCATTATTGCAGCTGGAAATACTGGAAACCAGTGCGCTGAATGACTTAACCCATGTTCAGGCTGTAATGCAAGCCTGTATCCGCAGCGGCGTCAGTTTTGCACTTGACGATTTTGGTACCGGCTATTCGTCTTTAACCTATTTAAAACGTCTGCCTGCGACAGTGCTGAAAATCGACCAGAGCTTTGTTCGCGATATGCTGGTTGACCCGGACGATTTGGCTATTCTCAAAGGTATCATTGTACTGGCTAACGAGTTCAAACGTGAAATTGTTGCCGAAGGGGTTGAAACAACCGAACACGGGGAGATGCTGCTGCAATTGGGTTGTACTTTTGCCCAGGGGTACGGCATAGCCCGCCCTATGCCAGCTGAACAATTTATGCCATGGAAAAAAGCCTGGATGCCTCCAGATGTTTGGGCTACAGCTTCTGTTGGCGGCGGTGCCAAGGGTTCAGGCGCAAAAGCATTCGGGGAGCATAACTCAGGCGCCAATAAAACACTGACCACAGACCCGCAGCACAGAGCCATTTAATCCCGCTGCGTCCGGTCTGGCAAAAAAAGCCACAGCCTGGGCTACATCTTCAGGTAACCCGGCCTGATGCAGCGAATTAAGTCTGCGCCCAACTTCACGTGGAATTGCAGGCATGGCTGCAGTCATTTGAGTTTCGATAAAACCAGGGGCTATTGCGTTAAAGGTAATACCCCGGTGATCTTGAGTTGCCATAAACTGGCAATACCCGACCAAGGCTGCTTTTGAACTGGCGTAGTTGGTCTGGCCTTTTTGTCCTGCTAACCCATTCATGGAAGAGAGTAGCACCACGCGGCCATTTTGTTGAATTTGCTGACGTTCAAGCAGAAATGCGTTGATCCGCTGTACAGCTCGCAGATTGATCTCCAGAGTTTGAGTCCACTGTGCTTCCGTCATACGATGGAATAATTTATCGCGGGTAATACCGGCGTTATGCACCAGAATATCCAACTTTATTCCTTGTTGTGTCAGCCAATCACTGATTATTTCTGCGCTGTTTGCCTGACTAATATCCAGTAGCAGAGGTTTTCCCTCTAACTGCTGCATCAAGGCAACCAAAGCGTGTTCCGCTTGTGGAATATCCAGCCCTATTACAGTAGCGCCCTGCTCTGTCAGGGTTTTAGCGATAGCAGCACCAATGCCCCGGGCCGCACCTGTAACTAAAGCGGTTTTGCCTTGAAGTGGCTTTTGCCATTCGCTGATTTTTACCCTGGCACGACGCACAGGCACAACCTGCCCTGTGATGTAAGCTGATGCTTTGGACAGGAAAAATTCTGCCACTGGGACCAGGCTTTGCTGCACGCCATAGTCTAATGATAATAAGTTTGCAGTACTGCCAAAACGACCAAGTTCTTTTGCAATGGAGCGGGTAAAGCCTGATAAAGCTGCTGATGCAGCGGCAGCATCGGCGTTTGACGCGTCAGCAAGGGTACGGGCCAACAGAATTAAACGTCCATTAATGTCCAAACGAGGTAAAAGGTTATGCAATTGCTGCCAAAGTAAATCCAGTTCAGTGGTACTTTGCAGTTCAGTGCCATCAAAAATAATGGCCTGGAGTGGCGTATCGGCCCCCTCCACAAAAGCAACATCAGGCAAACAACTTAGATGCTGGCGCAATAATACGCTGTGTTCAGACGCTTTACCGCAGACTAATACAGTTCCTTTAAAACACTGGGATTCACCCGCAGGCCGCAGTAAAGCAGCGGCTTGTGGCACACCACACCAGCGTCCAATCGCAGAATCTAATAAAGTGCTTACCCAAGAAGCCATACCGTACCCCAATCCATATCCATTTCTGGTATGGCGAAAAAAAGTCCTGTTATCTTAACGGCATACAGCAACTGATACCAGTGTGGGCACTCAACATTCCCCTTGTTAACCTGGGGGTAGCATTTTAAGTAAAGTCCGGTCTTTCAGATGAATATGATGATACAAAGCGGCAGCAGCGTGTCCCAAAATAAGTAGCCACACCAGATAAGCTCCACCTTGCTTGTGAATAAAATCTATAGGAGCTTCGAATTGTTCAAAGCTGAGCCCCAATCCATGTTGGATCACTGACTGAAAAAGCCAGGTATCCGCAAATTTAGGGATATCAAACCAGAAGAAAAATTCGGTTGCGACTCCGGTTCCAAGATAGCCGGTCAAAGGCATAATGATCAATACCGCATAAAGCGCTAAATGGCCATAATGAGCGGCCTTGTGCATTAAGGCAGATGCCGGCTCAGGCGCAGGTTGAGTAGTGGTCAGTCGCCAGTACACCCGCAATAACACCAACACTCCGATGGTCATGCCAAAAGATAAATGCAGTTGCAACGCCGTCCAGTTCAGGTCAGTTTTTTCTTCAGTAAACCACTGCCGGTAATACACTGCCGCATAAGCCAGCAAAAAAAGTAAAGCGGTGCTCCAGTGCAAAGCCCTGGCGACATAACCGTAGTGAGTAGCGGAATTGTTCATCATATGCATAGTGACTACATGGCAGTTGGTATCAGCTTTGATTCTAAAACGAGTCACTTTAAGAAAAAAACTGATTTAAACGGAGGAAACAGTGCATATTTTCGAATGTTAACGACAAAACAGCTTGTAATTGGCTGCTATGAATAGAAACTTGAATAACACAAAGCATAAACAAGCCAGTAGGATGAAACCGGCTTGTTTGTGGTTGAACAGCCAAACCCCTGCTTAGGCTTTTTTCGCCCAGGCAGCACACCAGCCTTCAGCATTGACCAGTTTGCCAGGGAAGATATTACAACCTCTTAGCTTTTCTCCGTCTTTGCCCTGGACCTGCATGCAATTAGCACAGTTGGCTCCAGCTACCGCTGATTTATCCACATACTTCATCGCCACGGCCATTGGATCATCAGCCTTTACTTGCTCTTGCGCTACCGCATGCAAAGCGGTTCCACCTAAGGTGAAACCCACTAAAGTCGAAGCCGATAGCTTTAAAAAATTACGTCTGTCTAAATTTCCCATCTTGTTACTCCGTCATTTTATAAGCTGCACCAGAGTGTTCTGCCCTCTGGTCTGTAAGCATACGAAGTATGAAGGAGATAAGACTGGTTTGATTTGATCTAAAACAGTGTCAGGACTGAATCAACTGGCAAGTTCAGCAGACACTAGTGTAGTGAGTGGCAGATTCAGGATTTTGTGACATAAAATTTCAGCCACTGGGCTATGGTGCCTTGCTGACGTTGTTCACGCAAATACTGATTAAAAGCAGCCAACTGAGATTCCCAGCGCGGATGAAAAGCGACAGTTAAGCCCACTGGACCAAAACCCTCGGCTGATCGGTATAACTGTTGATCAGGAAAATGATGGTACATCAGCCAGTTCGCAACGTGCTCGTTCATAAAGGCAAAATCGCAGCGGCCATTGAGTAACATTTTCAGTTGAGTCAACTCACTGGAAGAATCTACCCGCGCGGTTTCGTTGTTCTTAAAAAATGGGCTTAAGGCATCATAGATATAATACTGACGGGTGCAAATCGCTTTACCCTTGACCCAGTCCGCTAACTGCCCTTGTGCAGCTATCGGCTGGCGGGCAAATAAAAAGTCCTGGTGTTCCAGTAACGGCTCAGAAAACAGCAGTTTCTCGGGGTGTTGGGTCCATTCTTTGGCCAACAAAATAGCATCCACATCGCCCTGATACAGTCTGAGCTCAGCACGGGTTCTGTTATCAGCCACATACTGCACACGAATATTCTGCTGCTGAAAAAAGTCTTGCAATACTTCTGGCACCAGCCCTACCACTTTTTGCGTTGTTTCGTCCTGGTACATATAAGGTGGTACTTGCGGGTAATACAGCACAAATTTCAAATCGGCCTGTTTGGGCACGGCATGCACCGCAGTAACGCTGCACAGCAAGGTCAATAGCATCAAAACCTTTACTTTCCATAGTTTCATTGGGTTACCTGCTAAACCAGATCAGAAGCTGTCTGCCTATAGTGTCGATAATACAAGCATTAGCGTTTTTATCAAATAGTTGTTTTTACACCACATCCACCGAAAAAATATTCAGCGACTGTTGTCAGTCTGACCGCTGTGACATAGAGTGCCGCCACAGTCTGTTACTTTTGAATCTTATCTGCTTATGAAACAACATCTTCTATGGCTTGGCATCGCAAGCCTGCTTTTATCTGCCTGTAGTCAAACCTCCGGCATTCATCAGTCTAATCAGTTTGATAACAATGGGCTGGATAAAAAAGCCAAAACATTCAGTGGCACCTACCAGGTACAGCAAGGTGCTGCATTAAAAGCCCAGTGGCTGACGCCTGAGTTCTTGGCAGGCCTTGACGAGCAGCTAAAGTACTTAAATAAAAAATCAGTAGCACAGCAGCATAACTTGCCGGGTTTAACCATCAGTAAAAGCCAGTTGCAACAAAGCATTGGTGACTTACAGCACTGGGCAGAACAACCCACAGCTGAAGGAGGCAAAGCCTTTGCTCTGCATCAGCTCGCAGGTGAAGATGGTAAAGGTAATGTGCAGTTTACCGGTTACTATGTGCCGGTTTTTAAAGTACGGACCACAGCGGATGCAGAGTACAAATACCCTATTTATCGTAAGCCTGCAGGACTAACGAATTACCCAAGCCGGGAGCAAATCGACTTCGAACAGGCGTTGGCGGGTCAGGGGCTGGAGCTGTTTTACAGCAAGAGTCTGGTCGACAACTTCTTTATGCAGGTGCAGGGCTCTGGTGTAGTGGAAGATGAGTACGGCCAGCAACATTTGCTAAGTTACGGCGGTGGCAATGGCCATTCGTACCGTAGCCTTGGTAAAGTTTTGATTGAAATGGGCGAATACACAGCCGAAACCATCTCCGCCTCAGCCATTAAAGAATGGCTGGCGAAAAATCCGGACAGACAACGTGAGCTGATGAGCCGCAACCCTAGCTATACCTTCTTTTCCGCAGGCCTGGATCAGCCTGTAGGTGCAGCCAATGTGCCTCTTACGCCACTGCATTCTGTCGCCGTGGACCCAGCCTTTATTCCTTTGGGTTCGGTACTATTGGCGCAAGTGCCTCTACTTGATGACAAAGGTGAATTAACTGGCCATGAGTTCAGACTCATGCTGGCTCAGGATAAAGGCGCTGCTATTAAAACGCCGGGCCGGATCGATGTCTATCAGGGCATTGGCGAAGAAGCACAGCAGCGCAGTGACAGTTTGCGGCACTATGGCAAAATCTGGCTGATCCTACCTAAAAACTAAAACCTGACTGATGCCTGATTTAAAAACGCCAGGCATAAGATAAGTTAAGAAAATCCATGCCAGGATTAGGTTTTTCCAAACCGCCATTGGAGTAGTGGAAATAACGCAGTGAAAGGCTGCGTTTTTTCGCAGGATCCAGTGCCAAGGTTAAACCTAATCTGTCTTCAAACTGGTAATAAGAACCTAAATTTTTACCCGCAAAGCGCTTTTTATCCAAAAAGCTAACGCCAATACCAAACTCCCAATACAGTGGCTTGCCATTTAGAGTCGCAAACTGGCGAGTCAGCACAGGAG